>JAVBPI010000252.1:0-17057 GCA_031549705.1 Thermoguttaceae bacterium
TCGTGCGGAATCGCTGTCTTGTGTGCTTGGGTATTGGAGCGACTTGACGATCCCGGACCGACCGGGACGTTTGAGCCTCGCGTGATCAAGCGGCGGCTTGATCGTTGTCCCCTGATGAAGCAACCTCGTCATGTGCTCAAAGAAAACCAATCAAAACAATTATCGCAAACCTGCATTTGCACGCCTACAAGCCCATTCGACGGTAAAACAACTTCTTCTCGAAAAACGAACCGTTCGTTCAGCGAATGTTTCCGTTACGAATTTTTCTGCATCCGGATATCGCTCGGGAGATCGGCGTCGACTTCTTTGACATCGGCGAGAATCCCTTTGACGACGGCAAGGGCGTCGACCTTGTCCATACGGGCCTTGTATCCGAGCAGCAAACGGTGATTGAGTACCGCGGCAGCGACGAACCGGACGTCTTCGAATCCCGCGGAGGGTCGACCGTTCAACAGCGCCGCCGTTCGCGCCGCTTCCGCCATGGCAATCGCGGCACGCGGGGACGCTCCAAACGTTACATAATCCCGAACAAGACGCGGAGCGTCCGGCGAGTCCGGATGTGTTGCCGAAACGAGTCTCGCAACGTAATTCGCAACCGCCGTCGGAAGGAAAATCCGTTCCTGTGACGTAAAAACCTCCTGGAGCGACTCGGCGGTGAACACTTCTTTCGTTTCCGGAGGCGTTCCGTGCCGCCGCGACGTGATGATGTCCTGAAGCACATTCGCGGCGGGCATCTCGACGTGCAATTTGAACAGAAATCGGTCGAGCTGCGCTTCCGGGAGCGGATAGGTTCCTTCCAGCTCGATCGGATTCTGCGACGCCAGGACGAAGAACGGTTTCGGCAGCGGTCGGGTTTGTCCGAGCAGCGTCACGCAACGTTCCTGCATTGCTTCGAGGAGTGCGGACTGTGTTTTCGGCGAGGCGCGGTTGATTTCGTCCGCTAAGAGGATGTTCGTGAAAATCGGTCCGGCCTGGAACGCCATCTCGCGGCGTCCCCCTTCGGTTTCCTGGAGGATATTCGTTCCGAGAATATCCCCCGGCATCAGGTCCGGCGTGAACTGGACGCGGCTGAACGTCAAGCCGAACAGGTCGCCGAGCGCTTTGATCAGCGCGGTCTTTCCGACGCCGGGAACCCCTTCCAACAGAACATGTCCGCGACTCAGGATTCCGATCACGACCATCCGGTGCAGCGCCGGACGTCCCAACAGGATGCGGTCGAGTTCGGCGAGGAGCCCTTTGATTTTGTCGGAAATCGGGCGAATTTCTTCCGGGGTCAGCAGCGGTGTTTGGTCGATCATGGTCTTACGGAAGGTTAGCGGGCTCTGGATTTCGCTTGACGTTTTTGCCTTTTCAGCGAAAGCCTAAGTATATCTTATTCGGCGGGTTCCCGGCAAGCGGTCGGCTCGTTTTTCGCCTCGGTTTCGTCCGGTGTTTCCTGCGGCTTGGGCGTCGAGGGGCTGTTCTTCCATGCCCGCAGCCGACGTACAAGCGGTCTCGCGATTTTATCCAAAAGCAGGCGGAGAAAAAAACCGAGCCCCCGTTTCCGGAAGAAAAACGTCCAGCGAGTTTGACGCAAATCCTTGGCGATCGATTCCTTGTACGACTCCAACCCACGCAGATGATCGAATTCCGTAACGTGTTCCGTCGTCAGGCGACGCATGATGAACTGTTGGCAGACGTCGCTGGGGCTTCCTTCGAACTCCGTCGAGAATCCCGACTGGTAAGCGTAGCATTTATTGCCGAGAAGAAAACAGTAGCCGATCGCCGCCGGACGTTCATCGAGATAGAGAATTCCCAGCAACGCTTTGTGTTGCGGCAAAAGACATGCCAAAAGCTCCCGATGAAACCCGGCGTAAATCGGATCGTGGAACGGATTCGCTTCACCGCGACGTTCACGGGTTTTCGTCGTCAAGTCGACAAGGATCGGAAACGCGGCGTCGAGTGCTTTTTCGTCCGGATAGTCGATTCTTGCGCCGTGTCGTGTGATCGCTTGGTTGAAGCGTTTACGCCGTTGCTTCCGGGTACTCGGGCCGAGCGTCTTCATGTAATCTTCGAAATCGTCCGTTAAGGGGACGATCAAGCGACCTTCCCCCGGCCCGCCGTGTTCCGCGAACGCCCCCCGGAGCCGATTCGCCAGCGCAACGGTTCCCGGATCGTCGAGAGCATAGTCTTCCAAAAACATCGAGTCCCATTCCGATGGATTTTGTTTCAAAAATTCGACCGTTGCTTCGGCGACGACGTCGACGTTTCCCTTACGGACGAGCGGCCCCAAATACTCGGGGCAGGTCTTGCCGCCGTATCCCATCAAGTGGAGATGCTTCCCCATGCAGAGCAGCGGATTCCGGCGGCGACGATAGAACGGAACGATTCCGAGAAGTTCGTTTCCCTTGCGGACCGTGAGGACGAACAATTCGCCGTGCAACGATTTTTTGCCGAACCAATCCCACCAAAGGCGCTGCCAATCGAACGACGTGAAAATGTTCGGATATTCGGAATCCGCCGCAAGTTCGTTCCAAACGTCCCGAAGAGCGAGAAATTTCGTTTCCGTGCGGATAATGTTGACGTCGATATCGTTCATGGGAAAGTCGGGATCGCCGATCACGGCTCGTAGGTGGGATTAATTGCCGCGCCAACCGGAGATCAGCGAACGGAACGACGCCATCGTCGTATCACCCGTTACGCAAATTCGATCCAGACGCATCGGGTCGGGGTGCTCCGTGTTCCGTTTCATGCAGAGCGTCATGCCGAGGCGGAATCCGAGTTCCTTGGCAACACTGATGACCGAATCGGAAAAAGTGTCGCGGCTGCCGAAGGGATAAGCAATCGCAAAACAGTCGATTCCGAGTTCTTTCTCGATCCGTTCTTTGCTTCCCTGAAGTTCGCGGCGGATTTCATCGACCGGCAGTTTTGCAAGGTTGCGATGCGACACGGTATGGGCGCCGAGTTCGATTCCGAGTTCCCGCAGTTGCCGGGCGTCCTGCCAACCGAGCATCCGGTAAAGTTCGTACTGCCAGTACTCCGTCGTTTGAAAGACGGTCTTCCGGGTAATCCGTTCGACGTATTCGGCCTGCTGTTCGGCGGAGAGCGATTTGCAGCGGCTCATCACGCCGATGGCGGCGGCGATCCGTTCCTTCGGCTCGGTCGGGAGCTTCAGCGTTCCTCGCTCCGCCGGCAGCGGCAAGTCGTTGCCATACCAAGCGATGATCCGTTCGACCAGTTCGAGCGGCCAAATCGTGTCGCCGGTTTCGATCAGCCCGCTCGTCAGGAATACCGTGGCGGGAATGTCGAGCTCATTCAGGATCGGTGCCGCGTGGGTTAAATTGTTCAAAAATCCGTCATCGAATGTTACGAAAACGGATTGTTCCGGAATCGGTTCGCCGTTGCGGAACAAGCGGTCGATTTCGGAAAGCGAAATCGGGTTCCAGTTTTCACGGAGTTCCTCCATGTGCCGCCGAAAACTCGACTGCGAGACGGCGATACGGGTCCGCGGGTCGTCGAACGGAGCGTCGTCGCCGAGCACGCCGTGATAACAGAGACCGAGGAGACGATTCCGGGAGCGTTCCCGAAAAAATCGGTTGACGCCGAAAAACTCGGCGGCGTTCAGAATGCTTTGTTTGACTCGTTGTGACATGGGAGATATCGTATCATATCTTGAGTCCGTCGACAATCCGGAGGAGCGTTTCGGAGGTGCCGTGAGGATTGAGTCATTACTCCGATTTCCATTCGAGGACGCCGCCGGAGAAATTTTCCCGGAGCTGAAGGTCGATTCGCAGGCCGGCCGTTTCCACGGCGTCGAATTCCACCGTATCGTAAGCGTCCTTTTTCGGGGCGTCGATCGTTTTCAAGACCTTCCAATCGTTGCCGTCCCGATAGGAAAGCGTCCAGCTCTTCGGAATACGGCAGCCCCCTTTTCCCGTGTCGTCGAACCAATAGATCGACGACTTCGAGATTTTTTTCTTGACGCCGAAGTCGAGTTCGATCCACTCCTTCGTCGATTTGTGGTCCCAGAACGTCATGCGGGGAATGTCGTGATCGTTCGAGTTCTTTGGCTCCAGCCCGTCGATCATGGCGTCGATCGAATCATTGTCGCGGCAGAACGAAGCGGTCACCGTCGTTTCCGGGGCGTCTTCCGTGTCGGTGAGGATTGACGGATCGAGTTCCGTGTACAGGGTATTGTCTTTCCAATCGGGCTGTGTCTTTGTGAGTCCCTGTTGCCGCACCCAGACGGCCATCGGACCGGGCTGACGGTGATCCCAAGCGTAATACGGAATCGCCGTCAGTTCCCGACCGTCGGCGTTCTTGCATTTCAGGACCGTGATTCCGCCGAGCAGGTCCTTGCGGAATTCCTCTTGGAAGCGCGGAGTACCGGCTAAATGGATTTGATTGACGGGGACCTCGTTGTCGCATTGTTCGAAGCAGTAAACCAGCGGGCCCCGTTGAATCGCGACCCGGCCTCGATCCGCGACGACCTTCGGATTGGCGACCATCCGCTTCGGCTCCAGCGGAAAGTCGATTTTCAGCTCGGGGGATTGAGGCGATATTACCGGACAATAATATCCTTTTTTGTCGAAGACGACTTTTTCCGTAAAGACCTTTTTTATATCGACCGCTTCAGGGATTTGCATTTTGACGTTCAATTTCTCTTTCAAATTCAAAAAAGAGATTTGAACATTGCCGTCGAACGGATAGCTCGTTTTCATTTCGGCATCGAATTTTCCCAGCGTCGGATGATCAATGGTCGCTTTTCCTGCAACAAAAAGGTTAACGACGAGCGCGCCGTCGTTGTCGACGGCGTACTGGTATCCCGGGAGCGAGGAGACAAAACGTACAACATTGGTAGGACAACAGGCGCAATCGAAGAACGGCTGCCGATGATGGTTGCCGACGCTCTCAAGCGGATTCACGTAGAAAAAGCTCTTGCCGTCCCTTCCGATGCCGGACAGCACACCGTTGTAGATCGCCCGCTCCATGACGTCGGCGTATTTCGCGTCGCCGTGCAGCAGGTTCATTCGATGAGCCCAGAACGTCAAGCCGATCGCCGCGCAGGTTTCGCAGTACGCCGTCCGATTCGGAAGTTCGTAAGCGTCGCCGAACGCCTCACCCTGATGTCGGGCGCCGATTCCTCCCGTGATGTACATTTTCTTGTTGACAACGTCGTTCCAGAGCCGATCCATCGCGGCGATCAAGCCCTTGTCCCCCGTATAAGCGGCGACATCGGCGACGCCGGAATAAAGGTACACCGCTCGAACGGCGTGTCCGACGATCTCCGACTGTTCCCGAATCGGTTGGTGATCCTGATCGTACGAACCGTGAATCTTGTCTCCCCGCTTCGATTGGTCGCCGCGAACGTCGACGAACTGCTCCGCGAGTTTCAGATATTTTTCCTTGTTCGTTAAATCGTACAATTTTATGAGGGCAAGCTCGATTTCCTCATGTCCAGGAACCTCGAATTTCGTTTTTTTCTCGGAACCGAACACGTCGATGATGTGGTCGACGAATTTCTCGGCGACGTTCAGCAGCGCATCTTTTCCCGTGGCGCGTTTGTAAGCGACGGCCGCTTCAATGAGATGTCCGCAGCAATACAGTTCGTGCTTCGTGATATTCGTCCATTTTTTGTCCGGTTCCTTCAACTCGTAATACGAATTGAGATATCCATTGGGCTGTTGGGCGGCGGCGATCCACGCGATCACGTCGTCGGCTTTCTTTTCGAGGTTTTTGTCCGGATGGTCGGCCAAACAATACGCCGTTCCCTCCAAAAGTTTGTAAACATCGGAATCGTTGAAATAAATACCCTGGAATTCACCCGGAAGAAGTTTCGCGGCTTTGGCGAAATTCGTGAAGCGGCCGGTATCCTCGCACCATTGATAATTGTGCGGAATCGAAACTTCCCGATTCGTTTTCATTCGCGGCGACCAGAAGTCGTCGTCGAAATGGACCGCCGTGAACGGAACTTCCCGAAATTTCAGGTTCGGCGGTTGCCCGGCTCCGAACGAATCGGCTCCGAGTGAAATCGTTGCGAAAATAAAAAACGACACGAAAAATGGAGCGGCGTATTTCATGGGAAGTTCGATTGTTGGAAAGATCAGTACCAGCGATAAGCGTAATCGGCGAACCGTTTGAAAGCGGCGTCCGCATCGTTACGGTTTTTAAGGTAGTCGTCGAATCGGTATCGACCGGCGTCCAGTCGTTGATGTAAAAGAGCGTCGGCCGCCTGGAATCGCGTCCAATCGTACGGTTTTTTCCTGACGATCGCCAACTCATCGTTCGGCCAACGCAAGGGCGACGATTCGAGTTCCCGGAGCTTGTTCGCGAGATGCGCCCGGATTCCTTCCCGAATGATTTCGTCGTCGCAATTCAGCAACGGAAAGAACGTCAGGTATCCTTCGCTCCCGCAAGGGTGGGCGCTGATCTGAACCGACGGAGCGAGATCGCCATGCATGATTCTCGACACGTTATACCGATGGACGAGCCAATCGACGGGGAGCACGCCGTTCAGAAACGCCATCGCCAAGACCGTCCAGACGAATCGGGAGAGCAGCCAGTCGAACGATTTTCCGGCGGCGATTTTTCGGACGACAAGAACGAAACCGATCAGCACCGCCGTCATGCCGAGCATGCCGATCACCCGCATCCGCGTCATGCCGTTGAAGCCGATGTAAATCGAAAGCCGATTGAACACCGCGACCGCAAGCACGATGTTGAGGAACGACCAAACCCACGCCAACCAGCGAAGCGTTCCGATGCGTGGGTCGTGGAGCATCTTGCCTCGAAAGACCGATGAAAGAATCACCGTGCTGACACCGAGCGCCGCGGTCAGCCACGCCGCCCCTTCATGGGAGTATCCGGAATAGCAGAACCCTTCGGGAAAACGGCGGAACCAGAGCGTCTTGAATTCGAAGACGAGATAAACCGTAAACAGGGCGATCACGACAAGAAGCGTGTTGCGGCATGCCGCATAATACGGCGAGCGTTCCGGGGAAACCGTTTCCGTTGTCGGCGACGTTATGGAATCGTCGGCGTCGTTCCCATCGCTCCAAGGACGTTGGGGGCAGAGAAGTCCGGCGATGCACCACGCACAGAGCAGCCAGAACGGAATTTGCACGATGTCCGGCAGCCAATTTATGAATCGGGACAAAAAATCGCCGATATCGTTGAGCCATTGCCGGATCATCTCGACAAGATCGGGATTCGCCAGCACAAAAATCGTTCCGAAAATGAGCAGGGCACCGAACGGAAGAAGAATCGTCAGGCTTGCGACCAGCGACGGCAGGCTCCGTTGTGAGAGGAAACGACCATACTCGTTCAATCGGAGACCGCCGGATAAAAGCGATTCGACCGGATAACGGCATAATTCCGCAATCCGAAGCGGCGTTCCCCCTTGAATCGCTCCGAAAATCAGGACGATCACGCCTCCCAAGCAAGCGGTCGACGGGAATCCGCACCAGAGCAGTTTTGCGGAGACGCAAAGAATCAATACCGCGAAAAACAACGCCCCCCCAGAGAATCGGGGTCGGGCGACGCCGAGCCAAATGAGGACCGCCAACCCGATCAAAAGAACGGCGATTCCGGCGAAGCCCGCTCCATGGTAAATCGTCGTATCCGCCAAAACGACAGCCAAGACGGCGGCGAACATTTCCCTCCATGAAACCGGCTTCACCTCTCTCGGTTTCCCCGGCGGTGAAATGGGCTTGAGTTCCCATGCCGGCAGGGTTGTATCCCGCGAAACCTTGTCACCGTAAATATCCGAAGGTCGAATATCCGCCATGGCGTTTCCTCATGAAGTGAAGCGGAAGCCTTGCATGATCAAGAGATACCCCCGAAGTCGAGAGAAAATCGCGTCCTTTATTGGGTCAGGGTCAGCACGGAAAGAACGGGGGGATACGACAGCATCGGATCGATCAACGCTTGCCGCTCCTCGGCTTTGAACGGATCATCCGAACGGAAGAAAATGTAGGAGCCTCGTTTATCGATGGCGTCTTTGATTTTTTGATCGTTTTCGGCGGTACTTTCCGGAGTCACGTCAAAGGCGTCCGTCCACCGCTTTTGTATTTCGCCGACCGACTTGGCATCCGATTTTTTCATGTAAAGGTGACAGCCGAGGATGACCGGAGTTTTTTCACCTTCGATGAACAAATAATCGTTCATTTTTTCCAGTTGCCGTATTTGACCGCTGTTTCCGCCACCAAGGGCCGTGCTGACGAAACGGATTTCCTTCCCCTTTTTTCCTTTGCCGATGTTGATCAACGCCACGAGAACGCCCCGTTCGCTGTTTCCCTGGCGGGGAAGATCGAGCATTTTGTACTGGCCGATCGGGAAGCGGGAAAGAATGGCGTTGCCGGTTTCACCGCCGTCTTCGTTCTGCGTTTTGGCGAACACGTAGTTCATTTTGAGTTGAGCCGCCAAATACTTCGCCTGATCCGTTCGATTCGATCGCTTGGTGTTGCGATCCACTCCCTGAAGCGCCAGCAGATCGGGATTTCCTTTTTGGATCGTTGCGACGATTCGATCCATATTGAGTTTTCCGTCCGCGGTTTCGGCGGATCGGATGTGGAAGGTCATGACACGAAGCGTCGTCTCCTGTGCCTCGCAGAGGTTGAACGAAATCGTCACGAAAAGAAAAAGCGACAATAGTACCCAAGAATGTTTCATGATATTGTCCGTTGAACAAAATGTTGATAAAGCTCGTCGCGGCGTACCGGCCAATTCACGGAGTACCGGCTCAATGGTTTTATTCCAGTTCCGGGAAAACGTTTTTCGCTTCGAGCCAGTTGTTCCAGCCTTCGCACCAAACGAGCATCGTCGGCCCGATGCGGCGTTCCTGGAGCCAGGTTTGAACGACCAGTCCCGTCGCCGGGCCGTACTGCGGACCGTTCGGAACCTGAATATACCAGACGCGCGTCTGGTCCTGGAGAATCGGATTGGTGATCACCGGTTCCGGCGCCGGGGTGGGAGCGACCGGTGCTTGAAACGACTGAAACGCCTGCGCCGCGGCTTCCTGTTGGTGCGTCGCTTCCTGCTGCTGCATCTCTTCGATGAAGAAGGACGACGGCGTCAGACTGAACACCGGATTCTCCGCTGCGGAGTTTGGGGCGGGTTCCGTCTTTTCCTGTCCGAGTTCCTTGCTGCTTTTGCGTGTGCTTTGGTACGGAATCACCAAGCGGACGCCGCACTCCGGACAGAAACCCGCCTTGCCGGCCAAATGTTCCTTGACGTTCAACTTGTGTCCGTTCGGACAGAAAAATCGAATTCCCATGATAATCGTGGTTCGTGGTTCATGGCAGCCGGAAGCGAAGCCGTACTCGGCGAGATCGCCCGGTTTTATCACCGAGAGAGCCCAACAAACCGGGCGCTGCGGGAGCACCCTGCGCTTCCGGCTGCCATCGAATGAAGTGTATTATTACCCTTCATTGACGATTCTATCATAAAATTCCAGATAGTGGTCGCGCAATTTCGGATTTTCCCGAACTTCGATGGCGTCCCGAGGATGCTGGTTCATCTGGCCGGTGATGCAGTACTCCGGCGAGGGGCCCCAATCGAGTTCCTTTTTCAACGGGAAAATCAATTCTTCCAAGGCAGCGTAAATCGGACGCAGTTTGAACTTCGGGTTGCGGAGGAAACCGAGCATCAATTCCATCGGACAGTTTCCGGCGCCGCGTCCCAAACCGCCGATCGAAGCGTCGATCCGATTCGCTCCGTGAATCACCGCTTCGATCGAGTTGGCGAACGCCAACTGCTGATTGTTGTGAGCATGAATCCCGACCTCTTTGCCGGACTCCCGACCATAGCGGAGATATTTCTTGACGAGATACTCGACCGTCTCGGCGTACATCGAGCCGAAACTGTCGACGACGACGAGAACCGACGCCGGGGTCTTCGACAGGATTTCCAGCGATTGGTCGATCTCGACTTCCTTGGCGGTCGAGGCGGCCATGAGATTCGCCCAAACTTCGTACCCCTTTTGGTGGGCGTCGTTGAGCATTTCGACCGCTTCGGCGACCTGGTGAACGTAGAACGCGACCCGCATCGTGTGAAAAATGCTCTTCTCACGCGGCAATACATCGTTCTGCCAATCGGTTTTCCCGGCGTCGATCATTGCCGAGAGCTTCACGTCCGTCGGTTCCTCGCCGATCGCGCGGCGGACATCGTCCTCCTTGCAGAACCGCCAGGCGCCGTTCTTGTCACGGGCGAAAATCTTGTCGGAATTCTTGTATCCGACCTCCATGTAATCGACGCCGGCGTCGACACAGGTTCGGTAAACCTGGTGAACGAACTCGTCGTTGAATTGGTGTCCGTTGACCAATCCGCCGTCGCGAACGGTGCAGTCCAAAACTTTGATTTCAGGGCGATAGGTGATCCAGGGTGCGCTCATCGTGATTGTAAGTTAAGGGTAATGTTTTCCATGTGGTAGGTTGCCGACCGCCGGGCGGCAACGTCCGGTACTCCGGACTCGAATCAAACTCAGAGTGCGGAGTACCGCACGCAACCGCCCGGCGGTCGGTCGCCTACCTGCTTTATTTCGTCAACACAATCAACAGTGTTTGCAACGGTTGCAGCCGAATCATCGGCGAGCCGTCGACGATTTCGACGGGCGTTTGCGCTCCGGTCGCCGGATTCCAACAGGTTCCGTTCGCCGAAACGCCACGCAGCCTACCTTCGTAGGGATTGTCCTTGTCGGCGTTCGTCAGGAGAAAAATGTCGGCTCCGTCCCGTTCGAAGCGGCCGAGAACGATATTCAGCCCCTTCGGGTCCAATGTTGGAGCGTTTGGAATCACGATGGAATCCTTGGGGTCGACGAGAACACGGACCCCGGCGTTTCGAAGGGTTTCGACTTTCGCGGCGACGTTTTTCGGAAGCTCGACATCGGGAAGCAGCAGCGTGTGAAAACGGTTTCCGGCGATTTCCAGTTCGTTCCCCTTCAGCGCCGCTTTCTCAAGAAAAATGCTGTCGATGATCGTGAACGGAACCTGCGTTCGTGTCAGATGGTTGCCGAGGCGTTCCATGGACTGGACCGTTTTGCGGGCGTCTTCCGATTGCGTTTTCATCGTAAACGGTTCAGCGGTCGGAAGATACGCTTCCTGAAGGTTTTCGATCGGATAATAAAGGAGCACCGGACGGATCGGCTTCGCGTTCCGCAGCACGGCGTTGAGACGACCGACGAATTCACAGTATTTTTTATGGTTCTCCTCACCACGGTCTTCGATTCGGTAATAGAGCGTGAATTCCGTAACGCCCCACGCGGCTTGCCACGCGGCGGCGGCTTGCATCCAAGCGAGACCGACCGGTTTTTTGTCGCCGCTATTTTTCTGGGAGTGGTCGCTGATTTCGGTCATCACGAGCCGCTTGCCGATCATCGACGCCGCCGAACAGGGGAACCCCGCCGTCTTCCAACCGCCGTAAAACGGGACCATCGGATCGCTGTTCAGTTCGTCCAAACCGGGAAGGTCCATTCGGGCGAGAGCTTGTAATTTGTTCCCGTCCAATGGAACGTGCGCCAGGAGATTTTCTTCGTGAAGACCGTGCCCCGACGATGCCAAGCGGAGTGGAACATTCGGCTGTTCCGGCGTCGGAACCGATGCACCGGCTCGGTGACACCAATCCTGAATGAGGCCGTAATACCGTTCTTTGTCGAGTTCGCCGATCAAACACCAAAACCGCTGCCGAATTTTTCGGTCTTCGGGGGTGTCGCCGGTGAACAGGCTTTTTCGTTGCGTCAGCAAGTCTTCGCCGTATTTCGCTTTGTACCGCTCCGGCAAGTCGGCGACCCATGGGATCATCGGAAGAAGTTTCAAGCTCGGGTCGAGCGGATCGACCGTTTTGACTTTAACGCGGTTCTCCTCGGGAATCTGGCCGATGTTGATCGCGATGAGCGACGGCTCATCGGTGAAGAACGCTTCGATTTGGCCGAACAATTCGTCGCCGAGATGCTTGCGGTACTGCTCATGCGTGACGTCGATGAACCGTTTCGTGGCGGCGGCGTCCAGCGGGTTCGGATAACGTCTCGCGGCGGCGTAATTGTTCGAAGCGTGAGTGTATTCGTAAGCGGGACGGACCGCAAACGGTTCCGCGGCGGTCGGATCGTAAACCAGAGCGAGCGATTCCAATTCCCGGTGTCCGTCGAGAACGACGCCCCCCGCTCCAAGACTCGGATATCCGTCCTCGTCGTAAATCCAGATGCGAAGTCCGGCTTCCCGGGCTTTCTTGACGCCGTTCACAAGGCGGGTCCATTCGGCGTCGTCCCGGAGGTAATTCTTGCCGCTGACGTTGCAGACGAAACCGCCGAGACCGCAACGGTCCCTGTAAAACTCGACGCCGTCCGGTTTCTCCAACGTTCCGAACCAGCCGTGAATGATTTGCAACGGCCGGTGCTCCGCTTTCGGGACGTTCCAGTCGGCGATCCACGACGGTTCGGCGGCGTTGACGATCGTTGCGAGCAAGAAAAACACGCTGCCAATAATAAATCGGTTCATCATGATCCTGAACGTTGGGGTGGACCGCCTGTAAAACGGTGAGTTTTCGAGTACACTAAAAACAGATTGTAATCTATTTCGACCGGGTTTTGAACAACGCCTCACCCATTTTCCGGTACTCCGCGCTTTCCGGTCGGTTCATCTCACGGTTTGCTGCAAAAAACAACGATAATGAGCGACGAATTTTACAAAGTTCTGGAAATTTCGAAAACCGCCTCCCAAAAGGAAATCCAGTCGGCGTATCGTAAGCTGGCTCGAAAGCTCCATCCGGACTTGAATCAGTCGGATCCGAACGCCAAGCAGAAATTCCAGAAAGTTCAGGAGGCGTACGACGTTCTGAACGATCCGGAAAAGCGTCGGATTTACGATCAGTTCGGCGTCTCGCCGGACCAGATGGGCTCCGCCGGCGGCGGCGGGCCTCATCAATGGTCGTACGGCTCCGGCGGCGGCAGCAATCCGTTTCGCGGATTCAAGGGAAATTTCGGTGGTGGAGGCGGTGCCGGTGCCGGCGCTGGAAATTTCGATCTCAACGACATTCTGCGAATGTTCGGCGGCGGAATGGGTGGGGGAATGGGAGCCGGTATGGACGAGATGGACGACGTGAACGACCCCTTTGCCGGAGCGGCCGGTCGACGGCAGAGTCGCGGCGTCGACATCGAACGGAAACTATCGGTCCCCTTCACGACAGCGGTTCTCGGCGGGACGATCGAGCTGAAGCTCAAACGCGCTCCCGGAATGAAAGACGAAACGGTCGCCGTCAACATCCCGACGGGAATTGAGGAGGGCAAAAAAATTCGATTGCCCGGCTTCGGAAAACCGGGAACCGGCGGTGGGAAACCGGGCAATATGATGCTGGTCGTGCACATCGAGGAACATCCGTGCTTCCGACGCCAGGGACAACAACTTTACGTCGACGTTCCTGTTTCGCTCAACGAAGCGGTCTTTGGGGCGAAAATCGACGTTCCGACGCCGACGGGAAATGTTCGGGTTTCGGTTCCCGCCGGATCATCGACCGGCACGAAGCTGCGGTTGCGAGGTCGGGGCGTTCCGGCGTCCGGCGACAGAACGGAAGCGGGGGACCTCTTCGCCGAGCTTTCCGTGCGGTTGCCGAAACGGTGGAGCTCGGAAGATCTTGAGCTCCTGAAAAAGCTTCAAACGGAACCGCCGGAAAAACTCCGGGACGAATTGCGATTTTGACGTTGCGTGGGGAGTCCGGGACCGCAGGTCCCGGCTCGTTAGCTCGTCAACAACGCGGTTTTAGATGAACAAACCGATGATCAACGGGACAGCGTAAATCGCAACACCGGTGATGACGATCGCGATAATCCAACCGACAAGGTCGTTGGACTTGTGTTCGACATCGAGGGCTTCGAAATCGCTTTGGGACGAATTTTTCGTGTTATCGTTAGACATGGTATTTCTCCTTGGATAGATAGGTGTTCGAACATTGATGCACGGCGGAACGTCAACGGGACGATCCGTCTTGAAATCGCAAAAACGTCATTCAAGAGCACCGTGTCAAATATTCAATCGACAAAGGAGAAGATGGGGACGAATTCCCACCGGACAAGGAGCGTCATCGCCGAACAGGTCTCGAACGCAAACCCCGCCTTGTGGAATTCGGAACGAAGGGAGCCCGACGGATGTGAGCGATTCGGTGAGCCGGTCTTTGGAACGAACACCGGTCAGGAAAGCGGTCGGCAAGCTCGAGGGATCGAGGAACGCCGCACGGTCCGGAGAAAACGGAGAGGAATCGGAAGACCGGACGATCGAATCAGACGGGAAACGATCCGTGTTGCCGTGGCAACAAAGTCCGAACGCAACCACGAACAACGCGGCGGCGAACCAACCTCCCATGGAACGGATTCCCGAAAACATGATTCTACGGTTTGCAAAAAGGATGAATACCCAAGCGCACCATCGTTCCTCATTTTATACTATTATCGCAAAAGATTCAAGTCTGTCTTGAAAGAGTTTTAGGAAAGCGGTTTAATATCAGCATGTCGTATGGTTTTTCCTGAAACGGTTTGATACCCCTTCCCCGCCCCCACGTGAGGGGGGTAGGGTGAGGGTCGTTCGACGTTAATTTATTTGAACGAATAAGAAAAACAGAGAAAAAAAGTTAGGGGACATTGGTTTTCTTGAACTTATCCTCCGTTCCAACCACCGAGTCCCTAACCCCCTCCCCGGGAGAGGGGAGGGATATCAACGACGTGTTCAGGGAATACCTGGTCAAAATCCTCAGTAGTCTCGGCTTTTTGGCATGAAAGCCCTTTTTGCCTTCCCCATCCGATCATGGACCCGAAACTGTTGAAATCGTATTTTGAGACGCCGGAACTCGCCAACGAGTGGTTGGAATTGAGTAATTTCACCGATTTCAAGCGAGCGATTCGGAACCTCAAAAGCATGGCGAGTTTCGATCCGTCGCTCGAAACGTTCGGGCCGTTCGTCGATCACATGTCGCCGTTGATTCGATTTTCGGCGGATCCCGACATGGTCCTGAACAACCTCGAACGGTTTTTCAGCGCGACGCGCAGTCCGTTGACGCTCATTGCGCTCTTCCAACGGGATCCGATGGCCCTGTCGACCCTGATGGAGATTTTTGCGACGAGCCAATTCCTGAGCGACATGCTCATCAACGACCCGGAATTGTTTGCGTTGTTACGGCAGGACAACGCCGTCGTCCCACTTTCCCAACTGGTCGACGAGCTCCTCGAAGAAGTGAAAGCGATGGAAAAGGATTCGCTCGTTCTTCGTTCGTTGCGTCGCTTCAAACGGCAACAAATGCTTCGAATCGCTTATGATGACATCATCAAGCGGCAATCATTGGAAAGCGTCACCCGGCATATTTCCCAAGTCGCCGAAGCGGTCATCGAGGCGGCGCTCCATGCGGCGGGACGGAAGCTGTTCCGTAAACGGGGCACCCCCCGTTCGCCGGAAGGGGCACGCTCCCATTTTACGGTCCTTGCGCTCGGCAAGCTCGGCGGCGGCGAGTTGAACTACTCCAGCGACATCGACCTGATGTTCCTGTACGACACGGAAGGGATGACCGACCAGGATCAAATCCAGAATTCGCAGTACTTCGCGGAACTCGGCCAGGAAATCGTCCGATTCCTAACCGAGCCGACGGAACTCGGCGCCGCCTACCGGGTCGACATGCGGCTCCGTCCGAATGGACAGCACGGTTCGCTGGCGATCGGGTTCGACGAAGCGTTACGGTATTACGACAATCGCGGTCGGACTTGGGAACGGCAGGCGTTCATCAAAGCGCGGCCGGTCGCCGGAAACATCGCGCTGGGGGAAGCGTTCCTGAAACAGCTTGAACCGTGGATTTACCGGCGGTATCTCACACAGGTCGACATCGCGGGGATTCGAACGCTGAAGCGGAAAATCGAACGAAACGCCCGCGCGGAAGGGGAAGAGCTGCTCAACGTGAAAACCGGTTTCGGGGGGATCCGCGACATCGAATTCATGACCCAGTTTCTGCAACTGCTGCACGGTGGCGAACTTTCGCAGCTTCGGACCGGCAATACGTTGACCGCGATCCATCGGCTCGAAAAAGAAGGGGTTCTCAAAAAACACGAACAGGAAATGCTCCTGGAGGGATATCGTTTTCTCCGCAAAATCGAGCACCGCTTGCAGATCATGTTCGACATGCAGACGCATACGATGCCGAAAAGCACGACCGAGCAGCGCAAACTCGCCATGCGGATGGGGTACAACGACATGCCGTGGAAGTCGGCCCTCGACGGATTCAACAGCGATTTCCATTACATCACGTCGATGAACCGGAAAATGCTGAACCACATCCTCATCGATGCTTTTCATGACGACGGCGATACCGCCGCGGAGGTCGATCTCCTTCTCGATCCGGCGCCGGACGAAACACGAATCCAAGCGGTTCTTGGGAAGTACGGATTTCCCGATCCGCTCAAAGCGTATCGGCTGCTGACCGATCTGGCCGACGAGAAAAACCCCTACTTTGCCGCACGGCGTTGCCGACAATTTTTCAGCGCGATCTCTCCGGAACTGCTGAAAGCGGTCGCCGAAACACCGGCACCCTACCAAACCCTGACGACGTTGGCAACCGTCGCCGACGCCCTTGGCGAAAAAGGGGGGCTCTGGGAGCTGTTCAGCTTCAATCCGCCGAGTTTGCGGCTTTTCGTCCGGCTCTGCGCTTACGCTCCGTTCCTGACCGACCTGCTCTGCCGCGATCCCGGAATGCTCGACGGCTTAATGGACAGTCTTGTCGTCGGCAAGTTGCCGGAACGGGCCGTTTTGGACGCCCATTTGACCCGTTTGGTTTCCCATGCGGAACAGATCGAACCGATTTTGAGCGGATTCAAAAACGACATGATGCTCATCGCCGGAACCCGCGACATTCTCGGCAAAGGGGCGATCCGGGAAACGACTGGTCTCCTGTCCGACACCGCAGAGCTTTGTCTCAAACAAATCGTGCTCGCCGAGTACGCTAAATTAGTTAAACAGTACGGTACGCCGATCACCGGCGAATTCGGTCGTGAGAACCACCCCCCCGTTCAAAACCCAACGCCGTACCAGTCGCTCCAGTCGCAGTTGACGTCGCTCCCC
>JAVBPI010000174.1:0-3315 GCA_031549705.1 Thermoguttaceae bacterium
CTCATTCTGGTTCTCAAGATGCTCAATGCGGACATCCTGAAGTATCGCAAGGCCATCCAAGTCATCGACGGCGAACTGACCGAAGCGGATTTCTTCCGTTGGCACGTCGCAGCAACCGACACCCGCCGGCGGCGTTTGCTCTTCCTCCGGGAACTTGCCGATGCGAATGATGAACCAATGACCCCGGATCAACGCCGCGAATTCAATTCGCTCCGTGAAATGATCCGTGAAGAGTCGATTTCCGAAACGCATTATTACGACCAAATATCAACCGCTTGGGAAGAGATCGAGGTGAGAACATGACTGACGGCCAAAGTGAATGCTGCGAATGGAATGGACCGTTTCCGGACGATAAACCGTTCGGAGAATCAGGCGAGCGTCGCCGGCGGGAGATGGAAGAATTCGCAAAAGATCGTCGCTCCGTGGTCGCCGAAATCCGGGAAGAGATGCGACGGATCACGCAGCGGGCGATTCAACGCCGTGAAGGGCATCACAACATCAACGAAGACTAAACGCTGAAACGCCGCCCGGCTCGGCATCCGGACGACGTTTCACTTGAGATCAACAACCACAGTATACCATGATAAATACCCGACGCAAGGACGATTCTCTTTCCATCGAGCGAATCAAGGAGGCCGCCCAAGGGCGTATTCTCGACATCTTGGAACACGTCGCCGGCGTTCCGGCCGAATATCTGGACGGAAAACACCACCCTTGCCCCAAGTGCGGCGGGAAAGATCGATTCCGCTTGATCGACTCCGACGCCGGCGGCGTGTTCTGCAACCAGTGCTTTAATGAGGGCAACGGCGATTTTCTCGCAGCGGTCCAGCACTTTTGCGGCGTCTCTCTCCCTGAATCGTTGCGGAGCGTTGCCGATTACCTTGGGAACTCGCCGGCGACACCCAAGCCGAAACCGACATCGAAAAAGCTGGTTGCGACGTGGGTTTATTCCGACGCCGACGGAAAGCCGCTCTACCGGGTCAAACGGTACGAATGGACCGAAAACGGCGAGCCGGAAAAGTCGTTTATTCAAGAGCGGTTCGCCGGCGGAAAATGGGAGAAGGGAATCAAAAACGTCTCCCCGGTTCCGTTCAACTGGCCGGCGATCACCGAGAGGTCCGACGAGCCGGTTTTCATCGTCGAAGGGGAAAAGTGTTGCGAAGCTCTCACCGCTTTGGGATTCTTGGCGACGACGGCGAGCGGCGGGAGCAATTCGAAACTCGACTGGGCGCAATTCCTCAAACGCCGGCGAGTCACGATATTTCCGGACAATGACCGCCCCGGTTACGAATACGCGTTGAAGGTCGCCGACCAATTGCACGGAAGCGGTTGCGAGATCAGCGTCGTTTTTCTTTCCGGATCCGGCGAGCTAGGGAGCGACTTGGCGTCGTCCATCACAGAGAGTTGAACGTCTGGTTTTGGGAACTTCCCCGACGTGAAATTCAAGATGCGCAGAATGTTCCCTCTTATACCCCTACGCATTCTGCGCACCTTGAAAACCCCTTAAATTCAAGCACTTCGGAGCCAAGAAGCTCAAGGTGCGCAGAATTGGAGGGTACAAGGGATTCCGACGAAACCGACCTTTTGGACGATTCGGAACCGCCGGCGGCTCCCGGTGCGGACGGTCCGATTGTTCACGATTTCGACGATTACATGAATCGCCGGCGGGAGGTGAACCCATGACCACCAAAACGATCAAGAATCCCCCTTACGTCGACCAGATCATCCGATACCGAACCGGGGCAAAGGTTGTTCGGGAACTGGCCGCCCAGGGTGTCGTCGTCAAGGTGAAAGACGGACGGCTCAAAATCTGGAACGCAACCATCGACGACGATGGGCGATTCCTTCCCGTTCCGGCGGAGGCGTTCGAACGGGTCGCCGAACATCGGGATACGGTTCTGGAATACCTTCGACGTTGGGAGCGATCCGTCGAAAAGGTCGCTCAAGTTTGGTGGGCGAATGATCCGGAATATCGGGAAGATTGTCGCCGATACTGGGCGTCCCAATCCGACGCAGAGGGGAACCCATGATTGACGAGACACCGATTGCCGCTGACGAAAGAAAATTTTTCCGGGGAAACAAACAATTATTTGTCTCGGAAGGGAATCAAGGGGCGGTGTTCCGCCCCCCTCGAAGTAGTACCTATGGGGTCCTGTGCGATTCCTGCAACTCAATAATCCCCCTTGATTTCATCTCGCGGTTTTCCGATAATCTTTTCAGGAAAACCGCAGGGTGAGGCCAGCACGAAAGGAGATCAACAACATGGCTACACTTTGCATACGAACCGGGAAGACGCCCGGTTATGAGATACAGTTTTTCGACGCCGGCGGTAAGCGGACGACAATCTATCTTGGAGGTAAGCGGTACAGCGAAAAGACCGCCCAAGGGTTGAAGGACGCGGTCGAGGCGTTGGTGTACTTCAGGGACAACTCTCTGGCGACGTTGGACAAACGAACGCTTGCCTGGATTGATTCGGCATCACCGGAAATTCGGGAGAAGCTGTCCAAGGCCGGATTGATTCGTCTGCCTGAAAAGCGAACGGCCAAAGAACTTTGGGTTATGTTCCTTGAGTTCAAAGCCCGACACGTCAAAGAGTCGACGATATCGCTCTATGAAGCGGTTCGGAGCCGATTCGGTTTGTTTTTTGACGACGGCGAGCAGATCGACGAATTGACGCGGGAACGGATGCAGGCATGGAAGGAACACCTCCTCGACGAACTGGAGGGACCGACCGTCGCCTGTTACGTGAAGCAGACCAAGACGGTTTTCAACTGGGCAAAGTCCCAAGGCTGGATTGAGAAAAGCCCGCTGGAAGGCGTTTCCGTTGGTTCGTTCGTGAACAAAAAGAAAGACCGGATCGTTCCCATGACAGATTACCGCCGGCTTTTGGAGGCTTGCCCCTGTAAGGATTGGCGTTGCATTATCGCCCTGACACGGATCGGCGGTTTACGCTGTCCGTCCGAAGTGCTTCAACTCCGTTGGGAAGATGTTGACTGGGAACGTGGATGCTTTTACGTCCGGGCTCCCAAGACGGAACACCACGACGGGAAGGAAGGGCGAACGGTTCCGATCTTTCCGGAACTGAAAACGGAACTGGAAGCCCTGTTTTTCGATCCGGCGTCGGAGGGGAGGGAGTTCGTCATCAATCGGTATCGAAGCGTGAAGCAGAACCTTCGGACGACGTTGGAGAAGATTTTCAACCGGGCGAAGTTGCCGACGATTCCGAAGCCGTTTGATAATTTCCGCATGACGCGGAGCAACGAAGTTTACAACCGTTGGGGAGCGTTCAAAGAATCCCAGTGGATCGGACACAGC
>JAVBPI010000045.1:0-10624 GCA_031549705.1 Thermoguttaceae bacterium
GTTGAGTCGGATCCTGACGTCGCCGAAATTTTTGGATTCGCTCCGTGAAGCGACCACGGAACAGGAGATTCGGGATTTGCTGAAATCGACCGATGAATCAATCGGATAATCATTTCGCCGGTGCACCGCAAATTCGGGGCGATTAGCTCAGTTGGTTAGAGCGTCTGGTTTACACCCAGAAGGTCGGGGGTTCGAGCCCCTCATCGCCCAGTGCGTAAATACAGTTAGCCGAAGGACTTAACCTATCCGTCAGACGGTCTGACGTGCGGCGAAAAGCTAAGTTTGCCCGGTAATACCGGGTTCAAACTCTTTTCCCCACGAAAGGAACCGCCGAAATGCCGAAGAAAAGAATCCCCGGTTATCGTCATCACAAGCCCTCTGGCCGTGCCGTTGTTACCTTAGATGGTAAAGATTTCTATTTGGGGCAGTACAACAGCAAAGCGAGTTGGGAGCTTTACCAACAGCATATTGCTGATTATCTCGCTAATGATTGCAAGTTGCCGCCGACACGCTCGCAGAACGAATTGGCCATTGAGGCGGCGTCGATACGGTTCCTTGACTGGGCCGAAGGGTATTACGTCAAGCACGGCAAGCCAACCAAGACGTTTTCCAATTATCGGGAAAGCCTTTCCCATATCGTCCGCTGGTACGGCCAAAGCCCGGTTTCCGAGTTTGGGCCGCTTGCCCTGCAATTCGTCCGGAACAAATTGATTGAGGCCGGACACGTCCGAAAAACGATCAACGACCGAATTTGTTGTATCGTCAATTTCTATCGCTGGTTGATTTCGAATGAATTGTGTCCGGTCGAAACGTATCAGGCATTGAAGGCCGTACCAAACCTCCGCCAAGGCCGTACCACCGCCCCGGACAATCCTCCGGTCCCTCCCGTTCCCGTTGCTGTCATTGAAGCGACGCTGCCATACTTACCGCCTATCGTTCGGGATATGGTTCAGATTCAACGTCTTGCCGGAATGCGTCCGCAGGACATCCGGAATATGCGAGGCTGCGACGTCGACCGAAGCGGCGACGTTTGGGTGTACCGGCCCTTCACACACAAAACGGAGCATCACGGCAAAATATTGACGAAAGCAATCGGTCCCCGTGCACAGGCGATTCTTGCCCCGTACCTGTTGCGAAAAGCCGACACCCCGGAAGCGTTCCTGTTCTCCCCCGCCGATATGGTGCGGCTCCATCATGCGGAACTTAGAGAGAAGCGAAAAACGAAAGTCCAGCCGTCGCAGCGAAGCCGAAAAAAGGCGGCTCCCCAAAGCCTGCCGAAAGAGTATTACACAAACGACGCCTATAATCAGGCGGTTGAGCGGGCAATAAAGGCTTACAACAAGGCCGAAAAGAAACTCGCGGAAAAAGATAACCGCGAACCGGTCGAATTGCCGAAGTGGACGCCGAATCAGTTGCGACACAATGCCGGAACGGACACCGCCGCGAACTTTAGCTTGGAAGCCGCCAAGGAGTTTTTAGGGCATTCCAGTATCAAAACGACGGAAAAGTATTACGTTGCTCCGTTGCCGGAATTAGCCGCGAAAGTGGCGAGGGAGATCGGGTAGGTTTTGAACAATTTTGTTCAAAAGGGGCGTAAGCAATCCTTACGCCCCTCCCGCCGGATCACTTGGGAGTCTTCGGTGGCTTGGCGTTGGTTTTGGGGCGGCTCATCTCCTTGGCGAGTTTCATGACGTAGCGGTCATGGGCCGCCGCCTCTTGGGCGTGGACTTCCTCGACGGTCTTTCCGACAATGTAACCGTCGAAGTAAGAATCACGCCCCTTGACCTGTTTTCGTTTCGCCTGAATGGTGCTCATCGTCTAACCTCTAAACTTCGCTTGGTTTGGTTATTTCCGTTGACGTCATCAAGGTCGCTTTTGTCGGCCCCGTCTGATAGGAAATCCGAACGACCTTGACAACCTGCTTTCCGTTTTTCAAGTCCCGCCTGACGTCGGCTTTGTCTTCGCTGACTCGTTCGCCGACGATGACATAATGCGTACTCTTTTCCATCGGTCCCGCCCCTGAAATGAATTTCGAGATTCTCCTCCCGTCCCGGTATCGGCAATCCCGAACGGACGCTTAAGGGAATTTTGGAAAATTTTCGAAATACTTCAAAGTGATTTATTGACAAGATTAAATCAAAGTGATATATTCTCTTGTGTCGTGAACATAGAACCTGATTCAACCCCGGAGAAAACAATGAGTCCCAAGCGTGGGCAACCGCCCAAACGTGACGAAGACAGACGCGAAAACACTGTGTCCGTCTATCTTTCCTCGAATGAGAAAGAAGCAGTTGAAACCGCCCGAGACAAAGAATCCCCTGATCGTCGCATCGGGGCCTACATTCGGGACGTAGTGGTCGATCACGTCGAAAAGGTCAACAAGAAAAAATCGTAAAAAAATGGATACGCACAATTACGTTGAATACGAACTCTGTGATCCTGTCTCAAACAAGCGGCACATTACCGAATCGCGTGATGAGGCGGCGGGCTATTACGAAAGAGAATGGATCGTCGTCGAGCGTCAGGTCGTTAAGTGCAAGCCGTCGGCGCACACGCAAACAGAGTTGATTGTAAGAAGGGCTTGGAACAACAACCCCGAATTTGAAGGAGTTTAGCAATGTCGAAAGAAACCCTTGACCCGTCGACCCTGAAAAGGTTCCCGGAGGACAGTATTACTACCCGACTTGGCGATCAGTTTATGGACGAGCAGGTGGCGATCTACTGGGAGCGCAAGAAAAAAGAGGCGGAGAAGAAATCCTCCGACGTTAAAGAAAACGACAAGAAGTAGAAAAGGCGTTTCGATCCACCGTGGAAAGTATTTCGAAACGCCAAGTATCGAACCCGTAGGCCCAACGACTTCATTGTACAGCGTCGGGCATTGAATGCAAGGCCAACCGGATCACTTCCCAATGCGGCCCCAGCGGGTCTGTGCGGAATATCTTGCCAAACGTAAAGTCCCAATCGGCCCTAATCGTGGTCTGTGTGGCTGGGCGAGTCAATGCTTGAAAACGGTGGGCGAGGTCTGCCGTACGGCGTTGGACGAAATGATTCGCGGAACGATCGCTTGGGTGGTGTAATCGGTCGGCCTGACGACGGGCATCTCGAAGAAATCCGAATCGGACATCCACCCTTTCATGTAATCGACGGCTTTTCGTCGTTGAACTCGCTTGTGAAGGTGCTCGACGTATGGTGTAACGAAATTCTCGAAGCGTTCGAAAATTCCTTTGTACACGTCCGGCGTCACCAAACATCCTTCGAGGATCGAGTCCTTTGCAATCGAATATCGTTCCGTCATTGTCGCCTTCCTTGCGTGAAAACCTACCGTTTTCTAGCTGGAAAGCGTTTGCACCAAAATACTTAAGTTCGATCAAGATTAGTTAATGCAGTAAAAATATATATGTGATTTCTGCTTGATTGAAATTGGGGTTATTTTGAGGATTGTTTTGGAAAAGTTTGAAAAAATGTTCCCGGACGGCAGGTCCTTACCGTCCTCGAACGGTTTCCGTTTTGGTGTCGACGATTTGGCCGTTCACCAATACGGTACCGATCATCGTGTACCCGGTCGGCGGAATTGAGGGGAACCCGAGCTGGAACTCCGCCCGCTGTCCGACCGGCAAGACCGCGATCGGTCTCTGTCGAATGTCGCATTGAGCGTTGATAACCTCGGCGTCTTTGGGGGCTTGGATCAACGCGATTCCCTTCGAACTCCGATCCTTGTATTCTTGTGGTAATCGAACTTGCAGCACGACGTTCCTCATCTCGGCGTTTCCGGCGTTTTCGACGATCATCTTGACCCCGGCGAGCAGTACGCCCGGCTGATCCGGATGGGGAACCGGCTCTTGGACGAACGAAATTTTCACCTTGACCGGGAACGTTGTTGCGCCCGCTCCTTGATATGTTTGTGCCGCTCCGATCGAACCGACGTTCGAGGGTCCCGTGTTCGAGGTCGGCGTCGGGGCAACCGGTGGGGTGTACACCGACGGTATTGGCGTTGTCGGTGGCGTGTAAACTGTCGCCGCAGGCCCCGTCGTTTGGCCGATCGACGCTTGGGCTTGGAACGTCGGACAATCGATAATCAATGTTCCCGGTGCGTTTTGTCGCAACACGAGGTTGATCACCGAGGCTCCTTTCGGAGGAACCGACAGATTCCATTGAAACAACGTTCCACTGACATACGGGGCCGGATTTGCGCTGACAAATTGAACCTGCGACGGAATCGCACCGGTCAAGACGCCGTTCGCCGTTTGCGAGGTGTTGTTCGTGACGGTAATCGTGTACGGAATATCCTGTCCCGGCTTGACGTTCGGCGGCCCTTCCATTTTGACGCGGATTCCGGCGTTCCCGGTCCAAGTCTGGCGGAGCGTTTCATTGCCGACCGTGACACGGCGGTCCGAACCGTCGACTCCCGCCGGACGAATGATCCGAACGGCAATCGTGTTCGTTCCCGCTTGTTGATCCGCTTGTGCCAACATCACGGTCGCTTGTCCGTTCATGTCGGTCGGAACCTCTTCGATCTGCGCCAACGAGGGTCCGAATCCCGCTTTGGGACCGTTCAATAATTCATAACGGACGATCCAGCCGACACGCGGTTGGCCGTTCGTTTGCCGTAACACGGTCGTCGTTAATCGTCGTGTATCGCCGACCGCCGAAATCGGGAGCGTCGGGAGAATCCATTGGGCGTCGACCCAATGAATCACGCCGTAATCGGAACGTTTCGACCAATCTTTCAGCGACGGAGCAAGCGAGGTGACGTAAGTCGTCCCTTCCCGCATCGAGTTGACGGAAACCCAGGTTTGGCCGCGCAACAGATGAATGTCGTCCTTCGTATCCGGCGTGCCGCGGTCGAGATCCTGGTACGTCTGGCTTGTTTTCGTAACGGCGTATTTCTCGCTGATTTTTTTCGCTTTCGTGAAGTCGGCGTGGAGCGGATCGCAGCAGGAGCCCGGATCGATCTTGAAAATGCTTCCGACCCCTTCGAGGCTCCATTCGACTTTTTCGTTCGTAATCAGGTGATCCCCTTTGCCGAGATAGCTCGAGATCATCACGACTTCGCTTCCGACCGGCGCGATTTGTTCACGCGGCGTCATCACCATGGCGGGGCCGCTGATCGGTTGTGTCGGGAGCGCGTATCCGCCGGTATCGGCAAACGCCGGCCGATTGCTCAACGATTCCGGCGACATCACGATCGCCGAATTGATGCCGCGTCCGCCGGGCGCCATCGCCGTCGCCGTTGAACCGTAGGGAAGCCCCGCCGTTCCCGGTTGCACCGCTCCGAGATTTCCCGGCAGCGAGCCCGTATTGGCCGCCGCCGGAACGGGAGTCGCCGTCATCGTCGGAGAAGCCGCGATCGTCGAGGGGGCGGTCGGCGCTTGTCCACCCATCAGCCGTTGGAGCTGCGGACAGTTTTTGTTCGGATTATTGTTCCATTCTTCCAACGGACAGGTCGCCGATTGTGAGAAGAGTCGTTCTCCATACGGATCGATACCGCTGTTCGGCAACGAGCGGCAGCCGACGCCGCACAACACGCCGGCGAGCAGCAGCAATCCGATTGTTTTGAGGGAGAAAGCGTTCACGATAGCACCCGGTATTTGACGGTGAAACGTTAACTCGACGAGCGGAAGCCCGGCTAACGCCCAGCCTCGCTGGGTATTTCATAGTAGGTTACGCTTCGTGAACATGCGGATCTTTTTCGCAATCCTCACAGTTTTTCTACCGGGAGCAAACGATACAATCGCTAAAACAAGAAATAGCGTCAGCGTTTAGAAAACACAAAAAGCCCCAAGTGGAGCGGCTCTCCGCGCTACTTGGGGCTCTTTCGTGATGGGATGCGAGGGATTACCGAACGCGGCACTGGAATTGGACGACGCCGAATTCCATCGGTTCCAACGGATCGGTGATTTCCCAACGGAGCGTGAAGGATCCGCCGTCGTTCGGTTCGGCAATGAATCCGGACGGTCGGGACGATTTCGCGGTGCCGGGCAGGAATTCGAGCCGCGTCGTCAAGTTGTCCAAAACCGTGACGTTGCCGACCGGATGGGTTCCAAGGTTATCGTACCGCAACGTGAACTCGACGATTTCGCCCGGCTGGGCGACTTTTTTCGACGCTACCTTGATCAGGCGGATTTTGTTGGTAATACCCTCCGACTTGACTTGGAAAAAGCTTTCGGCTCCTTCTTCACTGGAGGCGGACATCGGCGCCAGAGCGTTGATCCGGATTTTGACCCCTTGCTCTCCTTGCCAAGCCCTGGCGTTGACGCTCCCTTCCGCAAGATAGGCGAGCTCGACACCGCCGACCGATGTTTGCGTCAGCCAGTTCGTGTACAGCATGACCGCGTCGATTCCTTCGAATCCGGCGAGAACGCGCGTTCCCGTGGCGCCTCGAATCTTTTTCGAACTCCCGACGCCGCTGATGTTGTCCCGTGTCCGGGCGTATCCCGCTCCCGTTTCCTGGGCGGCGTAACCGAGCGATTGGCGTCCGTTGTCGACGTTCAACGCCAACTGCGCGTTCGCGCCGCTGAGAGCCGTGATCTGGTCGTTGTTGAGGATCCCTTCGATTTTTCGTACCGATCCGAATCGCGGGGCGTAAAGGTGAACCCGATTCGACGGTTCGACTTCCGTGCGTCCGTCGATCGTGTCGTAATGGACGACGGTGTCTTCAAGTTGCAGGTTGTGGACGGACCAGTCTTCTTTAACGTACACTTTCGTGTTTCCGTCGCCGCCGTCGGCGAGATATTCGTCTTGCGGCCAAAACTCCGACCGCCGGTCCGGCCGCCAGGGGCCGTGAAAGGTTTCGTGTCCGTTTTGCCGTGCGGCAACGATCGCGGCTCCCTTGGCGTTCAGCGCCGGATCGATCGCAATGCGGTTCAACGGATTTTCCTGCAACTGCGGGGGCGACGCCGGTTCGGGCTTCGGTTCTTGTACCGAATCGTCGGCGGCTTTCGTTTTCGTTTCGGTCTTATCAACGGCGCCGTTGTCGGAGAACGGATCGTTTTCCTGCAAATAGACGACGGGACGGATCACGCCGACTTCCGCGACGATTCCGTGTTCGAAATTTCCGTCGGCGTGCCGAACGATCCGCGTCGGTTTCGGGACCAATCCGTCGGAGCTCGGGGCCTGGATCGGTTGGTAGGTCGGCTTGTACTCCGGTTGGTACATCAGGACGTCCGACTTCGGTTCCGGCAATTTCGGTTGCGCGACGACTGTTTCCTCTTGACGTTGTTCGGCTTGGACGATCGGTTCGAACTTCGTCGGCGTGGGAACCGGTTGAGCCGCGAACGGATCGGTCGGTTGAACCGACGTCGACGTACAGGAACACAAGAGCGAGAGCGACACAATCGCGGAGAAACACCGTAATGTTTTCATGGGGGAGTTCCTGTTCGACAATTCCCCGACGAGCCGGGAACCGTGTTCCCGGTCTGCGCGGAGTACCGGCTAAATCTGTTTAATAAATTCTCGGTTGCGGTTGCGATCCGATGTAATACGGCGGCAGTTGCGGCATCGGACGTGGAACCGGCATGTTTTCGTAACGTGTCATCAACACCCCTTCCGGCGTTTTCTCGAAGGCGAGCCAAGCGGGACAACCGTGGAAAAACGTCATGTCGACGCCGTTGATGTCCGGAACACGTCCGCCGAGACGGATGATCGCAACAGGGCGGCCCATCGTGGCGGCGACGTTGAGCGGGTCCGCTCCACCGGTAATGTCCAACGAGAGGGGAGCGTCCGGGTTGTTGACGACCGGCAGCGCGTTCTGCGGATCCTCAAGATAAACGACTCGTGTGACGAAACGACCGCTCAACGCAAGTTCGATGTCGTCGTCGGAAATGTCGATCGGAATCGGAAACTCCAATTCCCGACCACGCGGCGGAAACGTCCGATCAATGAGTTTGATCGTCGGAAAAAGTTCCTTCCCCGGTCTGCCGGGAAGGTTCGTCAACCGAACCCGATAATCTTCTCCGAGCCGCAGACCGACGGCGAACGGCATCGCTTGCCGCTCGACGAACCGTCCATTGGCGGCCAGCGCGATTTTCGTACTTCCCGGCCCCTTGATTTGCGTCGGTTGAAAATAATCACGGACCGGCGCCCCCGGATGTCCCGGCAGATAGAAGTCCGGAGCCTGAGCGACGGCAACCGACGCCGTTGCGGCGAAACAGAGAATTAACGCGAAAAAAGTCGTCTTCGACATTGCTTGAGATTCCATTCTTCTCGTTGCATTTCGTCGTTCCCACGAAGGCGGGAACCTCGACGAAAGATATTGCTCACCGTTTGCATCCGTCAATGTCGTGTGCAAGAGCGCATGATAATCCGCGCTCTGGGTCCCCGCCTGCGCGGGGATGACGGCATCTGTCCCATTCCTTCGAATGATTGCCTTTTTTGTACAATCTGATAACACCAACAAACCCGAAGGATCGGCGGAGCTCCGTCGAACTTCGGGTTCGTGATTCTTTCCACTCCTCGATCATTTTACGGATTCACCGGTTGGGCCGGAATCGCGATTTGCGGAGCGTTGTTGACCGGCGGAGCGAACTGCGGCATGTTTTGTTCCGAAACGGAGACGTCACGAATCACAACTCCCTGCGGTGCGCCGGGTTGTCCCATTCCCGGTCCCATTGGCGGATACGGCATGGCATAGGGCATTCCGGTCGGGCACGCCATTCCCGGAGGACACGGCATCGAAGCTTGAGCCGGAGCCATTCCATAGCCGGTCGGCGGCGCGGGAATCGGTTCGGTCCGAACGATCGGATACCGATTCGGCGAATGCTGACCTTGCGGGAGCTGCGGCGGACCGGGGATTCCCGAAGTCGTCTTCGTCATCGGCGTTCCGTACGGAGCGATGTTGACGCCGGAGATCGGATTTTGCGGAATCGAGGAGCCGTAACCTTGCATCATGCCGACAGGCATCGGAGCGCCGGGCATTCCACCGACGACCATTCCTTCGCCGGGCATCATTCCGGGCATGCCGTTCTTGTTGCTTCCGAGATCCTTGTTCCCCATCCGAATGATCGCAAGGATCGCTCCACGGTTGCTCGCTTCGGCAATCGGATCGACGCCCGGTTCGAGTTGCGTGTTGACGAGCGTTCCGACTCCCGCCATGGCGAGACCTTGGAATTCCGGATTCGGCAAATAGATCACTTTCGTGATGAAGTTTCCGGAAAGGACCTGATCGAAGTCGTTGTCGGTGAACTCGATCGGGATCGAATTATGGGCAAGGAACGCCTGGGTTCGAGCCATCGTCGGCGCGATTTCAAGCGTCGGATAGAGCTCTTTTCCTTGGCGACCAGGGATATTGGTCAGTTTGAGCCGATAAATCGCCCCCTGTGCGAAATCGAACTGCGCCGGGCAAATGCAAGGCTGCGAATCGAACGAACCGGGAACCATCGTGTCCCAATTGATCGTCAGCCCTTCCAAGCCGAGGAAGTTGAGTTGCGACGTTGCGCCCATCGGAGCCCGCATCATCGGCGGACACATTTCCGGACGACCAGCCATCGGCGGCATCGGACAAGCCGGAGCCGGCCCCATCGGGCCAACCGGTCCCATGGGACCCGGCATTCCAGGCGGCGGTGCCGGAACGTCAAGTGACATCTGTTGATAATTGTCGGCGATCACGCCGGGACCGGGACCGTCGACTCCATAGGATCGATACGGTGATTGATTGAAACCGCCGGTCAGGATTGGGCCTTGGCAGCCTGCCAAAACCGCGAGTAAAGTCAAAAAAGCAAAACGATTTCGCATCAGGTATCCTCCCCTTTAACGAGACGCCCAAGTTGTTGAAGACGCTCCCAGCAAACAACGAAATGGCAAAATGCAACCGGTTTTTCTGCACTGGACGGCTTGCGAACTTTCTTTTACAATCACACGTCGTCCTTTGGTCGTCGGCTGGACCGGCTTTTACAAGCGGCAACGCCAACAACGGAAACGATTGTCGAAAACCGCTCGATAAACGGTTTCTCCACACAATCCCTTCTCTCTCCTTCAATCGTCGGTAAAATCACATGCGATTCTTTCGAAAATCCGCCCAAAATGCCACGCTTCACGAAAAATCGTTCGCCGACCGACGAAATTTCCGTCTTTTTATTCTGGTTTGGGGACTCTTTGCCGTCATGCGATCCGTCGCAGCCCAAGAAGACGCCACCAGCTCTCAAGCCGAACAGGTTTACGCGGCGATGCTGTACGGAGTCCAAGCGCTCGACACAATTGACGCCAACATCCGAATGAATGTCTATATCGGCGATAAGGAATATTCCGCTAAAGGAAAATATCAAGAACAGCGGCTCGTTTCGCCGCCGCCGGGCGATTTCCAGCGGTCCATGTACCGCCTCGAATTGATTTTCGCGATGGATGCTCCCTCGACACCGGGATCCGAGCCGAATCGCTTAACCCTCGTTTGCTACCCGCGTCAAGACAGGGAGACAGGGCGGATTTGGAGATATACGTCGATTGAGGGAGAAAAAAGCGTCAAGTTCATCAAAATTTCGGCATTGGAGGACAAAATCAAAGCATCGAAAAAGCGACCCGTCGGGACATCAATTGCCGGAATACCATTTTGTGGAGGACTGCTGGGAACAATGACGCAGCTCGGACAAACGTATGCTTTCAAGGGAACTCCAGAGGGAACGGTGCTTGACGG
>JAVBPI010000094.1:0-9922 GCA_031549705.1 Thermoguttaceae bacterium
GTCTTACGGACGCCGCCTGAATAAAACTGTATTTCGAACATGAGGGAACCGCCCCTCAAGCGTTTCGTGAGTGTTGCCATAATGTTGATCTCCTATGTGGTTGGCTTCACCCGCGATTTTTCCTAAACGGATTATCGGAAATCGGCGAGATGAAATCAAGAGGGTTTATCGAGTTGCAGGAATCGCACAGGACGCCGCTTGTTGCCTGATCGGTGGTCGGGTTGATATTTTGTCCGGCCAGAGGATAAGGGGCTTGTATCGACGTTTGTGGGGGGGAGCGGGTCCTTCTTTCGAGAATCCAATTCAAACCGCTCGCACAGGGATTCGAGGTAAAGTATCAGTTGGTTGGTTAAAATGGATAAGGTACTACCGACTAGGGAATACCCCGCCAACACCAAGCGAAGGAGATGGGCGGGAATGGAGAGTTAGTTTTTCAACACCCCCTCCCCTTAGGTACTACTTCGAGGGGGTCGGAACACCGCCCCTTGAACCCCTTCCGAGAGAGTTGATTGTTTGTTTCCCCGGAAATTTTTTCTCTTCAGTGGGTCCTTCCGGAAAAGGTTTCAGGTTCAAGGGTGCGGAAACCCAACCAAGGGGTACGGTCAATACTTCCTTAATTAATTCCGGCGGCGCCTCACTCATCATTGACTCGGTTCCATGCGAGAACCGCCTTTTCGTATGACTTCGATTCAATGGGGCTCTGATGAGAAGAGAGGAGCATCGGGGAAAGAACGTGCTTCCCGCATTTACACGCAAGGAGAACGTATCCCCCGAATCGGCTTGGCTTGGGGTACCCCTCCCTGCATCCGGAACACGGATAAACCTCGATCTCAACTCCGTTGACTTCGTGACAATAACTGATTAGGTCTTCTTTCATGGTTCAATTCTCCTTGTCGATGCTGGTTGATTGAATGTTGTTGTTCCAATAATTCCGGCATTCCTCCCGGTACTCCGGTTTTGTCGCCCACCAAATACGGGTGATCCGGTCGATGCTCCTTGCCCAGCGCTGGAGATGATCGAGAATGAGTTGCCGATGTTCCAGAATCTCCCTCACGGCCTCCGGGGGAACGTCGTCAAAATCTCCGTCGTCGTTCATCCGGGCGTTCCAGAATTCGAAATCCCTTCCGTCCGGGGTCAGTTCGCAAACGATCCCCTGACGGGTCAGCCGGTCGAGAATCTCACCGGAAAGCCGAATCCGTTCCCGGAGTGTGAATCCGATGGTCGTACTCATCGGTCGGCCTCCGTCAGGGTGCTCGCCCGCCGGCGCTTGGGACCCTTCCCTCTGGTTGGAACCGGGGAATCCGTTGCCGGTCCGTCCGGGTCCCAGTCCGAAAATTCATTTTTCGGAAACTCACTCGGTTGACAGTCGACACAACCCCCATTTTCTTCGGGAAATAATGGGGTTGTGTCAACTTTGGGGGTGTTTTTCGGGGGAGTTGTGTCAACCGAATCAGGGGTTGTGTCAACCGGATTCGGCTCGATGATGCGGAAAACCTCCTTTGGACGGCCTCCTTTTTCGGCTTGTTCCATCCGAACCGCCAAAGTTTTCGCCGTGACCATCTCCCGGAGCTTCCGTTCCGCTCGATCGGCGCCCCCTTCTTTTCCGTAGTCCTTCACCCGTCGCTGCAACTCCCTTACCGTGATCTCGCCGCCGTTCTTCCGGATCGCGGCGAGTATCGCCTTTGCATCGAAATCGACGGAACAGGCTTCCCCCCGGATCAACTGGACGATTCGGACCGATTCCCGTTTGAACCAGTTCGTCAGCGTGATCGCCGACCGCATCGAATCGGCGTCGATTCGTGGTTGTTCGCCGGCGCCGCCCTCAATGTACCGGACGACATGAAACACCAGGGCAATTCGAGCAGCGTACCCCGTCAGCTTCGGCCAGAAAGACCGCATTGCTTCCGACGCCATATCGTCCCGTTCGTCGGCGTTTTCGTTACAGTAGGCGGCAAACAGTTTTTTCGCCGCTTCCGTCATTCCGACGATCTGCGGTTGTTCCGGCGTCAGCGCGTTCGGACCGTTTCGCCAACCGAGAATCGTTTTCAGAACCTCGACGTACCGCTCCTTGGTTTCGTCGGCAACTTCGGCTTCCGTCCATCGAGCGGACTTGTCAGGCGGCATGGCGAACAGGATTCGAGCGGCGAGTCCGTTGTCGAAAAAATGTTCGTTCTCCTCGAATACCTTCCGGAGAATTCCCGGCTGGATACCGCCGCAAATACTGACCGCCGGGGTTCTCGGTGCAATGATCCGGTTTCCCGTCTTTCGATTGATCCGATGGGAGCGCCCGCCGTGAATCGACAGCCAGAACGGGGAATCCTTGTCGCCGCCAGTCCGGTAGGCGTTGAAACAGCCTATCCATCCGGCGAGTTCGTCCTTTTCCATGAGAATACCGAACGGATTCTGCACCAAAATTTCGGCGGCTGCTTCGGTCGTCGTATCGTCGACGACGAAAGTTTGCGGGACAGGCGGATCCGGACGCGCCGGCGGTTCCTTGGAAGCGTGTTCGGCTTTGCGGCGGTCGGTCTTCCAGATGGAAAGGTCGGCCTCATAGGAGAGCCAATCGGATTCAAACAGCTTGACCGCTTCCCGGTAGTCGTCATCGGCGGCTCGCTGGAGCGTCCGGAGCGGATCAACCGCCGCATCGAGTCCTGGGGATTTCCCGGAGCCGGAACCGACGACGAGCGCGGTCCAGAGAATCGGCGGTTCGAACCAGCCCTTTTTGATTCGTACCCGGAATGCGGAGCCGACCGTCGACGCAACCGCCGCCACGACGAACGGCGCGACGAAAGCCGGGTCGATGTCGCACGCCGCCGCCGACTCGACGCTGTATTTTCGCAACGTGTCGGGAAGCACCTCGACCGGGAACGGTTCCCACTGGATCGCGGGTTTCGATTCGGACGCGCCGGCGACGTTCTCTCCTTTGGCCGGAATCGCGACTTCCTCCCGGTCCCATTCTTTGACGATCTCATCGGTAATCGCCGGCGCCGCTTTGCAGAGATTCCCTAACGCTTCGACGATTTCCTTCGGCGTTTTTCCCTCGGACTCCATGCGGTCGATCCAATCGGAAACGTCCCCTTTCTCTGGCAGGTCAGGGAGAACGATCAATCGAACGTCGGGGAGCGGTGGTTCTTTCTCTTTGGCCGGATCGTAGAACGCATTGGAGCGGACGACGGCGCGGCACACGCTTCGACCAAAAGAAAGACCGGCGGCGTCGTTGTCCGGAATCACGCAGATTTTCTTTTCGTACAGTTTGAACTCTTTCGCAAAACCCGGCCAGGGGGAAGAGTTCTTCGCGCCTCTGGCCGATGTCGTCGCGACGGCACCCGCTCCGGTTCCAGCTTTGCGCAGAATCGCATTCAGGCGGTCGGCGTCCTTTTCCCCTTCGACGACAAAAACGAATTCAGCCGAAAGGACGCGGGGGAGCATGTAGGGGACCTGCCTAATCGAGTTGACGCCCTTCCATATCCACGCCCCTTTTTTGTTCGGATCGGGGCGGCGCTGGCGAAACGTCTTCTCGGTCGAGCCGTCCGCATAGGTTCCGACATATCGAAGCACTTCGAAGAGTGTCGTTCCTTTTTCATCAGTGTAACGATATGTCGCCGCCGGTTCCCGGATGTCGATTTTGGGTTCCCCCTTGTCGCCGGTTCCGCTCGATGCGTTCGGCTTGGCGTCCGTCGCCGTCGCACCCGACCGCTTCCCTTCTGGCCGGACTCCCAGATAATCGGCAACCAACCGCACGGCTTCCGGAAGAGGAACGCCGCGAAAATGTTGAATCGCGGCGAGAAAGTCGCTGTTCTTTTTGTTGAAACACTGGTTGCAGTAAATGAATTCTTTGGCTTGATCGAAGCGGAATCGATTGTCGCCGCCGCAATTCGGATCGGGGCAGGGATGATGTTTCCCGTCCAGATATTCGGACGGAATCCCCGCGACCGTTTGGAGAATGTCGAGAACCCGTCCTTGCGCCAGCCGCTTGATCTCCTCGGTGGAAAAGCTCTTGCCCGTTCCTGATTTCATGGTATGATACTTTTAATGTTGATCTACCGCGGGGAGCCGTTAGCGTTCGTCGCTGGCGGCTCTTTGCGTTTCGTTGATGTTGTGGTGTCCTTCACGGCGCTGAATCGCCCGCTGCGACAATAGCCGCAGCTCCTCCCGAAGCTCCGCAACCGTGGAGCGACGATCTTTTGCGGATTCTTCCTGCTCACGCCGGCGCCGCTCACCTTCCGCTCCGAACGGCATATCGTCCGGAAATGGTCCGTTCCATTCACAGCATTCGGATTGTCCATCGGTCATAGGTTCACCTCGATCTCTTTCCATGCGGTTGAAATTTGGTCGTAATAATGCGTTTCGAAAATGGACCGTTCACGGACCATATCGCGGATCGCTTTGAGAATCTGGCGTTCGAACGACGAAAACGGAATGTCGTTCGTGTCGGCCAGTTCGTCGGAAAATTCCCGGATGCTAAGCAGGCGGCGCCGGCGTGTGTCGGTTTCCGCGACGTGCCAACGGATGAAATCCACCTCCGACAACTCGCCGTCGATGACTTGGACGGCTTTGCGGTATTTCAGAATTTCGGCGTTGAGCATCCGCAGCGACAAAATGAGAATGTCGCAACACTTTTTCGTCGGCATGATCCGGAGCAATTTGCGGGTTGCGTCCCGTGCGGTTGCCAGTTCTTCGATACCTTCAACGAGCATCGGTCGTTTTTCGGGCTTCATGTTGATCTCCTTTCACGAAACGATTACTCTTGAGCGGACGCGCCGGCGAGTTCACCGGCGGCGAACCGTTTCAGGACTTCGACGGAGTAGAACAACCGGCGACCGACGCGGTTGTGAGGGATGAGATTCTCCCGTGTCCACTTGGTCAGCGTCGTCGACGACACGCCGAGCAGCTTACATGCCGCGACGGAGTTCACCGCAATCGGCTCGACGGGATGATTCTCTTCGATTCTTTGGGGCATTGCGAACGTCATAGTTCGGTCTCCTTGGATGGGGTGAGATGCAATATCGTTCAGATAGACTGTTTTTGAGACGCCTACCAATATGACCCGTACAAGAACGAAGTGAATCCAATGCGAAACCCGAATAATTTCGCACCCTATTTCGCACCCCGTCATTTTCACCCGTTCAAGATGCAGGTGAGAGCGTCAAGAGACCGGAAAATCCGGCGTTTTCAGCAAACAAAGGAAAATACTTTTCCTAGTGCATTTCAGACATTTCAGACGTTTACGGACATTTTTAGCCAATATAGCACGTATGGTCTGCACAGCACGCCGAAGAGAGCAGAAAAAGATTTTTGTCGGCGCATCATGGAGCATCATCATGCAAAACTTTCCCGTTCAAGTATGACGCCGAATGATCCCCTTGATTTTGCTGACGGCGCGAGCTTTCCAGTTCTTCTCACCATCATCATAAGATTTCGGATTATCGCCGTCGATTTCATCCCAGAGCTTTTCGCCCCCCGCCTCCCATAGGTTTCGAATCTGCGCCGGTTTCAGCCCCTTGGCATATTGTTCGATAATCCATTGGGTTCGCGGCGACCGGGGGCGTCCCGGTCCGGAATCGGGGGTCTGCACTGACTTAAGACGCTTGACCAATTTTGCATTTTCTACAATGCGCCATGCAATATCGCGTTTGCCCGCTTCCATGATTCCGGGGAGGGGGTAGTGACTTCCGGAACCTTCCCATTGCCAATCGTATTCTAAAACGTTCTCCACTCCGAGCAAGTTCAAAAGCATGTTTTCATTCAGTCCCTCAATGGGAATTATGTTGACAGCAAGCTTCCAGTCGGGGTAGTCGTCAGCTACCGCATTTACCGTCTCGCCAATGCGAAACAAGATTTTTTTGGCTTGCTCCAGCGTCAGGCAACGTACACGAACGGCGTAACGGAAATATCCGCTGCCTGTTCTTTCCCGCGTCTCCTTGCGGTATCGGTACGATTCCGTGTGTGCTTCGGTTTCGCCGCGAATGAGAAAGAAAAAATCCTCCATCCCAAGACCTCCAGTTTGAAAGAAAAGGGCTGTCCGGTTGGTCGATGACTGGAGACGCCGAACCAACCGGACAACGGGGTAATTACTCCCTACCCAAAAGAACGCCGACCGTCGCCAGCGAACACGCTCATTTTATCCGGCCAGAGAGGAAACACAACGGGAATCGACGTTTTCCCTCTGGCTGGACGCGCCGGCGAAATCAGACGCCAAGGTTCAATTTGCGGCGGTCCACGTCGACAATCGAGCCGATGGACGAAAACCGCTGGATTCGGCGTCGGGTACGCTTCCAGCGGAACCGAATGCCGTCCTCGGACAATCGGCAACGTGCCGCCGCTTCGCTCACGGAAAGCCGTTCGTGGCAGAACAGGATAACAAGCTCCCATTGCGTCGGCGTCAACCATGACGTCTCTTCCGGGGCGCCGCAAACGATTCTGGCATAAAGTTCAAGATTGCGGGGCGTGACCTCCTGTGAAGCGGTACGGGACGTGCGAACGGCTTTGGCTTGGACTTCGTTGTGAATACCTGTTACGCGAACGTTACCCCTCGATATTCGTTTTGTTTTTTGGTCCAGAGCGACAGGCGTTTCACCGGACGGATCGAAATACCGTCGCATTCGCCGGATTTCGTGGTATCGCGCCAAGTCGTCGCCGACCAATTCGAGAGTGTTGGGGTAGTCGATCATACTCGCCCTCCCTTCCGGCTCCGGGCCTGTTTGCGTTCGTCGCGACGAACCGCTTTTTCGAGCCGTTGCAACACGGCTTTGATTCGGACGATCTCGCCTTTGGCCGTCGCGGCGTCGTTGACGCACACCGGAATCGGCGACAGGGCGTAGACGATGGGGAAATCTTCGGGATGCTCTTTCATGCTTCACCCCCTTTCGGCTGGCGGCGAGGGGACGGGGAAGCGACCTTCACGTTCTTCTGACCGGACCATCGGGTGAAGTCGGTGTAGGCGGTCGAGATGGAATTGAATGCGCGGCTGACAACCGCAGCGCGACGGCGGCGGTACGAAATGCGGGCCTTGGTTTTCGACATGGTAAAACCTCTTGCGTCGGCGGTGGATGTTTTTGGTAAAACCCGTAAGACTTGCGTTTTCGTCGCCGACGTGTAAAATGAGAACGTCAGCCTTCGGGATTGGCAATCTGGCGTTTCGGAACTGTTTAGCGACGTGATCCGGAACGCCTTTTCATTTCTTGTGCGACTCAATAATCTTTTCGGCCTCATCGACCGTAACGGACGAAACCCAAGTCGCAAGGGTTCGTTTTGATCCTGAAAGCCGGTGAGCCTCTTCGAGCAATGCCCGTTCTGCTTCGGTGTGTCGGATCGTCATTTTTTTGGTCCGCTGATTCTCCGGCGGTTTGGGCGGTTGCCCTCGCTTGGGACTCATCATTTTCTCCGGGGGTTGAATTGGAAGAGATACCAACGATGAAAAGAATATATAGCGGCTAATTGCTCTTGTCAATAATTAGCCGCTAATTTATCTGGAATTTTTCCGAAATCGCTCACGGCGTCGGCGATTCGTGCCGATTGCCCCAACGGGAGGAACGCCGCAATTCGACAACCAAGGGGAAAGTACGATGGAGAAAATCACTTACGAAATCACTGATCCCGATGGAAAGCAGCGGGAAACGGAAAAGGAGAAGGAAGCCCGGAAAGCGGCGTTGAACGGAAGCCGGGTGATTGAAAACAAACTCATTATTTCCAGTTCCGGGGCGACGTTCGTTCGGATTTTCACGTCGACGCCCGTTTACATGGATCATTTTCGAGAGGAGGGATTTTGATATGTCGACCACGATAGACCGCTCTTTGACGACTTCCCGGTTCACGCCGGAAGAGATTGACCGGAAGATGTCGGAAATGCTGAAACGCGAGATTCAGGAGTACCGGGAATTCTGGTTGCCGATGATGCAGGAACAACGCCGTCAGGAAGCAACAGAACACGCTGCAACGGAACCGAAGTCTCCCAAGTGATCGGCGTTCGAATCGCTCTGCGCCGGCGTGATCCGGTCGGACGTCCCTCTTTCTGGCTGGACGCTTCGTTCGAATTCCGGCCAGGGGGAAGACGCTCGCCGCGCCAAGACGCAACGAAAGCGATTACTCAAAAGCTCCCATCTTAACACCTCGCCGCGTTCCCTATGGGGCTGTTTGTGGGAAGACACACGCGCAAAGAATGGGGACGGTCGTTTGAAAAGATGGACCAATAGGATTTATCCTCCCCCTCCCCGGATAAAAAAGTTTTCGGGGGGAGCCGCATTCACGAAAAACGGGACGTTCGGTCAGGGAATTCGATCCGGATTATGAATCGACCCCGCCCCCTGCCTCTTGATCGACTCTCGCCGGCGCAGCTCACTAAAGAGTCCCAACATTCGCGGCTGGTTCGTTGGGAGTTGCTTTCGAGAAAGTCGTCGGAAGGACCCGCCCAAAGGGACAACGGGACAACACTACCAATCGAGCTGCCTGTATTCGGCTACCGTCAACATCGTTTGGAAAAGTAGTACCTACACCCCCTCCCCGTTGCCGACCCAACCGCCGATAGGTACTACTTTTTGAAAGCATCCGGACGGTAGCCGAATACAGACGGCAATCGAGGTAATGTTAAACCCTTCAACCCGGAATCGGCAACTGTGAAGAGTGTCCTCTTTTGCGACTCCTTCGCTTGGGGTAGTCCCCTCGATTGATCGTCGGTAGTACCTTCGGCGGTTTCTATTCATCGTCGCCGCCGGCGCCGTCAACTTCCTTTCCGATCTGCTTGAATCGAGCGGAACCCGCGAACGCTTCATCGTTGTCGCGGTAGACCTCTTGGGATTCGAGCCAGGCGTCGAGCGTCTGCTTCCGAATCCGGATCACGCCTGCCAAGGGAATGACCTTGAAAGCGTTCTCCTCGATCAGCTTCCGGACGACACGCAGCGAGACGCCAAGATATTCAGCGGCCTGCTTCATGGAGAGGAGCGGGGATTCGGGTTGCGGTGCGGTGCTTGGCTTGCGTTTCGGCATGGTCGGTTCTCCTTTGTGGTGGAATGGGACGGTTCCCGTTTGGTTCAATATCGGCATTTTAGCACGTCCGGCATTAAATTCAATATATCACGGATCTATTATCCGCAAAACAGAACAATAGAAACAAACTACGCCACAAAATACAATATAAAAACATCTTAATTTCTCATTGATATTGAAATAAATCGTAATAGTAACGTCCGATAATGTTCATTATGTTCGGTTGCAGTATTACGAAGTATTGATATTTACAGCACTTCAAAGATTCGTCGATGTTCGATAAGGAATAGCCAAATAATTATCTTGGACGTTGCGACGTTGAACGCCGGCGCCGATCTCTTGCATCTCGGTTGACACAACTCCCCCTTTCGGTTGACACAACCCCCGCGAAAAGTACCGTTTTTTGCCCCTTTGGTTGACACAACCCAAAAAAACACCGGGGAATATTGGGGTTGTGTCGACTGTCAACCGGGTAAGTGTCTGGAAATTTGAAATCGGGACTCGTTCCGGCCAGAGAGAAGGGGTTCCGGATCGTCCCCGAAGCAAAAGAAAAGCCGCCCATCTGGACGGCTTTGGAGAGAGCAAACTTTCAACAGCAGGAAAAATCGCAGGAAAAGCGGTTAAGCTATTGAAAATTTCCTTGAATATGGGGGGTACTTCATTACCCTGCCGGGTAAATCAGACACGTTTTTGAGCGTGTCCCACTGAATCAAAGAAAGCCACAATAAGCCGTAAATCCAAGGGTTTACGGCTTATTTCGTTTCTTGGTCTTTGACTCGATACTGCTCATTTTGATTCTCTGTTGCAGGGAATCGTGCAGGGAAAACGGAAATCAGGTCAATCTCCCTGCACTGGTTCGGGGTGTTGATTCCTCCCCTTTGGTCGGGTAGTATTACTCTCGGTGTTCGTCCAGACGCTCGCCTCCAAGTAATCGTCGTCC
>JAVBPI010000110.1:0-24794 GCA_031549705.1 Thermoguttaceae bacterium
AGTTGTGCCCTTGTTGGCTCACACCGTCTTTAACGGGTTCGTGTATGTTTCTCGGTACGCTGTCCCACCTGGGGCTTTTCGCTTTTTCCGTCCCTAAATTATAAGCACAACAAAAAACAAACGACAGGACCCATGAAAAAATTCGCATGATTTCGAAAACACGGAAAAAGATTTTTGAGGAAGCCTGCGAGTTCATTCAAGCTCAACGATCGTTTTTTGTCCGAATTCGACCAGGATCGGACCGAGCAGCCCGGACACAAGCAAATTGTCTTTGGCGGAAAACCCCTGGAATGCTCTATAGGTTCGATCGCCGACCTTTCGATCTGGAACGAGATAAATGTTCGTTTTCGTCAAGCGTTGATCGGCGGGAAGTCCCGCGTCGCCGATCAAACGGTTCGCCCAACAATTCGTAACGTCGATTTCGAGCCGGTTTTCACCGGGCAGCAACGCCGCGGTTACGTCGACCGTTCGGGGGGCCGTCCAGAGAATCCCGAGGTTTTTGCCGTTCAATTTGACCTTGGCGATGTTATGTGCCGCGCCGACTGTCAGTCGGGCCGGAACGTCGATCTGTTTTTCATCGACGGAGAAAGTTTTGACGTAAGTTGCCGTACCTGAATAGTATTTAATGGACGGATCGGGATGTTCGTTCCAAAGGATCAACTTTTCGAACGACGTTTTTTCGGGACCGCCCCGATTCGGATCGAAGCGAACTTCCCACGGTCCTTGCAATTCAAGCGGAGCAGGGAGGTTGACGGAAAGTTCTTTTTTCGTTCCTAAAACGGTCGTCAATGAATAAGAACCGCTTTTCCAAAATGTCCGGGATTTGCCGTCTCCGGCGTCGACGTCAATACTTTGTTCAGGGCCTGAAATATTCGCTACGTAATTTTTGTCGAGCGGTCCGTCGAATACGACGAACGTCGAGTCGAATTCCGCAAAGTCGAGCGTAACTCTCATGCGGCCGTCTTCCGTCGGGGCATAGGCGAGCGGAGTCGTCGTTTTTCCCGTTACGGCATTCCATAGCGTCGGTTTCTTTTTCGTGACACGGAAGATGCAATCCGCCTTGCCAGTTCCCTTCACGAAATAGATATCCTTGCCGTCGGCGAGTGTCCGATGGTGATATTCGAACGGCCCCGAAAAGTCCGGCGGCAACTTCATGTCGGCGAGAATTTCCGTGAGTGATTTGCCGTACACGATTGTCCCGTTTCCGAGCGAACGCTTGAAAGGTGTTTCGCCGTAATTTCCCCAAAGTACTTCGACCGCAGCGGAAATTTCCTTGTCGCAAGCAGGATAAGATGTAAGGCCGGGAGTTCGCATCGGGCGCTTGTCACCGAGGACAACCGTTGCGCCGTCCTGAACCAACTTGACGATTTTCGCAAGGGCCGAAGCCGGAAGCGCGTCTTCAAGCGGATCGAGAACGAGAAAACGATATTCCATCCCTCCCGGGAGGACCAGTTTGCCGTCCCTGACGGTCAAGCGGTTGACGAGGACCTCGGTGTCGAGGAGATCGTACGAATATCCGGGAGGAAGGACCAGTTTCGAGTCGGGGTTCCATTTTTCAGCGCGACCCCAGTTGACGTGGTTCTTATCGCTCCCATAAACACATGCATCCGCCGCGAAGCGACCTTGTCGTAACAGGTATTGACAGCGACCGAGGTAGTCCATGAACGGCTTGACGTCGTTCCACCATGTCACGTTGGTGTTAAGGTGCGTTCCGGCAAAATATTCGTAACCGGGCTTGCCGAATTCCGGCGGCGACGCGGTGAACGTGTGCCAAATGAACATGTTCGCTCCGTCGACGAAATTTTCGTCGGCCGCCGGTTTCAGCCTCGCCGGATACATGGTCCAATGCCGGACCATGTGGGTGAACGCTTCGACGGCAATTTCCGGCTGCCCGTAAATGTGGCCTGCCATGGAGATATAACGCATATTGGAACGGGTCTTCTCATCCGTTTCGGTGACCCAGAATTCCCCTTGAGCGATGTCGTTTTCGCCAAGGAAGGAAAGCATGTCCGCCTCCCGGAAAAGCGGCCGGCTTCGGGTCCAGGGACCGCCGTTTTCCGAATGCCAGCGTATCCCCTTTTCGTGACAGAGATTGCCGATCACGGTGTAACAGTTTTTCCGGAAGCAATGGCTGACCGTCTTGTAGTAGTCGCTCAGAAACCGTTGGGACACGGCGAGATCGTCGACGGTGCGTCCCGCCAGGACAGGCAGGAAACGATCGATATCGTAACCGTTTCTTTCGGAGAACATCGTTTCGAAACCTTTGGTCCAGTCCGGGAGACTTCCTTCCCAACTGACGTTGTAGAAATGTGTCAGGGTCTTCCCTGCATGCTCTCCGGCGTCGGCCAGTAAAACCGTACCGATTTTATGAAAATAATCGGTGCACGCTTCCGCGCTGAGAATGTCGACGCTGCCGACGTCCCCGACGACCGTGTAACCGAAACGAATCACTTCCCAGTTTCCTTCCGGCACGTCCCATACGAGTCGACCATTCTTGATGTTGTCGCGCAAATCGACGATCTCGAGAACCGTGGGAGACTTGTCCGTCGGAGCCGTAACCTTGTTTGACGGATTGTCCCAATCATTCTTTTCCGAAGCCGCAGACGGGACCGACAGACGGACACCGATGAGGGCGACGTTCGTGAAATAGCGTTTCTCAAGCGGTGTGACGAGTTCCTCGTTATATCTCGTGGAAGCGTGAACGGGGACGGCCGCCCACACCAACTCTTTGGGCCCCAACTCTTTCATGTCCCATGGACCGCGTAGCTGCCCGCCGGTGTTCGCAATGTTGATGCTGACCTTCAATCCGAGTCGGGCCGATTCATTGATCGTGTGCTTGACCATATCCCGCCATTGCGGGCTCATGAATTCGTACTTGATTTGCAGCGGCACCGGGACGTGGTCCTTTGAATCGAAATCATCATGGTATCCCCGCGAATCGAACAGGAGGATTCCTCCGATTCCTTTCTCGCGCATCTCTTCGAGATCGTGGGTGATCTGTTCCTGGGAAACGTTTCCCTTGAGCCACCAATAATAGACCCAAGGTTTCGTTTCGTCGGGAATCCGCGAGAAACACTCCGGCAAGATCGGCGGACAGGTCGACCCGGCGGCGAGCATCAAATTCGTTGCAAAAAAAATCGAAGCGACGAAAAGGAAAATAATTGTCGTACGTTTCATGGTCGGATCGAATGATTTTGATGGGACGTTTGCGTTTCGCCGCCGCGGCGGATGTTGTTTCTCGTGGTCAGCGCACGATCGCACAATCGATGCCCAGGCAGTCGGCGATTTTTCGAACGGTTTCAGCGTGGTGCCCTATTCCCAGGGCGAAATGGTGCGTCGGACCTTCGGCGACCCAACGTTTCAAAAATCCCCGAATATCCGGACCGAAATATCCGTGCGTATTCGTGTTGCCGGTCGGCGGGATCGGACCTTCGAGCGATTCCCCTTCGGCGACGACGAACTTGAACTTGCCGTCCGCCTTGACGCCGATGCTGAGCATCGTGATCGGTCCTTTGCGGATATTGAACTCGACGCCGGCGCCGGAGCCCGGCTTGCCGTGGTATTTCTTCAGGCTCCGCAACACCGGCTTGCGGTCCGCGATGTTCAAGTGATGCGGTCCGTCGTGTCCGACAAGCACCGTGCCGCGAACGAAATCGATCGGATGGAACTCGGCGAAGCTGCCGCCGATTCCGAGTCGGTCCAGGATCATCATGGCAACGCAAGTCTTGATGTCGAACTCGCCGCACATCGGGAACCCGGCGCCGGTGAGGAGCGAATTACCGACGATCAAATTCGTCACGAGCTGCCGCATCGGGGTGCCTTCACCCGCCTCATAATAGTACGCTAAACCGTCGAGCTTCTTTTCGTCGACGAATTTCTCCAAGGCGACGGCCGCTTTCGCTGCAACGTGCAAGTCGGCGTCGGTCAACTTGGACGTGAGCGGATCGGAAACCGGGTCCGGCGTGTCGAAGAAATCGAGGATCTCCTTTTTCTTCCGCTCGATTTCGTTCGAAAATTTGTCGTCGAAGAACTTCAGGATGTGATCCGGCTCGCACTGGACGACATGCGATCCGAACGCCGTCGTAAGCGTCGTCGGGTCCGTGTGCATGTCGAGCATCGATTCGAGGACGTGTCCGAGATGTCCGATGCGAGCCCGCCTCAGGTCGTGGAGCACCTTGGCGATGTTGCACCATTCGGCGACTTCGCCGTCGGCGACGGGATCGTTTTCGAGCGTTCCGAGAATCACTTCGGGGGTCGGACGTCCCATGCGGATCGCGACGCCGAGGAATTCCGGCACCGAACAGAAATCGTCGTTGCAAAGTTGCATATACGTCGTCCCATTGGCGTAATCCATGGCGGCCATCGGCTGCAGCGCCACGAGAACGATTGGAACATCGAGTCCCCGGAAGATCGCACCGATCGTGGAGGAGGTTGCATACGTCACCATGTCGACGAACACCAAGTCGAGGTCGGCGGCTTTCAGTTTCGGCAGGAGTTCGGCCGCCCCGGAAGCGTCGTCGACGATCCCGAAGTCGAGCACCTCGACGCCGTTGCGTTCGACTTTGTCGACGAATTTTTTCTGCTTTCCTTTCAGCTCGTCCAGAAGTCCGGGGAACTGATGCCAGTAGGTGTAATGCCCGACACCGAAGACGCCGATTTTCGCCGTGAGCGGCTTACGGCGTTTCACGACCGGAGCGGTCGATATCGTAACACTTTCTTTCTTGTTCGTTTTTTCAGCTTTTTTCATTGTTTTTACCGACCAGGAGGAAAATAAGGACGAACGCCAACGGATAGAGACACCCGGAAGCGACCCAAACGGTTGTGTACGAAAAATGAGTGACGATGTATCCGATGGCTTCGTTGCCGCACACCCCACCGATGGTTCCGACCATTCCGGTGATCCCCATGACGGTGGCGACGCGGTTTTTCGGGAACGTGTCGCCGATGATCGTTACATAATTCGTGATCCAGAAACCATGCGCGAACATCAAGAGCCACATCATGGCGATCGCCGTGTACGGACTTGCCGTGAACGCCGCAAATCCGGATGAAATCGTCAAGATCGCCGCGGCGCCCATGATCCGTTTTCGTGCCGTGATTTCCGGGACCCCCGACGCAATAAGTCTGTCCGAGACGAAACCGCCGAGAATATTGGAAACGCCCAAGGCAAAGAACGGAATCCACGCCAGCGCTCCGATTTCCTCGAGCGACATGCCGCGTTCTCTGTTCAGGTACTTCGGGATCCAGAACATGTAAAAATAGAAGACCGGATCGAACAGGAATCGGGCAAACGCCAAGCCGAGCACGTCGCGGCGGCGGAACAACGAAAAGACCGATTCTTGCCGCGTGTTCGATTCCGTAACGTTTTTATTCGGCGTATCCTTTTCGATATCCCGAAGAACGGGTTCGGGGTTTTCCGATTCGAGCAGATTTTTTTCTTCCGGCGTGATGTACGGGGATTTCGACGGCGCGTGATAAAAAACGAACCAACAGGCGGCCCAAATCGTTCCCAAGATTCCCGTTGCGATAAACGCTCCCCGCCAACCGAACAATCCGACGAGATAAACCGTCAACGGCGGAGCCAGGACGCCGCCGAGGCTGGCGCCGCCGATGGCGATTCCGACGGCAAGGGCACGCTCCTTGGCCGGGAACCACTCCGACGCCGCCTTCGCGGCGCCGGGGAAACAGGCCCCTTCTCCGAAGCCGAGAAGAAAACGATAAAGACCGAGTTGGAACGGCGTCGCCGCAATCGCATGCAGTGCGCTGGCCATCGTCCAAACGACCACGGCAAAACCGAGGCCGAGCCGCGTTCCGATTTTGTCCAGAATCCAACCGCCGAGGAGAAACATCACGGCGTAACTCAACATGAACGCCGTCGTGATCGACGCATATGTTTTATCGTTGATCGCCAACTCCTTGCAGAGCGTCGGCGCAACGACCGACAGGACCTGCCGGTCGAGGAAGCTCAATGCGGTCGCACAAAAGAGAAGGCCGCACAACCACCAACGCAGTTGAGGAATTTTCATGAAATCGTCCACCGGTTTGCCGGGTGAAAACACGCTTCAGTGACGGATTCATCCGTTCGGCGTCTATCATACCGAAGGAGCGGACGGATTTCAACGCAATTCGACGATCCTATTGCTCAATATTTTCTCCGATGCCCATGCGATCTAATTTTAATTTTCACAAGATGTTGTGAAAACGACCATTTCTTCTGCCAACGACGGCGCCGAACTCAAGGACCGTTTTGCGGCACGTCGGACATGCAATGATCCCCAAGCACTCGCAAAAATGCGTCGTCCCCATTCGCGAGGTCCGCTTGGGGAGAAGGGGTTGGAGACTGACGGCACGTTCAAAACGGGTGTTGCGGCATATTCCGGTGAAAACTGGGGAGGCGTTTCGGCGGGAGCGGTTCGTCGTAAAGATCGGACCACTGATCGCGATCGTCGTCGGAAGCGTAAAAGCTGAGCCAAACGTCGGATTTTCCTTCGGAGCAGTCCCAATGGACGAAACTGTTTCGATGATCCAGCTTCTTTTCACGAGACGGCAGAATATCCCGATAGATCAGTGTATAGAGTTCGCGATCGGAGAGGTGATCGGTGAAATCGAGTTGAATTTTTTTCTCATACATTTTGGCGATCACATCGTCAAGCACCTGGCTGAGCTTTTCGTCGCTCAACGCATCGGGGGAAGGGAGTCGCAACTCCGGCTCGAACCACCGGTAGATCGGTAGAACCGGTGCAACTTCCCATTCCAACATGCTGGCGAGAAATTCATTCTCAAAACGGATCGGAAACTTGTGGAAAAGGACGCAACTGACCGATTCATCGAAATAGGGTTCCAATTCGTTGCGTAACTCGGCGTTTCGCAGCAAATCGTCGACTTCCGAGGAGGAAAAATGCGGTTGTTCCGGCATGGAGGGAGTCCCTGTATATATTTGGATAGAGCGTCACCCGGTGTCCGTCGGCATAGACCATTGAACCGGACTCCGCATCGTGAGGGAACGGAAACGCGTTCAATGACTGGAAGTTGGCCGGGCGGTACCGAGATCAAGCGTCAAACAACGAGGAAAAACAATCGACGTTGTTTCTACGTCAGTTCTACAAGAAATGTATCAAGAAAAGGAAAAACTTCAATGTTTTTTTCCTCGAAGACCCCTTTTCTTTTTTTCGTTTCCATATAGAAACGATACAATCCGAATTTTTTCACCTTTCGTCTCAAATTTCAACAGTGTTATCACCGAGGCTTCCTTACAATCGCATCCCTGAACTTTTTTCGTGTCCATGAAGGTTGCCCATATTATCACCCGACTGATCATCGGCGGCGCTCAGGAAAACACGTTGCTCAATTGTGAGGACTTGATCCAGCGATTCGGTGACGACGTTCTCCTGATCGTCGGACCGACCGATGGACCGGAAGGGTCGCTCATGGAACGGGTCAAAAAAATACCGCATCGGATTTTGCCCCATATGATTCGGTCGATCCATCCTTGGCAGGACGCCTTGGCCTATCGGGAAATTCGTCGGACACTGAACGATTTTCGACCGGATGTCGTCCATACTCACAGCGCAAAAGCGGGAATTCTCGGTCGTGCCGCCGCGGCGAGCCTGAAAGTTCCGGCGATCGTTCACGGTGTTCATGGGGCTCCGTTCTATCCGTATCAACATTTTCTCGTTCGGGATTTTTACAAACGCTGTGAACGCTGGGCCGCCAAACGATGCCATGCGTTCGTTTCCGTCGCCGATGCCATGACCGACCTGATGGTCGACGCCCAAATCGCTCCACGGGAAATGTTCACCACCGTTTACAGCGGCATGGAGGTTGAACCGTTTCTCCACTCCGAACCGCTTCGGGAGGCGACACGCAAGGAGTTCGGTTTCGAGAAAAACGATTTCGTGATCGGTAAAATTGCAAGGCTTTTTCACCTTAAGGGGCACGAATACGTCATCGCGGCGGCGCAGCGGATCATTTGCGGAGCTCCCAACGCCCGATTTCTCTTCGTCGGAGACGGAATTCTGACCGACCGCTTCAAAGACGAAATCGCGAGAATCGGACTTTCCAAGTACTTCGTTTTCACCGGACTCGTCCCCCCTGAAAGTATTCCCGCCATGCTTTCCGCGATGGACGTCATCGTCCACACCAGCCTTCGGGAAGGACTTGCCCGAGTCTTGCCGCAAGCGCTTCTCAGCGGTAAACCGGTCGTTAGTTACGACATCGATGGAGCTCGCGAAGTTGTCTTGAACGGTGAAACCGGATTCCTCCTGCCGCCGAAAAGCGTCGACAAACTTGCCGACGCCGTGATTACCCTGTTCGCCAACCCGGAGCTTCGAACCCAAATGGGCAAAACCGGTCGGGAAAAATTCGCTCGGCAGTTCGACTACCGTTTCATGACGGACCGTATTCGGGAAATCTACACGGCGATTCTCGAAAAATCCCATGGCGGCTGGAAGCGAAGCCGGTAGTCCGGCGAGAACACCCGGTTTTGGGGGCCGAAAGAGTTCAACAAACCGGGCGATGCCATGTAGGGAATTTCAAAGTGGCCGTTTGCCGGGTGCGCCGACGATCTCTTGGACATACTGCGGGACGGCGTATCCCGGAAGAAGATTCCGTAGCTCGGCGATCAATGCTCTGCCGACATCCGACGCCACCTCGAAATGGGCTGCACCGGATACTCTATCCAGTTGGTGCAGATAATACGGAATGATTCGTGAATCGATCAACTTTTCAAAAAGATTCCGAAGCGTTTCCAAGTTGTCGTTGATTCCTCGAAGCAGAACCGTCTGTGACATCACGGGGACGCCGACATCGACAAGACTCTCGATCCGCTCAAGAACTTCATCGTTCAGTTCATTGGGGTGGTTGACGTGTAAGACGAGGTAGATTGGAGAGAATCTGCTGAGAGTATCGATTAATTCCGACGTGATACGGCTCGGAATCGCAATCGGCAGTCGGGAATGAATCCGCACTCTCTTAACATGGGGGATCATGGCGGTATAATAGAGCAGTTCTCGCAATTCCATGTCCGGCAGGAGCAACGGATCGCCGCCGCTGAAGATTACTTCGTGGATTTCGGGGGAATTTCGGATCGTTTCGAGGGAAACGTCCGCTTTTTTTCCCGAAAAATACCGTCGGAAGCAAAACCGGCAATGGACGGCACAGGCATCCGCCGCTAAGATTAAAGCCCTTCCCGGATATTTTTGGAGCACACGGCACGGAGTACCGGCCCAATGTTGGTGTTCGCCGACGGGATCGGTCGTAAACCCGTCAACAGATTCCGTTTCCTGACGCTGTGGAAGTACCTGAAGGAGGAGCGGGTCGTTCGGATTACCCGGCTCCATACGGTTTGCAAAGGAACGAGGAACCAGCAACGGGTATTCCGCAGTTGCAGCCAAGTCGTTTTGGCGAACGGAATCCGGAAGATGGAGATAACGGCAAAGCTCGGCCGAATCACGAAACGATTCGGCAAGCTCCGCTTCCCAAGTTTTTTCCCTATTGATTTGCATACGAGCAATATACAAAAAAAGTGGAGAGTGGATAGTGGAGAGTGGAGATGGGGGACACAAGCATAAAGCGTCCATCGACTCCATTTTCCGATCTTTCTCTTCACTCTCCACTATCAACTCACCACTATCCACTATTTTCCCATGCCGACAGTCAACACCAGCGATTTTCGTAAAGGTCTCAAAGTTCAGATCGAAGGAGACCCGTATATCATGACGGAGTGCAACTTCGTGAAACCGGGTAAAGGGCAGGCCCTCTACAAGTGTAAGTTGAAAAACCTGACCCGGGGAACAACACTTGATCGAACCTACAAGAGCGGCGACGAGTTGGAACTCGCCGACATCACGGAAATCGACGCCCAATTTCTCTACCAGATGGGGGACACGTTTTCGTTCATGGACAACGAATCGTACGAACAATACGAGCTGTCGAAGGAAGTCGTCGACGACGCGTGGAAGTATCTCAAGGAAGGGATGCTCTGCAAAATGATGCTCTTCAACAACAATCCGATGGGAATCACGCCGCCGAACCATGTCGTGCTCAAGGTCGAGTACACGGAACCCGGTGTTCGCGGCAACACGGCGACGAACGTCACAAAACCGGCGAAAGTCGATACCGGAGCCGAAATTCTCGTCCCGAACTTCGTCGAAACCGGCGAAATGATCAAGGTCGACACCCGAACCGGTGAATATATCGAACGGGTCAAAGAGTAATACCCCTTAGCCGGTACTCCGCGTCTATTCACGGAGTCCGGCTAAATGAAGAAAACAAAAAAATTTCCCAAAGTTTCGGCGACGGGAAATCCGATCAATTGTTTAGAAGCGAAAAGCTTCTCAACAAAATACTTTGATTTCCCGGGGGGGATGGGTCCGGCGCGATGATTTTCAGTAGTCGCCCGGACTTTTTTTTGCGCGCTCCGGGGTGTGTTGTCCGATGGTGGTGATGCGATAAAACAAGAACATCGCCGTGTCCGGCGGAACTGCGGTTTCCCGCACGTTCAATTTTGTCACTCGATTGGCATTCTTTCGCCGTGCCAAACTCGGCGCACCGTACGGAATCTGCTAGAATGGTTGCGACCGTTCTCGGTTTTCCTGCTTCCTCCCCAATTCCCCACGGCATGCCCATGATCCGCTCTTTCTTTTGCTTCGTTCTTGCTCTGTTTTCCTTCACGATTTTCGCGGTCGAGCCTTCGGCTCCGAGCCGCCCGCTGGTCGGAGCGATCCGTTGGGACGCCTGGTCCGGCGGCGACGTCACGAAACAGGTCGAAGGGACGCTCGGTCCGAAAAAATATCGGGATCGACTTCCGTGGTTCGCCGACGTGTTGGACGACGACCATGTCCGAATCGTCGGCGGAACGCAGGAAATCATGGATCGGGAAATCGAATTCGCCGCCCAAGCGGGACTCGATTATTGGGCGTTTGTTCTGTATCCCGAAAATCAATCCATGAGCCTCGGCCTTCAACTCTACCGGCAAAGCAACGTTGCCGGCAAGGTCAAGTTTTGTGGCATTCTCCACAACAATCTCGGCGCTTCCGGACAGGATTGGCCGAAGGAGCGGGACCGTTTTATCGCCATGCTCAACGACCCGAACTACCAGACGGTCCTCCATGGTCGGCCGCTTGTTTACATGTTCGGCGGCAATCCGGGACGGTTTCAGGAACTCCGGGAAGCCGTCGCCCAAACCGGTTTGAATCCGTATTACGTTTACATGGGTTGGAACCCGCCGAAGGATTACGCCGCCCAAAAACCGAACGGTTTCGATGCCGTTTCCGCGTACGCCAAAGGCGATATGGTCGACACGTTCGCCGAGCTTGCCACAGCCGCGGAAAATCACTGGAAACTTGCCGCCAAGGAAAACATTCGTTTCATTCCGCTGGTGACGACCGGTTGGGACAAACAACCGCGAAAGGATCATCCGGTTACCTGGGAAAAGAACGCCGCCTACCATCAGCAGGAAACATTTACGTCACAGGCGACCCCGAAGCAGATCGCGGAGCATTTGCGGCACGCCTTGGATTTTGTACGAAATCACCGGCAAACCTGTGAATCGGGGGCGGTCATCGTTTACGCCTGGAACGAATACGACGAAGGGGGCTGGCTTTCTCCGACATGGAAAGCGGACGGCAACGGCGACACGAGCCGATTGGATGCCGTTCGGTCCGTATTACTGACTAAATGATAAAATTTTGTTGGTCGCTTGATTGATTTTTTCGATCGATATTGCTACATTGAATGTAAGGAATCCGGTCGCAAGTTTTTTGGAGCATTCATCGCCGAAAATCACATGATCGGGAGATGTTTTCTTGGCTGAACCGATGTTTCGTTGTCTTTTCCGCAATCTCTTTTTCACCTAACATCACGTACGACATGGCGATTTCACTGACTAAAGGCGGCAACATTTCGTTAAGTTCAACAGCTCCCGGCTTGAATAAAGTCAAAATCGGCCTCGGCTGGGACGTTCGTAAGACGGATGGGGAGGATTACGATCTGGACGCATCCGCGTTTCTTCTCTCGGCATCCGGCAAAGTCCGTAGTTCGGCCGACTTTATCTTTTACAATCAACTGAGGACCGCGGACAAAAGCGTCATCCACTCAGGCGACGACCGAACCGGCGAGAGGGAAGGAGAAGGGGACAACGAAGAGATTATCGTCACGCTCAACTCCATTGCGTCCGACGTTCAAAAGATTGTTTTCGTCGTCACGATTCACGAAGCTGAAAAGACCCGCCAAAACTTCGGCCAAGTCAGTTCGGCCTTCATTCGGATCGTCAACAACGAAAACAACGAGGAGCTTGCCCGCTTCGACCTGTCGGAAGACGCCAGCATGAGTACGGCGATGGTTTTCGGCGAACTGTATCGGCAAGGCAATGAATGGAAGTTTCGAGCCGTTGGAGAGGGTTCCGGCGGCGGTCTTGCGGCCCTTGCCCGAGGCTACGGCGTCAAACTGTGAGATTTCTCTGGCCGTCAATACCGTTTTCACCAATTCGTCGGAATCGACCTTCCGTATCAGGTAGGTTTTCACGCATTTCCGAATCGAGCCCCTCTCCGTTTTGGCCGTGGATCGTCGAAACAGCCGACCTTGGCATGGCAATCGCCTTCAATGTCGACACGGACGTTGACGACAATTCGTGATAATATTAATTACTTACACTTCAATTACTCTTTAATCGCAACAAAATCATGGGAGTTTCACTGACAAAAGGGGGGAATGTTTCCTTATCTGAACATACGCCGGGGTTGAAAACGATTCGCGTCGGGCTCGGCTGGGAAGAGCGGGAAACGGACGGCGAGGATTTCGATCTCGACGCTTGCTGTTTCATGCTGACCGAAGCGGGCAAGGTTCGTAGCGATGACGATTTCGTGTTTTACCATCAATTGAAATCCGCCTGCGGCAGTGTCGAACACACCGGCGACAATTTGACCGGTTCGAGCGAAGGGGATTCCGAGGTGATGATCGTTCGGTTGGACAAAGTTCCCGCCCCCATCGCGAAACTGTTGTTCACCGTATCGATTTACGAATACGACGTCCGTCGGCAGAATTTCGGGATGGTCAATTCGGCTTACATTCGAATCGTCAACGACGAGAACAATGAGGAAATCGCCCGGTTCGACTTGTCGGAAGACGCCAGCATGAGTACGGCGATGATTTTCGGCGAAATCTATCGGCACAACGGTGCGTGGAAATTCCGTGCCGTCGGCCAAGGATTCAACTACGGACTCGACAAGCTTGCTCGATCGTACGGCGTCGATGTCGGCTGAGATCATTTATTTTTTTCATCCCTTTTTTCAACTCAAGGAATATCATGCGCAGACTTCCCGTTTATCTACTTCTCGACGTCTCCGGTTCGATGGCCGGCGAACCGATCGAATCCGTCAAAAACGGCGTTCAAATGATGCAATCCGCCCTTCGGAAAGACCCCTATGCGCTCGAATCGGCGTACATTAGCGTGATCACTTTCGAAAGCAATGTCAATCAGATCGTTCCGTTGACCGAAGTCGCTCAGTTTCAACCGCCGTCGTTAACTGCCGGCGGCGGTACGTCTCTCGGAGGCGCCCTGCAAAAGGTCTGTGAGTGTGCAAGCCGAGAGCTCGTCAAAAGCACGCCGGATCAGAAAGGGGATTGGAAACCGCTCGTCTTCATCATGACCGACGGCGCGCCGACGGACAGCGTCGAACCGGGAGTTCAGGCATTCAAAGCGGCCAAGTGGGGTACCGTGGTTGCCTGTGCCGCCGGCGCCCATGCCGATACCACGGTCTTGCATCGACTGACGGAAAACGTCGTCGCCTTGGACACCGCAGACTCGACGACGATTGCCGCGTTTTTCAAGTGGGTCTCCTCCTCCATTTCGGCAAGCAGCGAACTGGTCGCCGAAACCGGCAACGATTCCGGTGCCGCCGCGCTGCCGCCGCCTCCACCGGAAATCTCCCTGGCCAAACCGTAACATGCGACGTCTGCCTGTTTATTTGCTTTGGGACACCTTCGGCGGGATGTTTGGTGAGCCGATTGAAACCGTCGCGAACGGTCTTCAAGTGTTGCGCACCGCCCGCCGGAGTTTTCACTCCAGGAATCCGAAAACACCTTGAATGATCGCGTTGAAATGATCGAACATCTTTTATTGAGCAGGTGATAAAATTTGATCCGATATTTAACGATTATCGTATATGGTCCGCCGTGTTTTGAACTCCGCTACGCTCCGTACAAAACACGACTCCGTTCATTTTTTATTGCCACCACTTAAACCGCTCCTGAATTCACCTTGGATATTGCCATCGCATGACCGTAACACTGGAAAAGAAATCGGCACCTCTCAACCAACCACCGCCCCCGATGCCTCCGTCGAACAACGATCTTTTCGGTATGGAACCCAACACCTATTGCATGCTGCTGCACTTGTCGCAGTTGCTGGTGTTCGCCGTCCCCGTTTTCGGGCTGGTGGTTCCCATCGTCTTGTGGGCGCTCAATAAAGACAAGAACCCGATGGTCGACGCCCACGGAAAAATGGTGCTGAATTGGTTGTTGAGTGAACTTGTCTATACCGTGGCAAGCATCGTATTGGCGTTCGTCTTCATCGGCGTTCTCACGTTGTTGGCGGTCGTCGCTCTTGCGATGATCTTTCCAATCATCGGCGGAATCAAAGCCAAAGACGGAATCCTTTGGCAGTACCCGTTGACGATACCGTTTTTCAAATAATCCCCCATGAGATGCTTGCCGATTTATTTTTTGGTACAAGTATCGAAGTCGATGCGGGGAGAGCCGATTGAAGCCGTGAAGCAAGGGATCCAACGATTTCTCAAGGCTCTCCGTTCAGATGTCTTGGCGATTGAATCAGCGATGGTCAGTGTAATCACCTATTCGGACAAGGCGACCCAGATCGCTCCACTGACGGAAGTTTTGCAGTTCCAACCGCCGACGGATTTCCATCTCGGCGGTCAGGCGAACATGGGAAACGCCCTCAAGTATCTGCTTGAGTGTGTGGATAAGGAAGTCGTCAAAAAAAGGACGGAACATCATCAACGAGACGTGAAACCGTTTCTTTTGATCATGTCGAATGGTATTTCGATCGACGAAATCGAACAGAGCTCCATCGCCGATCTCGCTTCCCTAATGGGATGCGTCGTTGCGTTGACCGCCGGAAAACAATACGAACTGGAGCACTTGAATCGCCTGTCGAGGAATTTTGTCGAAAGCATCGACGAATTTGATTTTTCGTCCTTGGACGTCGGATGGTATGTGGAAATGCCCCCCTACGATGAAGATGATCCATGTTCCCAATGCTATCGACCGTTCTTTCGGGCTTGCCTGGGAGAACAATGCCCACTCTAACACTCAACGAAAGCAGGAGATAAGCCGTTATGCGACGCTTGCCGATTTACATTTTATTGGACACCTCCGGTTCGATGCATGGTGAACCGATTGAAGCGGTGAAAACGGGACTTCGCTCCTTGCTTGCAAGCCTGAGCCGCGATCCGTACGCCTTGGAAACCGTTCACCTGAGCATCATCACGTTTGATCGTGAGGCGAAAGTTCTCGTGCCGCTGACGGAACTCGACGGTTTCACGCTTCCGAACATTGAGCCGCCGGAAACGTCACCGACGAATCTCGGCGAAGCGCTGGAACTACTGATCGAACAATACAACAAAGAAGTCATCAAAACGACGATGGACCAAAAAGGTGACTGGCTCCCCTTCGCCATTGTGATGACCGACGGAGCCCCTTCCGATACGCAGCTGTTCAACCAGATGACGGAAGAGTTGAAAAAACATCGCTTTGCCCGAATCGTCGCCTGTGCCGCCGGACCGTGCGCGAAAATCGATCCGCTCCGTAAAATTACCAAGGACGTCGTCTCCCTCGACACCATGGACAGCAACTCGTTCGCCCAGTTTTGGCAATGGGTTTCAACCGCCGTCAGCCAGCAGAGCCAGACAACCGATGCGACCCACGAAGCGTTGCCGCCGCCGCCGGATGAAATCAGTTTGGTCATCTAATCTTGCCCATCAACAATTCCATGCATCACTCGGACGAAGAAATACCGCACTTGTTCCATCGAATCATCGAAGGAATTGCCGAATACGTTTCCCTCGACGAAAAAGTCGTCTTGATCGGCGGACTCGTTGCGGTCTGTGTCTTTCTTGTTTTTGTGACGTTCCTGATCACGCGATTCCTGTACAACCGAAAAAGTGACGACATGAGTACACCGGAGGAAAGAGCCAAATATAGCGATCGATTGACCTATCACCCCCCGACCGCAGAACGAGGCGAGGCGGCACGGCCCCAAGTCGACGAATTATTGGAGAGAGACCTGCCGTTTAAGAAAGCGGAGCTGGGAACCTTGGATGACATCAAAGAGACGAGCGTCTCCTCCGGGGATTCGGATGTTGCGATGGCTCCGCCAACGACGGCGTATCCGGAGATCGATCCCATCAAGAACGGATATGCCATCATTTTCGCCTACCGGATGTCCGAAGAATACGACGGGCTTCCGGACAGCCACGTCAACAAGGAAATCAATAAAATGATCGACGCCGCCTCCATTCCCGTGGGAATGGTCGGCGTTCCCTATGAATGTGTCATCGATTTTGAACCGATCCAAAAAATGTTGCATGTCGTCAACATCAAGCCGAACACCATGCTGTCCGAAAGGCTCGGTTTGAAAGTCGAGCTCAACGGCAGTCGTGTAAGGATTTTCGGAACGCCGTTGCAACCCCACGAAGGACAGGTTAATTTTTGCTACAGGAAATCGGGGTCGGTCGCTAAAAGCAGCGACGAGTTTTCCTACCTGAGTTATCCGAAAGAATTGCTCGTCAACCCTCATCCGCAGAGTCTTTGGAAAAACCTTGAAGTCGCGGATTACGAGGGCTACAAAAATAAAGACGACGATTTCGACGGCGTCGAAGTCGTGTTTTCACCGGAAAAAAAGGGAAGCGTCTTCTCCGGAAGCGTTCCCGCCCAGACGATCGAAATTTTGATGGCCAGCCGCCGTGGACGCTCCCATGCCCATGTGGGAAAACCGCGGGACGATTGTTTTTATTACGAAATCGACAAGGAAACCGGTTGGAACTTCGTCGCCGTCGCCGACGGAGCGGGAAGCGCGAAGTATTCACGCAAAGGCTCGGAAATCGCCTGCAAGACGGTCGTCGAACAATTACACGGCATGATGGCTTCCGAGTACGACACGTTTTTGCGCAAGGAAGCCTCGCTGCAACTCGGCCGGGCAAAGATGGAGTTCAAACAATTGAACGGTCAATGGGACGAAGACATCCTGCAATCGTTCGCCAAAGCGACGAAGCTGGAGCAGATATACCATAAAGCGATCGATACGACGATTCGGACGATTCATCAAGAAGCGGAGCAACGGGAAGGAGCCATCGTCAAGGATTATCATACGACGTTGTTGTGCGTTGCGTTCAAATACTTCGAACCGACCAAGGATCCGAAAGAAATGAGCGGTTGGTTCTTCGCCTCGTATTGGGTCGGCGATGGTGGAGCGGCGATCCTGCGATGGAACGGAACCGATCGGGTTCTCGTCCTCGGCGAACCGGACGGCGGCGAATTCGCCGGACAAACGCGATTCCTGACGATCCCGGATGAAATCCAGCCGGAAACGATCAAGAAACGTGTCCGCTTCTCGTTTTGCGATTCCTTCGAGGCGTTGCTGCTCGTCACGGACGGAATTACCGACCCGTTTTTTCCTTCCGAAGCGGCCGTCGTCGACGAACCGCGTTGGTTCGATTTTTACGAACGAAAATTGGCTCGGGGGAGCGAAGAAAAACCCGAAGGCTGCCCCTCGCTTTTCGATAACCAACAGACTCCCCTCCAAAAATCGAAAAACTTGTTCGGCTGGCTTGATTTCTGGTCGAAAGGTAATCACGACGACCGGACGATCCTGATTGTCAAACCCCGTTAACTTCGATTTCGCCTCCAACGCTTCCATAACCATGACCCTCATCAAAATCAAAGCCAAAGACGGTTCGCCCGTTGAATTCATTTTCAAGGACCCGAAACAAGGCGGGGTAAAAGACGTTTATTTCGCTCCCGACCGAAGTTACGTCGTCGCTTTTTTCCGTAAAAAACTCGATATCGCCGGCCAGGAACGGATCGAAAACCTCGTCGGCCGATACCGCAAAGGGATCTACGAACAGGCCGGCGGCGACTATTGGAAGGACCTGTACTGCTGGCCGGAGAAAATCGTCGAGCACAATGGAAGGACCGGCATGGTCGTTCCGACGTACCAGTCGCATTTTTTCTTCGGCAAGTCGACCGCTCTGGCGGGTGAGGAAAAAGAAGGAAAATGGTTCGCCTCGCCGAAAATTTTCAACCGCTTCGTCCCCGCCGAGGAAAAAGGGACATTGCTCGGATATATGCAAATCTGCCTGAAATTGGCCCGCGCCGTCCGGCGACTTCACGCGGCGGGACTGGCCCATTCGGATCTTTCGTACAAAAACTGTCTCGTCGATCCCGCCGGAGGAAACGCCTGCATCATCGATATCGACGGTCTGGTCGTACCGGGACTTTACCCGCCGGACGTCATTGGAACGCCGGACTTCATCGCTCCGGAAGTCGTTTCGTCGCTCCATCTTCCAGCCAAGGATCCGAATCGCAAGTTGCCTTCCCGCGTCACGGACCAACATGCGCTCTCCGTGTTGGTTTACATGTACCTGTTTCATCGGCATCCGCTCCGGGGCCGAAAGGTGCATGACACCGACCCGGAAAAACAGGAACGCCTCGAAATGGGGGAGAAGGCGCTGTTCATCGAACACCTGTCCGATGCGTCGAACCGTCCGAAATTCGGCGAGAGCGACAAAGTGTGCATGCCGTGGATCGATCCGACCAATTTGCCGTACAAAATGTACGGACCGCTCCTGAAAAAACTGTTCGAGGAGGCGTTTGTCGACGGTCTTCACGATCCGTCACGACGGCCGACCGCCGACAGTTGGGAAGACGCGCTCGTCAAAACCTTCGACATGATCCAACCGTGTCCGAATTCCGCCTGTGTGAAAAAGTGGTTCGTTTTCGACAACTCGACACAACCGAAGTGTCCCTATTGTGGAACGCCGTACAAAGGGGTGCTGCCGGTCATTGATTTTTACTCAACCCGTGACGGCGGAAAAAATTACCGCTCCGACAATCACCGCTTGATGGTATTCAATGGTCAGTCTCTTTCGCAGTGGCACGTCGACCGAACGGTATTTCCCAACGAACGCCTCACTTCCGCCCAACGCAAACGGGTCGGCTATTTTCAATTTCATGGCGGAAAATGGTTCTTCGTCAACGAGACGCTCCCCGCCATGAAAAACATCACGACCGACCAGCCGATCCCGATTAAGGGGAACGTCGAACTGACCGAAGGACTCCAACTGCTCCTCTCGCCAGAGTCGACCGGACGCCTCGTCAACGTAAAAATCGTCAACGGGTAAAAACGTGTTTCGTTGTTCGTAACATCGGCTTCAATCAATATTCCCATGCGACGTCTCCCCGTTTACATTTTGATCGATTGTTCCGAGTCGATGGCCGGCGAACCGATGGTCGCGGTCCAAAAAGGGCTCGCCGCGATGATCGGCGAGTTGCGAAAGAATCCCTACGCCCTCGAAACGGTCGTCCTGAGCATCGTCACGTTCGATGCTTATGCCAAGCAAGTCGTTCCGCTGACGGAGCTTGACAACTTCACGCTTCCGTCGTTCACGATCAAGCCGGGAACCGCGCTGGGGGCGGCGCTGCGACTTCTCGCCGAACGTATCAAACGGGAAGTTCGACGAACCACGGCGGAAACCAAAGGGGATTTCCGTCCGATCGTCTTCCTCCTGACGGACGGCCAACCGACCGACGCTTGGGAAGAAGCGGCGGCGGCGTTGAAATCGGTCAAGCCGAAGTTGGCGAACATTTACGCCATCGGCTGCGGCGAAGATGTCGATTTTCACGTTTTGAGTGAAATCACGGACATCGCTTACCACATGCGGGAAGTCTCCAGCGAGATGATCGCGAAATTCTTCATCTGGATGAGCGCCAGCGTCCAGTCGATGAGTCAAGGGGCGGACGGACCGATTTCGCTCGAAAAGTCGCCGTTCGCGGACGGCGGCGGATTCGACCTGATTGATCCGGACAATTTACCGTACCAAAGTGATGAGCCGCTCCAGGTTTTCCTGCATTCCCGATGCATCAAAACACGGAAGTTCTACATGATGCGGTATTCCTACGTTGCCGAACACCGGGTCTATCTGGCGAAGTCGGTGCATCCGTTGCCGGAAGACTTTTTCTCCAATGGAGCCGCCGCCCCGCCGGCGATTTCGTCCGATCTGCTTTACGGTGCCATCCCGTGTCCGTTTTGCGGTAACGAAGCATGGGGACAGTGTGGAAGCTGCGGACAAATCTTTTGCGGTCCGGAAACCCCGCCGCCGCAAATCGAATGTCCGACCTGCCAAGCTGTTTTGCGGATCGGCGGCGGCGATTCATTCAGCGTATCACGATCCTCCGGATAAACGTCGACGTCTTTGATGTTCGGCTCAACCTTTTCAACGAAAAAACCATGCGAAGACTTCCGATTTATTTCGTGCTGGACTGTTCCGAATCAATGGTCGGCGAACCGATCGCCGCCGTGGAAAGCGGCCTCGTCGCGATGCTCGCCGCCTTGCGTAAAGATCCTTACGCCTTGGAAACGGCGTACATCAGCGTGATTACGTTCGGAACGGCCGCCAAACAAGTGGTTCCGCTGACGGAGCTGATCCAGTTCCAGCCGCCGAAATTGGTGCTCGGCTCCGGAACGGCTCTCGGCGCAGCCTTGGAACTCCTCGAAAAACGAATCGCCTCCGACATCGTGAAGAGCACGATGGAAGTCAAAGGGGACTACAAACCGATCGTGTTCCTGTTGACGGACGGCGAACCGACGGACCGCTGGGAAGCCGTCGCGGATCGATTCATGCGAAACCGGTCGCTGCAACTTATCGCCGTCGGTTGCGGACCGGACGCCAATCCGGCGACGCTGCGTCGCATCACGGAGCTTGTCGTTCTTGGAAACGAAGCGAATCAGGAAACCTTCGCCAAGTTTTTCCGTTGGGTCAGCGGCTCCGTGGCAACGGCGAGTCAAGCTGTCGACAAAACCGGCGAGGCGAAGCTCAGCCTTGAAAAAATCCCCCAGGACGGTGATCTGAAGGTCGTCGACGAGACGACGCCGACTCCGAAAATCGTTCCGAATCGGTTCGTCTTCCTCCATTGCCGTTGCACGAAGACGAAAAAATTCTACCTGATGAAGTTTGTCCGAAGCGAAGAAAAAACGGGTGGGTTCCTCGGAATGGGCGCCAAAAACGTCTATAATGTCGCCGGATCGTTTCCGCTGGACGACTTCGAACAGATTTCGGCGGGAGCGGGCGTTTCCGTGTCGACGGAACAATTGGCCGACATCGCCCCGTGTCCCCACTGCAACAACGCGGTGGCCGCCCATTGCCAATGCGGTAAAATCCATTGTTGCCCGGATTTGTCACGGGGTACGGTCGATTTGACCTGCCCTTGGTGCGGAAACCATGGGACATATGGATTGGGCGGCGGCTTCAGCGTCGGCGGCGGCGGCGGTTGATCGGTGATTCGTCGGATTTTTTTGCTCCTTTTCACGTTTAACTGAATGACCATGAGTGACACCAAAATCACGTTTGAGAATATCGCGGTCGACATCCGGCAGGGACTCGATTCAGAGCAAGTACGACTCTCCGCGGAAAAATTCGGCCGCAACACCCTCACCCCTCCCGAACGTGATCCGTGGTGGAAACTGCTCCTCGAAAAATTCGAAGATCCGACCATCCGTATTCTGCTGGTCGCTGCGGTCGTCTCGCTCCTGATGACGGTGATCGAAAAAACCGTTCTTCACCACGAAGAAGCGAGTTTCGTCGATTCGATCGGCATTGTCCTGGCCGTTCTTCTGGCGACGCTTGCGGGCTTTTTCAGCGAGCTGAAAAGCGCCGGAGAGTTTGAGTTGCTAAACAAAGTCAAGGACGACATCCGAATCAAGGTGTTGCGTAACGGACAAATCACCGAGGTGTCGATCAACGACGTCGTTGTCGGCGATCTGGTTCGGCTCGATCTCGGCGACAAAGTTCCCGCCGACGGTGTCGTCCTTGATGAACTCGGGTTGCTCATCGACCAAGCCGTGATGTCCGGCGAGTCGGTTCCCGTCGAAAAACAGCCCGTCAACGATTCGGGAGCGATCACCCCCGACAAATACGACGACGCTCAACTTGTTTACCGTGGAACAATGGTCTCGGACGGACACGGAATGTACTTTGTCACGGCGGTCGGCGACAAGACGCGGCTCGGCCAAATCGCGGCGAACCTCGGCTCCGCGGAATCGGACTCCGACACGCCGCTCACCCAAAAACTTTCGGTCCTCGCCAAACAGATCAGCGTCGTCGGCGTTTGCGGGGCGATGACGATTTTTACCGTGATGGCGGGTGAAGCGATCTGGAAGTCGGTTCTTTTCCATGACACATGGACAGGGTTCATCCATTTCCAAGAGGTGGTTCCGTTCGCCGTCTTGAGTCTGGTTTCGCTTCTGCTCGGTTTTGTGGCGATGCGGTTTGCGCTGAAGCCGTTTTTCGAAAGCATGGATATTCCCTTGAATAATCCGCTGCTCCAAATACTGGCGTGCATTCCGCTGGTCGTCGGTCTGTTCGGCGTCGGTTTGGGGGCCATGGAAGTGATCGACGCCCAAGACGCCTCGGTCGTCTTCTTCCATCCGTCGGGAGAATCGAAACTGCTTCAAGGCCCCGAAGCGATGAAATGGGTCGTCGGCGAAGCGATGAGCCTCGTTCGGCAACTCCTCACTTGTTTCGTTATTGCCGTAACGATTATCGTCGTCGCCGTCCCGGAAGGGCTCCCGATGATGGTGACGGTTTCGCTGGCGCTGAACATGATGAAAATGGCCCGCGAAAACTGCCTGATTCGCAAGCTCGTCGCTTCGGAAACCATCGGCTCGGCAACCGTCGTCTGCTCGGACAAAACCGGAACGCTCACACAGAACCGAATGACCGCGACCTGGCTCTTCGTCGGCCTGAAAGAATGGACAGGTACGGATAAAACGATGCATGCCCTGCCGGAATGGCCGAAACTGGTCGATTCGATCTCCGCGAACAGTGAAGCGGCGCTCCATATCGAGACCGGCAAAAACCGCCCGGACGGCAAGGAAACCGTCGAGGGGATCGGCAATCCGACCGAGTGTGCCCTGTTGCGTCTGCTGCACGATGCCGGGGTCGACTATCGTGATTACCGTGACAAAAACAAGCGGCTTTGGGAGTTGAGCCATAATTCGCAACGAAAATTGTCGCTCGTCCTCCTCGACGTCGACGGAAACAGGATTTGCCTTGCCAAAGGAGCACCCGAAAAGTTGATCGGCCGCTGTTCGTCCGTTTATGTCGACGGAACGCCGCAGCCGATCGAGCCCCATCTTGCCACGATCAGCGCCGCACTTGATCAGGCTTCGGGACAAGCATTGCGTGTGATCGCCTTCACGGAAAAGCACGCCGAAGGGAACTGCTTCAACGAAGCAAACGCCGATCATTGCCTGGAATGTCGTTGCCATACGTTGCTTGCTCTCGTCGGCATCGCCGATCCGATCCGGCCGGAAGTCGCCAAAGCGATCGATACCTGTCGCCAAGCGGGGGTCGACGTCAAGATGATTACCGGAGACGCGGAGCCGACGGCGATTGCCATCGGCAGGCAGGCCGGAATTCTTTCGAAAGATTTTGTTCCCTCGGACGATTACACCGGCGCCAGGGAACTCGTGATGACCTCGGCGGAGTTGGCGAGTATTTCGGACGAAAATCTTCCCGACGTCGCCCGCCGCCTCCGTGTCTTGGCCCGTTCGACGCCGATGGACAAGCTCCGATTGGTGAAAGCGATGCATCACGACGGCGAAGTCGTTGCGATGACGGGAGACGGAACGAACGACGCACCGGCCCTGAAGTTCGCGGACGTCGGCATCTCGATGGGATTGACGGGAACCGAAGTCGCCAAGGAAGCGAGCGATATCGTGTTGATCGACGATAATTTCAAGAGTATCGTTACGGGAATCTGGTGGGGCCGGACGCTGTACCAAAATATCCAGCGGTTCCTGCAATTCCAGCTTTCGGTGAACGTGGTCGCGCTCACTTGCGCCCTGATCGGTCCGTTGGTCGGCGTGCCGCTCCCGTTGACGGTTCCGCAGCTTTTGTGGATCAACATCATCATGGACACCTTTGCCGCGATTGCGTTGAGTACGGAGCCGCCGCGAGCAAGTTCGATGCGCCGCAAACCGGTTTCACGCGATGCTTCGATCATCACGCCATCGATGGGCGTTTCCATTCTGCTCAACAGTTTTTATCAAGTCGTGATCCTGTTCCTCGCCTTGTACTACGGCTGGTTCCTTGACGCGGAGCAACGATTCACGTTCGATTTGGAGCCCCGTGCCGAGAAAAATCTTGAAGCGTTGACCGTGTTTTTCACGATCTTCGTGATGTTCCAGTTCTGGCGGATCTTCGTTTGCCGATCGCTTCGATTCGAGGAGTCGCCGTTCGGACAACTGCTGAAAAACCGCGCGTTTCTCTTAATCGTGGCGATTATTGCCGTTGCCCAGTTTTCAATGGTCCAAGCGAGCGACCACTTGGGGATCGGCGAGATTTTCCGGACGGTTTCACTGTCCGCTCGGCAGTGGGGCGGCATTGCGTTGCTGACAGCGACGATTATTCCGGTTGCTTGGGGAGTCAGTTTTCTGATTAACCAAATGGGCTGGGAAGAAACTTCGAACTCGGAATGACCATTCGTCCGACCGCTGCTTT
>JAVBPI010000244.1:0-14509 GCA_031549705.1 Thermoguttaceae bacterium
ACAACGGAATTCTAGCACACGATTTCACAAATTTCAATGCTCCCAAACAACGTAATAGGAATTTTTTTTGCATTGCCCCCAGTTTGTCGGTCTTCACACGTCGCTCCAAGCACTAAAATCTGTATAACCAGAAGTAAAACCACTTTCTTGGCAATGGCCATCATTTTTTGAATTTGCGGTCAGTAAAAACTCATTCTATAATACTTGTGTATTTCTCACAAACTGTCATAATTTGTCATATTTGACGAAATTGGCTAGCCGCCTTCCAAACCTCACTCTACAAAAAGGGCAAGCAGATGTCGGACGTTTTGGAAAAAATGAGCAAAACCGAGCAGCAAGATGTGATGACCGCAGGTAAAGACGGAACATTTTCCGACGATACCGAAGACACCTTGAAAGACATGTATCTGTCGTTTCGCTTGGGAGACGAAGATTACTGTTTGGAAATCCGTCATGTTACCGAAATCGTCGGCATCCAAAAAGTCACGGAAGTCCCGGATATGCCGCATTACGTCAAGGGGGTCGTCAACTTGCGGGGCCAGGTGATTCCGGTGATCGATATGCGGCTCCGCTTTAATATGCAGGGACGGGAGTACGACGAACGAACCTGTATTGTCGTGATCAACCTCCGAAACGGTCAGGTGCAGGTCGGGCTGGTCGTCGACACCGTGAACGAAGTCCGTTCCATTGAGGAATCGAATGTTTCGCCCCCCCCGAAAAGCGGAACCGGCCAGTGCGCTCAGTACATTCGCGGGCTCGGAAAGGTCGGCGACGAAGTCAAGATTATCCTCGACGCCAACAAACTCCTCTTCGGCGACGAACTTTCCTCACTCGGAATGTAATTCATGGTAGCCGGAAGCGTAGGGTACACCCGCAGCGCCCGGTTTGTTGAAATCTTTAACCAGGCGCTCTCGCCGGACTACCGGCTTCGCTTCCGGCTGCCATATTTCCCACTCAATTTCCCCGACTCCCCTTTACCGATCGGCAAGCGGGATTATACTTAAGGTCTCATTATTCGCCGACCAACCGCGAAGCCGAAGGGTGATTTATTATGACTATCGATAAAAGCTTACGAACGAGAAAGGGAATCGTCCGTTCCCGAAATGTGTTGACCCGTGCTGAACGGATCGAAAAACTGGCGCAGCAAGACCGTTGGACCGAAGAAAAGGGACCATTTTCGTTGCCCAAAGTTCGTGTCTATAAAATTGTCGTCAAAAAGAAGAAAAAGAAGAAAGGCGAAGAAGAAGGAGCTGCGGGTGCCGCTCCTGCCGCCAAAGGAGCCAAGGCCGCCAAGGCTGCTCCGGCGAAGAAATAGTCTTTCGACTTCATCGATCGATTTCGAACCCCTCAACGATCTTTCACGATTGTTGGGGGGTCGTTGTTTGACAGGCTTGATTTTTGCTGCGAAATGTGCAACAATCTCAATATGATTTAGTCGGTACTCCGCGTTTTCTCGGCACTCCGCGATATTTTTCGTCGGCGCAACCATTTTGTCCAGGAAAGGAACATACCATGACCATGCTTCGTGAGATTTACGTTTGCGAACTTTGTGGAAACATCGTCGAAGTTCTCGGAACCGGCGACGGCGATCTCGTCTGCTGCGGCCAGGACATGACGCTGCAAAAGGAAAACACCGTCGACGCTTCCAAGGAAAAACACGTCCCCGTCCTGAAAATCGAGGGAACGAAACTCGTCGTCGAAGTCGGCAGCGTCCCGCATCCGATGGAAGCGAAGCATTACATCGAATGGATCGAAATCATGCAAGGCTCCAAGACTCAACGGGTCATGCTGCAACCGGGAGAGGCTCCGCGCGCCGAATTCACGATCAACGCCGGCGAACCGATCAGCGTCCGTGAATACTGCAACCTGCACGGACTCTGGGGAGCGAACGGTTGACAACCGATGCGGTCATGATAAACTTCCCCGAAGTGTTTGCGGTCGGCGAATACCGACAATCTTCTTATTCGGGGAGTTTTCATGCCTGTTTCGATCATTAACGGTCGCCTCGTCGATCCCGCTCAGCATCTCGACCGAATCTGTTCGCTCCGTTTTGAAAACGGTCGGATCATCTCCCTCGACACTTCACCGGTTGACGGCGACGAGATTGTCGACGTTTCCGGCAAGATCGTCATTCCGGGAATGGTCGACATGCACGTTCACCTCCGCGAACCGGGCCGGGAGGAAGACGAAACGATCGAAACGGGAACACTTGCCGCCGTTCGGGGCGGCTTCACGTCGATCGCGTGTTGCCCCAACACCGTACCGCCGCTCGACACGCAAGCGTCCGTCGAGTTTGTCCGCCAAAAAGCGGCAAGAGCCGGAAACTGCAATGTCTACGTCATCTGCTGCATCAGCAAGAACCGGGAGGGAAAAGAACTCGCGGAGCTCGGCCAACTGTTCGAAGCGGGTGCCGTTGCCTGTTCCGACGACGGTTCCCCCGTCGAAGACGCCGAACTGATGCGGCGAGCGTTCGAGTACTGCTTGATGTTCGACAAGCCGGTCCTGAGCCATCCGGAGGTCGCGTCGTTGACCAAGGGGGGCGTCATGCACGAAGGTACGGTTTCCATGCTGCTCGGCCTCCGTGGAATGCCTGCGGCGGCGGAAGACGTGATGGTCGCCCGTGATATCACGTTGGCGGAAATCACCGGTGGGCGGCTCCATGTGATGCACACCTCGACCGAAGGGGCCGTTCAAGCGATTCGCCGGGCGAAAAGTCGGGGAGTTCGTGTTACCGCTGAAGTCACGCCACACCATTTGACCTTGACGGACGAGTCGCTCCGTTCGTTCGACTCCAATTTCAAGATGAGCCCGCCGCTCCGTGGTAACGAACATGTCGAGGCGTGTATTGAAGGATTGCGTGACGGAACCATCGATGTGATCGCCACGGACCACGCTCCACACGCCACGGAAAAAAAGATGCGGGAACTCGACCAAGCCCCGTTCGGGATCATCGGATTGGAAACCGCGCTGCCGCTGATGATCACGAAACTGATCCGGCCTGGAATCCTCGATTGGCCGACCGTCGTCGCTAAAATGTCGACGAATCCGGCGAAGATTCTCGGCATCCCCAAGGGAACGCTCCAAATCGGTGCCGACGCCGACATCGCAATCGTCGATCCGAAACACGCTTGGACAGTGCGGGAAGAGGACTTCCATTCGAAGAGTAAAAACTCACCATACCTCGGTTGGCAGCTCTTCGGCAAAACCGTAAGTGTTTTTCTCGCCGGTCGCAAGGTTTTTTAGTCCTCCCCATTTAGCCGGTACTCCGCGTCCCTCATAAAAATGAAAATTTGCGTTTATTGCGCTTCCAGCGCCCGTGTCGCTCCGGTTTATTTCGATGCCACCGAACGGCTTGCCCGCGAATTCGTGAAGGCGAACATCGACGTCGTTTACGGCGGCGGTGCGATCGGACTCATGGGCAAGCTCGCCGATGTCGTCGTCGCCGAAGGAGGAACGATCAAGGGTATCATCCCGAAATTCATGGACGACGTCGAATGGACGCATCCGAAGCTTTCGGAAGTCGTTTTCACGGAAACAATGCACGAACGTAAAGCGAAATTCCTCGAAGATATCGACGCCCTTGTCGCCCTCCCCGGCGGAACCGGAACTCTCGAAGAACTGCTCGAAGCGATCACGTTGAAACGGCTCGGCCTGTTTTTCAAGCCGATCGTGATTTTGAACACCGGCGGCTATTACGATCCGCTCAAGGAGATGTTCGCTCGCTGTGCTTCGGAACATTTCATGAGACAAAAACATATCGCGATGTGGTCGTTCGTCGACGAACCGGAAGAAGTGCTCCCGACGATCCGCAACACACCCGATTGGGACAAAAACGCGATCCAATTCGCCGTTGTTCAGTAGAAGGTAGGTTGCCGACCTCCGGGCGGCCGCCTACCTTTCGCCCCTTTTCACCGATACCCATGTCCGACCCTTGGTACAAAAACGGTCTTCAATTCGAATGCACCCAGTGCGGACGCTGCTGCGGCGGCGGGCCGGGATACGTCTGGGTAACGCCGGACGACGTCGAGAAACTGGCGACCCGCCTCGGCGTCCCCGTCGCGGTTTTCGAGCAGGCGTTCGTTTGGACGGTGCGAGGTCGCAAGCGGAGCCTTCGCGAATACCAGAACGGCGACTGTGTTTTATTGGGCGAAAAGACCCGTGGTTGCAAGGCTTACGAAGAGCGACCGCTCCAATGCCGGACCTGGCCGTTCTGGCCGCAAAACATCGACACGGAGAATTCGTGGAATGTCACCGCGAAATTCTGCCCCGGCTGCAACCGGGGAAAACTGTACTCGCTTGCCGAAATCGAAGAACGGTGCGTTCCGTTCGAGTGATTCCTGTTACATTTCGACGTCGAGCTTGATTTCCTTGTCGAGTTCGCCGAGGTTGGGCGCATCGACTTTTTCCGGAGCGGGACTCAACTGGCTCGAGTCGAACATGAACGTCGTGTTCCTTCCCGCTTTCTTTGCGGCGGCGAGCGTCTGCTCCAATATCTTCGGAATGTCCGTCGATTGCTGCGTCGGCAACGCTTCGGTGATCGCGCAGGTCAACTGCAAACGGATCTTCTTGGTCCCGTTGTCATAGGTATAAAACGTTTTTTCGCAGCGCTGCCGAATCCGCTCGATTTCCGTAACCGTTTTTTTCGGGCCGATGTTCATCGTCGCGACCATGAAACACTCCCCCGTGTAAAGACCGACCAGATCAAGCGAGTCGAACGTGTCTTCCAACGACTTGCCGAAAAGCTTGATGATTTTATCGCAACGCAAAATCCCGTGTTCGTCGTTGGCGGCCCCGAACTCGGCGAAGTCGAGCAGCGCGAACGTGATCTGGCGTTTTTCCTGCCGTTTTTGCCTCCACCATTCGAAGATCGCGGCGTCGATCCCGATCCGGCTCCGGAGCCCCGTCGTTTCACCGAAGTACAACTGCTGCGGGACCGTATCCAGGCGGTTTTCGTACAAAACGACTTTGATGTACGCTTTTTCCTGCATGTCTCGTAAACGGTGCCGGGCGATACGGAGACTCGACAGTTCCTTCAACAGGCGACCGATGGCTTCCTCCGGGTTCGCCGAGACCTTTAAATTGTTCAGGTTGTTGATCGTCGTTTCGATCTGCGCCGACTGTTCCATGTTGGCATAATCGATTTCTTCGGCGAGATATTTCAGTTCACCGAACTCGTCGAGCCGGTTCAGCATCTGTTCCGTCGTCGTCGCTTGGGCGTCGAGATAATTACGGCAATCGTCCCGCAACTCGTTCAGGCACGTTTTGATTTCATCGACGTTCGGCCTTGCACGCATCTCACGCAGCCGCATGTCGAGGTCTGCGGCGAAGCGTCCGCTTTTCATCATCACGACGTTCAACTTCAACAGCGACGTTTCGACGTGCTTTTCGTTCATGAGCCACGCTTCGGTCCCCTGCTCCATGAGAATCGACGCCAGACCATCGTCGAAAAGCTCTTGCATGGGCGCAATCTGAGTGATCGAATCCGATTCGTCGTCCAGCAAGTCGCTCAGGTCGGCGTTGGTGATCCGCTGAATGATATCGTCCAATGTTTCCCGGGATGGGGCCGCTTCGGTAACGAGGGGCTCCGGTTCCGCTTCTATCGGAGCCTCTTCCGTCTTCGCCGAATGCTTTCTTCCCCGAAACGCCTTGAATCGGCTCCGCAAATCATCGAGAAAGTCCCGTACCCTATTCTCGTCGATCAGTTCGTTGATCGCATCCTTCAGCGTCGGCGGTCCGTACCCCAAGAGGATCGCAGCATAGCAGCCTATGGCGACATTCGTCAGCGTCAACGACAGAAGGAGAATAAACAGGAGAATCGACATCAACGGCGCTGCTTTCGCAAAATGAAAACTTTCGGCAACGGTCTCATCTTCATACGTCAGAAACGGCGCTCAAGCAAGTTGCCGGACGACATTTTTCCGAAAATCACCGAACCCTTGCCGATGCAATCGCTAATTTGTAAAATAGAAGAGTATGTCATCCCCGCGCAGAAAGAAACCTTTTGACGAAAAACCAATTGCACGTTTCATCCGTTGTCAATGGAATGGGAGATGCCGTGGATCAAGTGTGCAAGATAACATAAATGCTTATTCACCAGGTTCCCGCCTCTGCGGGAATGACAATGTGGTTTTTCCTTTTTCAAGATTCAACACGCCGAACCGCGTTCGGCGGCAAAAAATATGAAAAAATACGTTTTTCTCCTGCTCTTTGTTTGCTCGACGGCGTTCGCTGCGGAGCCGCTCAAGGACCAAACGACGGTCTGCGACTATTTCCGCCTCACTCAAAAGGAGGGAAAGCGGCAGCCGCTCGCTTTGGAAACGGCGGTCGTCAAGTTCACGGACGCCAAAAAACAGATCGAAGTCGATCTTGTTGCGGCGGTCCACGTCGGCGACAAGGGGTATTACGAGGAGCTGAACGAACTGTTCAAAACCTATGATTCCGTGCTGTTCGAATTGGTTGCGGACAAAGACGTAAAACTCGATAAAAAAGCGGTCGAGAAAAAGAAAGAGACCAGTTCGCTCTCCGGCGTCCAATCCGGGATGGGAGACGTTCTCGACCTTGCGTTCCAATTGGAGGTGGTCGATTACACGGCGTCGAATTTCGTTCACGCCGACCTTTCGCCGACCGAATTCGCCAAGCGGGTCGCCGAACGGGGAGACCTTTTGCAGGTTCTCTACCGCATGATGATCCACAGCCTGAAAAAGTCGGGCGAAGGAGACGAAAACGAATTGAAACTCCAGGGACGGCTCCTTGGAACCTTTTTCGTGTCGAATACATCGCTCGCTCTGAAACGGCTCCTTGCCAAGGAAATGGTCAACCAAATGGACGACTCGATGTGGATTATTTCCGGCGACGAGGGCTCGGCGATCATTTCGGACCGCAATGCCGCGGCGTTGAAGGTTCTGCGGCAGCGGATCAAGAAAGGGGACAAGAAAGTCGCGATTTTCTACGGCGGCGCCCACCTCCCGGAATTCACCAAAAGTCTGAAAAATGAATTTCGCCTGAAGCCGACCGAAGCGACCTGGATCATCGCTTGGGATCTCACCCGGGACAAATCCGCCCGAAAAACCCAATAGGACATTTGCATGAAAGAGCGAGTTCGGACCTGTGTGACGGGCTGTTTATACCTCCCCTCTTCCTCGGGAGAGGGCTAGGGTGAGGGGCGTTCGACGTTGAATTATTCGAACGAAGATGCAAAACAGAGAGAAGGGAACGTTGATTTCCTAGAGCTTTTCCCAAATTCCAACCACAGAGCCCCTCACCCTACCCCTCTCCCGGAGGGAGAGGGGACGGTAGTCTGCCCCAAACCGAATGTTATAATTACCGATAGTTATTAACCAACCGAACGCTTCCATTTCCCACGAAAATCGCATGGAAATCAAACCTTTCGCCGGATTCCGTTATAATCTCGACAAGACCGGTCCGCTCAGCGACGTCGTTGCGCCGCCGTATGACGTGATCGACGACGCAATGCAGGCCGAACTTTACGCCAAGCATCCGCACAACGTCGTTCGCTTGATCCTCGACAAGATGCTTCCGACGGACGATGCGTCCAACAACCGCTACACCCGAACCGCGAAAACGCTCGCCGATTGGAAGGAAAACGACGTTCTCGTCCAAGAGGCCGCTCCGGCGATTTACGTTTACCACCAGGTTTTCGAAACTGAAGGGGGCAAGACGTTCACCCGCAAAGGGTTCATGTGCCGCTGCCGGGCGGTGCCGTTCGGTTATGGAAAAGTCTACCCGCATGAAATCACGATGAGCGGTCCGAAGCTCGACCGACTCATGCTGACGACGGCGTGCAAAATGAACTTCAGCCAGATTTTCGGGCTCTATCCGGACGAGAAGAACACGATTCAGGAACGACTCGAAAACGCTGTTGCCGCCAAGGAAACGCCGCTCTTTGAAGCAACGGACCATCTCGGCGTGGTCCATCGGATGTGGGTCGTCGACGATCCGAAAGTCGTCGACGCCGTCGTCAAGGAAATGGACCCGAAGCCGATTTTCATCGCCGACGGGCACCACCGTTACGAAACGGCATGCAATTACCGGATGCAGATTTCCGACATGGGCCTCCTCACCGAAGACCACCCGGCGAACTACGTCCTGATGGTCTGCATTGCGATGGAAGATCCCGGTTTGGTCGTCCTTCCGACGCATCGGCTTTTCCCCGGTTTGCCGGAACTTTCCAGCGACGAATTGAAGGCAAAACTCGGCGATTGTTTCACTACGGAAGTCGTCGGACACGGCCCGGAAGCCGCCGACGCCGTTTGGAGCCGCATTGAAAAGGAAAACCGACAGGACGCGATCGGACTGTACGCCGCCAAGGATAAAACCTGGCTCCTGACGACGCTCACCGAGGCGGGCCGTGAAAAAATGAACGAAGTCGCATCCGATCACCATCCGGAATGGCGTGAGCTCGGCGTCAGCCTGCTGCACCGATTGATCGTCGAAACGCTGCTGAACCAGCCGAACCATCCGAAGCCGACTTACGTTCACCTTGTTTCGGAAGTCGTCACGGAACTGAACCACGGCGGATATCCGCTTGCGGCGCTCGTCATGCCGGCGACCGTCGACCACATCCGAACGCTCAGCCTCCTTGGCGATCGGATGCCGGCAAAGAGCACCTACTTTTACCCGAAATTGATCGCCGGCTTCGTGTTCAATCCGTTGGAGTGAATGAGCAAACGGGATACAAACCCCGTCATCCCCGCGCAGGCGGGGACCTAGACTAAAGAGGCCGTAAACCGTTTGCATCCGTGAATGTCGTGTGCAAGAGCGCATTGAAAATAAATCTCTAGATCCCCGCCTGCGCGGGGATGACGGATATTTCGCAATTCTATTCCGCCGCCGTTTTCTTTTGTTGCACGATTTTGCGGCGGACCTCTTTTTTCAACGTGGGATCGGCGATTTCCTCGCTCCAACCGGCGGCGTCGTCCCACGATTTGATGGCGATCAGCATATCGATCGTTTCCACGACCACACCGTCGCGGATGGTCGGCTCGTCGATTTCGTCGAGGGTTTCCCAAACGTCTTCGAGTGTTCCCTGCCAGACTTGCCGTTTCGCGATTTTGGCGAGTGTATCGTTTTTATCCTGTATGATTTTTTTCCACGTCAACAACGGCGTCTGCGTTTTCAGCAACGACTCCCCGTCTTGGATTTCGTATTTTTCGTCGTCCGAGGTATTCACGTCCGCAGTTGGTTCATTCTCGGAGTTCGACGGAATTTTCGCCGCCGCTTTCAGAACGGCTTCTTTGATTTTTTTCAACATTTGCGCCGGATCGGCATCGGCTTGCGTCGCTGGAAGATCGAGCGAAATATCGGTCAGGTCGAAAACAGTTTTCAATTGTTGCTTCGGATCGGTGATGGTTTTCGTCAGTGCGAGTCCTTGCCGACAGGCATCGGCGGCGGCGTTCTTATCGCCGAGCAGGAGATAAAGTTCCGCGATTTGCTTCAGCACGGAAACCCGTTCGGCCTCCGAAGGAATCGCCGTCGCCGCTTGATCCGCCTGCTTACAGAGCGATTGTGCGGACGTTTTCTCGTCGATCCGGAGCATCCATCGAGCCAGTTGGCAGAGCACCGTCGCTTTTCGCGGATCGACAGCGGAAACTTTGTCGAGAGCATCGGCCGCTTCAAGAATCGTTTGGCGAGCTCCTTCGACGTTTTCCATCTTCATCTGCTGGAACTCGATATTGCCAAGCACCTTGATTCGCCGGAACGGATCACCCATCGACCGGGCGCTTTCCAACGCTCCCTGAATGTTCACGGCAGGCGAACCGGCGAGTTGCCGAGAGAGAATGAAACCGGAAGCCGCGTCATTGAGCCGAATTCGAGCGATATCTTCGAGAAGCGGATCTTTCACCTCGGACTGCTTGATGAGCCGGGCGACATCGACCGCCTTGTCGTATTCCTGGAAAAACGTCGACTTTTTGACAATGTCGGCGTAGGCGTTGTCCTTGGCGTTCGAATCGGCGATTTTTTCGGCGGCGGCCAGCGAATCCTCGATTTCCTTGTCGAACGATTTCTTCCGCTGCTGCGGATCGATTTCCAGTCCTTGCAGTTCGTACTTGGCGCGGGCGTCGATCAACGCTTCCGTCGAGACGGTCGGCGGCGTCGGGTATTTCTTCTCGCAACCGATTCCCGGAAGAAAAATAAGGAGTCCCAATGAAACGAGGATTGTGTTTTTCACGGTGAACATTACTTTTCGACAACTGCCCGGCGTGTCACTTTAATGATGCTTCAGTTATTCCGTCAATCGTTTGACGGTTGTTTGGGTCTTTCCAGTTTCCTTGATGGTTGCGCTCATTTTAGGAGTATTCGGATCGAAACTTTGGATTGCCCATTTACCGGTTCGTGTTATTGTCGACTCTTCGGAAAGCAAACAGGCGTTGCGAACGTTCCATCGGGACGTCGTTTCGGTTCGAACCACAGCGTCCGAATTTGTCAACGTTCCTCTTCGCGAGACGGTCGAGAACGGTTCTTCCTGCTTTCCTTTGGTCACGGTTTTGATTACCGCGACGGGGGCTTCTCCCGGCTTTTCCTCCAGCGAGTCGAAACGAGCGGTTGATTTCAGCAAAAGAGGTCCGCGGCTCGTATCGTGTTGCGTTGTCTCATATTCCCAGGAATCGCCGACGCCGACCGGTTCTTTGCTGAAGTAATATCGTTTATTGGAAACCATGTCCTCCATGTATTTTCGAAAATGCAAACGCAATTGTTCTACGGAAGACGGGAACTTTTTCGAATGGAGCGATCCGAGTTTTTCGCTGAATTCGTCGAATCCGACGGCGGAGAGAATCGTTCCATCGCCGTCGAGTTCGAACCCGAACCGTGCTTCCATCATCGCGTTGCTCAGGCTCGCTGCATCGGGATCGTTTTCGTCCCGTTCGCTGTCGAAATCCACGAAAACCTGCTCGCCGTCGATGATTTGTCGTACTTTGTATTTCGCCAGATGAAAACGAAGGGATTTCGTTCCATCCGGTTTTTCCGGGAGATACTCCTGGACGATCTCCTGCTCTTGCTCATTTTGTAATTTGCTGGTTCTTCCGTTGGGGAATTGAAGCGTCGACTCCGATGACGTTTTTAAGGCATGTAGATACTTGCCCGGCGGAACGTTCGACGTCAGGAGAAATTTTTCCTTCGCTTCCGCTTCCAGGAACAGCCCGACGACGAGGAACAACGAGAGGAATGCGGTTCGCATGTTATTCTTCGCAAGCGTTTGATTCTTGAGGAACGACGTTGAGTTTGGACACGCATTGATTTCCCTCCCCTCTCCCTCGGGAGAGGGCTAGGGTGAGGGGCGTTCGACGTGAACTAAGGGCGCGAAAAATAACATATCGAAAGGAGCCGGGGATGAAGGCGGTACTCCGCCGTAATCCCCGGGCAGGTATGCAAAACGAATGAGTACGATTCGATAACTTATTTTTGACCAAGCTCTAAGCTAAAACGAATAAGCAAAACAGAGGACGTGGGATACCGATTTTCTTGAACCTTTTCTCAAATTTCAACCACAAAGCCCCTCACCCTAACCCTCTCCCGGAGGGAGAGGGAACGGAACGTCGCCTCACACGAAAATCATTGTTCTTTTCGCAATCGGTTCAAATCGCCGGTCGTTCGCATCGCGCAGAATTTCGGGCCGCACATCGTACAGAAATTCTCCTTGCCGTCTTCCGTTTGGATCGGACAGGCCGTTCCCCGACGGCTCTCTTCGTAGTATTCACGAGCCCGTTCCGGATCAAGCGACAGACGGAACTGTTCGTTCCAGTCGAACGCGAATCGGGCTCGCGCCATGGCGTCGTCGCGGTCCTGGGCATGGGGCCGTTTTCGGGCGACGTCGGCGGCGTGCGCGGCGATTTTGTACGAAATCACACCGTTGCGAACGTCTTCCATGTTCGGCAAACCGAGGTGTTCCTTCGGCGTGACATAACAGAGCATTGCGGCTCCGTGGACGGCGGCGAGCGTCGCCCCGATCGCGCTGGTAATATGGTCGTATCCCGGAGCAATGTCGCAAACAACCGGTCCGAGCACGTAAAACGGGGCACCGTGGCAGACTTCGATTTGCCGCTTGATATTCATCTCGATTTGGTCCATCGGAACGTGCCCGGGCCCTTCGATCATCACTTGGCAGCCGAGCTCCCAAGCCCGTTTAGTGAGCCGCCCCATCACGTCGAGTTCGCCGAACTGGGCGGCGTCCGATGCGTCGTGCAGACAGCCGGGCCGCAACCCGTCGCCGATACTCCAGCAAACGTCGTGTTCCCGCATGATCTCGCAGAGTTCGTCGAAATGCTCGTAAAACGGGTTCTCTTTTTTATGGGCAACCATCCATTTCGCGGTCAGCGAGCCGCCGCGGCTCACGATTCCCGTGATTCGGCTGTCGATCATCGGAAGATGTTCCTGCAACAGCCCGGCGTGGATCGTCATGTAGTCGACCCCTTGCTTCGCCTGATGTTCCACGGCGTCGAGGAAGTTTTGCGGCGTCATGTCGACAATATCGTCGAGTTTTTCGCAAACCTGATAGAGCGGCACCGTCCCGACCGGCACGGAGACGTTGTCGATGATCCGCTGCCGCAACGAATCGATCTCGACGCCGGTCGAGAGATCCATCACGGTATCCGCTCCGTATTTGATGGCGTATTCGACTTTCGCAACTTCACACAGAGCGTCCCCGGCGAGCGGTGAGTTGCCGAGATTCGCGTTGATCTTGGTCCGCAGCGCGATCCCAATCCCGATCGGAACCAGTTTCCGAGCAAGGTGGTTCTTGTTGGCAGGAATCACAAGCCGTCCGGCGGCGACTTCGGATCGGATAAACTCGGCGTCGAGAAATTCCTGCTCGGCGACGAGCTCCATTTCAGGCGTGATGCGGCCTTGCTTCGCTTCGAGATATTGGGTCATAACGTGTTATTCAATTCAAGAACAAAAGCCGGAATGGAGCCGGTACTCCGGCGTAATGACGGTAAACAGACAACCGTCTTCGCTCCATTCCGGCTTTTGTTGTTTATTTTTCAAACTCCCGGCCATTTCGTCGTCAACAACATCATGATCAAGACGATGGTCGTCGAGAGCCAAAATCTGTAATCCCATCTTTCCGCCCAACCGTACCGTTTGGCGGTCTTTTCCGCGATCATAGCGAAGGCGATCAGGCACACCACCATGATCCCCCAACCCCACCATGTCGAAACGACCGGGTTGGGCGCTCCAAAGCAACCGAGGAAATATCGACTCCACAGCAGAACGGCAACGGTCGAAAACTCCGCCAGCGGTCGGTACGGAACGGGTTTCGGCTCCGGCGAGTTGTCGACGTGAACCTCGTTCAGTTTCGGCATGTCTTTCATACCGTTCATTATACTCGAAACCGTCGAAAACAGAATGGGCCGTCGTGGAAGTTCCCGCACGGTTTACGGTATACCTATCCCCAAAGGATCGATTCTTGTATAATATCAGCGTTGTTTTCAACGATTCACCTTAATTTACATGGAGTATCATGAGTAAGAAACTCAAGATTGCCGTTCTCGGCGGAGACGGAACCGGACCGGAAGTCGTCGCCGAATCTGTTAAAGTTCTCAAAGCCGTCGGCAAACTCGAAAAGCTCGACATGCATTTCGACGATTTCGATATCTGTGGCAACCGGTATCTGAAAACCGGCGTGATCATTACCGACGACGAAATCGAGCAGCTCCGAAAGTACAGCTCGATTCTGCTCGGCGCGATCGGCCATCCGGACGTCGCTCCGGGAATCCTCGAACGAGGACTTTTGCTCAACCTCCGATTTGCGTTCGACCAATATATCAATCTCCGCCCGGTGAAGCTGTTCCCCGGCGTCGAAACACCGCTGAAAGGGAAAAAGCCGGAAGATATCGACTTCGTCGTCGTTCGTGAAAACACCGAAGACATGTACGCCGGAATCGGCGGTTGGCTCAAGAAAGGAACCGCCGACGAAGTCGCGACGCAAACCGCCGTTTACACTCGAAAAGGTTGCGAACGCTGCATTCGCTGGGCGTTCGAGTACACCCAAAAACGGAACAATCCGAAAGGAAAAATGCTCACGTTGGTCGCCAAAACGAACGTCCTGACCTACGGACACGACCTTTGGTGGCGGACGTTCCAGGAAGTCGCCAAGGATTATCCGGATGTCAAGACCGATTACAACCACGTCGACGCCTGTTGCATGTGGATGGTGAAGAACCCCGAATATTACGACGTGATCGTGACGACGACCATGTTCGGCGACATCCTCACGGACCTTGCGGGAATCCTGCAAGGCGGAATGGGGGTCGCGGCAGGGGGGAACATCAACCCGGACAAGGGGGGGACGAGCATGTACGAGCCGATGGGGGGCAGCGCTCCGAAGTACACCGGCCAAAACGTGATCAACCCGATCGCGGCGATCGGCGCCATGGCCATGTTGCTCGAACACTCGGGCCAGCCCAAGGCCGCCGAGCGCATCATGAATTCGGTTCGCAATGTCACCGGCACGAAGATGAAAAGCCAATCGGCCGGCAAGATGGGCTACTCA
>JAVBPI010000135.1:0-5743 GCA_031549705.1 Thermoguttaceae bacterium
TTCCGTCGTTTCGCGCTTGGAAACTGTTGGAAGAGTCCGGCTTGGAGGAGTTTGCCGAGCAACTCGATTTGGGACGCTTCGAGCCGGGCGCGATCACGTCGGTGCATTGTTGGTTCGACCGTCCGATCCTTCCGAACGGGCAACAGCAGTCGGCGCTGGTCGGCGGACCGGCCCAATTCCTGTTTTGCCCCCCTCGGGAAAACGACGGTCGCGGCGTTTATCATACCGCCGTGATCAGCGCGTCGCATCGGCTGCTCGACGATGTCGAATTGACCTCCCATGGCCGAACGCAGCTCCTTGAGCGGTTCCTCCAACAGCTTCGAGCGACGTTTCCGGAAGCATTTCGCCGTCCGAACGAACTGTTGCACAGCCGTGTCACGACGGTGTTCAACGCGGTCTTTTCGCCGAATCCGAACATTTTCGAAAACCGTCCAACGCCGACGACGCCGTTCCCCAACCTCGCGCTGGCGGGCGACTGGACGCAAACCGATTGGCCCGCAACGCTGGAAGGAGCCGTCCGCAGCGGTATCGCCGCCGTGGAGACGGTTCAGCCGACATGGTAGCCGGAAGCGAAGCCGGTAGTCCGGCGAGAGCGCCCGGTTTTGCGAACTGATTGACTGCACCAACCGGGCGCTGCGGGAGTACCCTTCGCTTCCGGCTGCCATAAAAACTTTATACATATCAAAACTCCAATCATGTCGACGACTTTTCAACAGTGCATCAACCCGCAATGCGGCAAAACCTTCGGGATCGAGGAAATCCATCACGCTTGTCCGGCTTGCGGAGAACTTTTGGACGTCCAGTACGATTGGAACAAGCTCACGCCGCCGAAACGTCTCGCCGACTTCGAACAATATTGGTCGCAGCGGTCGAATCCCCATCGCTTCAGCGGCGTTTGGCGGTTTCACGAATTGCTGCCGTTCCTCCCGATCGAACGCTGTATCACCATCGGCGAAGGACAGACGATTCTCCAGCAGGCTCAAGGGGTCGCTCCGTTCGTCGGCGTCGGGAACGACAAGCTGTTCCTCCAGTACGAGGGACTGAACCCGTCGGGGAGTTTCAAGGACAACGGCATGTCGGCGGCGTTCACCCATGGAGCGATGGTCGGCGCGAAGCGGGCAGCGTGCGCCTCGACGGGGAACACCAGCGCATCGCTGGCGATTTACTCCGCCTGTACGAAATTAATGCAATCGGTGATTTTCATCGGCTCCGGAAAGATCGCGTACGGAAAGCTCTCGCAGGCGTTGGATTACGGTGCGAAAACGATCCAAATTCAAGGGGACTTCGATGATGCGATGCAACGGGTTCAGCAGGTTTCCAAACAGCTCGGAATCTATTTGGTGAACAGCGTGAATCCGTTTCGGCTCGAAGGGCAGAAAACGATCATGTTCCGGGTGCTCGAAGCGCTCCGCTGGAATTCGCCGGATTGGATCGTGGTTCCCGGTGGCAACCTCGGCAACTCCAGCAGCTTCGGCAAGGCGTTCATCGAGTTGCACAATCTCGGATTGATCAAGAAGATTCCGCGACTGGCGATCATCAATGCTTCCGGGGCGAATACGCTTTACCGGTTGTACGAAAAAGAAGGGCTCCGTTGGAACGGCGGAAATTACGACAAGGCGCTGACGAAGAAATTCTTCGACCAAATGGACGCCGAAGGACGTAAAGCGTCGACGATCGCCAGCGCGATCGAAATCAATCGGCCGGTCAACTTGTCGAAATGCTTGCGGGCCCTCGATTTCTGTAACGGTGTCGTCCGGGAAGTTTCCGAACAGGAAATCCTCGATGCCAAGGCGCAAGTCGGCGCCGGCGGACTCGGTTGCGAACCCGCTTCGGCCGCAAGTGTTGCCGGAGCCCGGAAACTCGTTGCCGAGGGGATCATCGGCAAGTCGGAACAGGTCGTTTGCATCCTGACGGGACACCAACTCAAGGATCCGAACGCGACGGTCGCTTATCACGGAACCGACAAGGCGTTTTTCGACGACGTGCTCGGCAAACGCGGCGTCAAAACGACGGAGTTCGCGAACCACCCGATTTCCGTGGCGAATAATCTCGACGAAATCGTCGCCGTGTTGAAATAACGCGCTGAAGCGGCTAAAACGCAAGCGGAGTATCACGATGCAAATTTTCAATGACAATCCGAGTTCCATCGGGCGGACGCCGCTCGTCAAACTGAACCGTCTCGGCGACAAGCGGACGACGATCCTCGTCAAAGTCGAAGGCCGCAATCCGTCGTATTCCGTGAAATGCCGTGTCGGTGCGAACCTGATTTGGGACGCCGAAAAACGTGGTGTGCTGAAGCCGGGCATCGAAATCGTGGAACCGACCAGCGGGAACACCGGAATCGCGCTGGCGTTCGTCGCGGCGGCGAAAGGATACCGCTTGACGCTCACGATGCCGGAAACGATGAGCATCGAGCGCCGCCGGGTCCTTGCGATGTTCGGAGCGAATATCGTCCTGACGCCAGGAACCGAAGGAATGTCCGGCGCGATTCGGAAAGCGGAGGAAATCGTCGCCTCGGATCCGGAAAAATATTTTTTGCCGCAACAATTCAAGAATCCGGCGAATCCGGCGATTCACGAACAGACGACCGGCCCGGAAATCTGGAACGACACCGACGGCAACGTCGATGTGCTCGTCGCCGGAGTCGGAACCGGCGGAACGATCACCGGAATCTCCCGATTCTGGAAAAAAACGAAACAGAAACCGCTCATCTCCGTCGCCGTGGAACCCTCGGAGAGCGCAGTAATCACAGCCCATTTAGCCGGTACTCCGCGCAAGATCGCACCGCATAAAATCCAAGGGATCGGCGCCGGTTTCCTCCCCGAAACGCTCGACGTCTCGCTCCTCGATCGGGTCGAAACGATCACCGGCGACGACGCGATCATGGTTGCCCGACGGTTGGCGAAAGAAGAGGGAATTCTGTGCGGAATTTCCAGCGGCGCGGCGGTCGGCGCAGCGGTTCGATTGTCCGAACAAACCGGGTTCCATGGAAAAACGATCGTCGTGATCCTCCCCGACGCCGGCGAACGATATCTCTCGACCGCGTTGTTTGATTGACCCGAATCAGGTAGGCAGCCGACCGCCGGGCGGCTGCGTGCGGTACTCCGCACTCGAACAACGGAAAGGTCCGGATTACCGGACGTTGCTGCCCGGCGGTCGGCAACCTACCAAAACAATTAACGAAACTCATGAGCGATCTCTCCGGATTTTGCCGTCGTGTCGGAACCGCCGTCAACGCCGGTGTCGCGCTGGTTCCCTCGGTGAAACGGGAAGCGGCGAGGCAGCGCGACTCCGCAATGTGGTTCGACGTCGCCGAATCGATGGAGAACGGCAACTCGTTCGCCGAATCGCTCCGTCCGTACAAAAAGAAGCTCACCGACATGTTCGTCGCCCTGATCGAAGTCGGTGAAGAATCCGGACACCTCGGCGAAACGCTTATTGAACTTGCCGATTATTACGATCAAATCAAGGATATCCGCCGCAGTTTCCTCAAGTCGCTGATTTGGCCGATGATCGAATTCGGGGCGGCGATCATCGTGATCGGACTCTTGATTTTGCTTTGCGGTGTTCTCTCCGAGATGACGGGGACGATCGTCGATCCGCTCGGACTCGGTTTGATCGGCGTCACCGGATTCATTAAATACGTCATTTTCCTCGCCGTGGTCGCGGGGATCGGCGTCGCGGCTTACACGGTGACGAAAAACAGCGTCGAGAGCAGTCGGGCGGTCCACTATTTTCTGTTGCGAATTCCAAAAATCGGAACACTGCTCAAAACGCTGGCGCTGACGAAGTTGACGTGGGGGCTCCATCTGACGCTTCGAACCGGGATGGATATCCGCCGGGCATTAACGCTGGCGTTCAACGCCGTCGGGTTTGCACCGATCCGGGACAACCTCCCGAAAATGCTTCACGCCATCGAAACCGGTGGAACGCTGACCGACGCGTTTCTCGCCGCCGACCATTTGGACGGCGACCTGATTTCCTGCGTCGACAGCGGCGAACAATCGGGGACGATTCCGGAATTGATGCAGAAAATGACGACGCAATACCTCCAGCAATCGATTTTGAATTTGAAGGTTCTTTCCGTAATCGGCGGATTCGCCGTCTACGGTTGCGTCGCCGCCGTGATCGTCCTGATGATCTTCCGTTTGGCGATGTTCTACGTCGGCATCCTGAACGATGCCGTAAAAATGTAAACTCTTAGCACCGGAACCTTCGGTTCGCGGGCTAAACAGGGAGTCGTCTTGAACCCGATGCGCCGATCGATTAGAATGAACTGATTGCATTTTCAGTCTTCATTTCCTTGTTCGGAGCAACTCATGACCACGAAAAATTCACGCCGGGAATTTTTGAAACAATCAGGCGTTCTCGCCGCCGGAGCGGTTCTCGCAACGGCAACGCCGAAAGTCCACGCTGCCGAGGAGAACACGATCAAGGTCGCGCTGGTCGGTTGCGGCGGCCGGGGACGCGGCGCCGTCATGCAAGCGCTCAACACCGAGGGGCCGAAAAAACTCGTCGCCCTTGCCGACGTTTTCGAAAACAAGGTCAAAACCTTCGTTCCGCACCTGAAGGATAAATATCCGAACGAAGTCGACCTCCCCGAAGAGCGGCAGTTCGTCGGACTGGACGCCTACAAACACGCCGTCGACGCGGTCGGACCCGGCGGCGTCGTTCTCTTCGCCACCGCTCCGGCGTTCCGACCGATGCACGTCGAATACGCGGTCGACAAAGGGGTCAACGTCTTCATGGAAAAGTCGTTCGGCGTCGACGCTCCCGGCGTCCGCAAAATTCTGAAGGCCGGCCAAGTCGCCCAACAGAAAAACTTGAAAGTCGTCGGCGGTCTCATGAGTCGGCACAGCATCCCGCTCCAACAGGCCGTCGAACAGCTTCACAACGGCTTGATCGGCGAACGAATTACTTGCTGGGCGTACCGTGAACACGGCCCGGTCGGATTCGGTGCACGGCAGGAAGGGGAAAGTGTCGTCGCCAACCAGATTCGGAATTACAGTTGCTTCACCTGGCTGAACGGGTCGTTCCTCCTTGATTGGCTGATCCATAATCTCGACGTCTGCTGTTGGGCGAAGGGGGCGTATCCGATTTCCGCACAGGGAATGGGAGGCCGCCAGACCCGCAAGGAAAAGGACCAGCAGTTCGATCATTTCGGCGTCGAATACACGTTCCCGGACGGAACGCGCCTCTTCGCCCAAGGACGGCATCAAGTCGGTTCGTGGAGCTGTTTTCAATCCACGATTCACGGAGCGACCGGCTGCGCGATCATCGGCGAAGGGGTTCCGAATCCGCGGATCTACAAAGGGTTCAATCCCGTTGCGGAAAACCTGATTTGGGAATACAAGGACGGTCCGAAGAAAGATCAATACCAGGTCGAACACGACGTGCTCTTCGATTGCATCCGTAACGATAAACCGATCAACGAGTCGGAACGGTGCTGCCTGACCACGATGGTCGGAATTCTCGGTCGCATGGCGGCGGAGTCCGGCCAAACCGTGACTTGGGACGAAGCGATGCAATCGGACGTCGAACTCGCGCCGAACCTCGACCAACTCACGATGGACGGTCCCGCTCCGGTGATGCCGAACGAAAACGGCGACTACCCGATCGCGATGCCGGGACAGACGAAAGTTTAGCGATTCTCACGAGCCGGGACCTGCGGTCCCCGACGGTAGACGGAGCCCCGGTACTACGGGTCCGCAGGTCCCGGCGCGGTTTAGTTGAAATAATTAAA
>JAVBPI010000205.1:0-14828 GCA_031549705.1 Thermoguttaceae bacterium
CGATGTTGCCGCTTGCCTGTTGGCTCGGCATCCATTTCGGCGGCTTCGGCGTCAACTGGTGTTGGGCGATGCTCACCGCGTGGGTCTGGGTTTTCAGCGTCTTTTTCACGGTCCGCTTCTTCGGCGGAAAATGGGAAAAAATGCGTGTCATCGAAACGGATCTCCAGAAAAAATAAGCGTCAAAGCGAAGGTATGCCGCGACCTTTCGGGTATAGTAACCCTCACTGGCGCGACGGGGTGTGCTGCGTCATATTGGTAGTTTCTTGATCATCCCTCTTTCAAGGAGTTGCCATGACGCCTCGATCCAAGCACGACGAAAGCGCCACCGAAAAACTTTTTCTCGAACAAGCACGAGCCTATTGCCGCGATCCGCAGCCGCATGTCATGCTCCGGACACACATCCCGGCTCTTCATGCGAAATGAGAAAACGCAACGAGAATCGCGGAATTGACCGGCACCAAACGAAGCCCGACCCGGATTCGCGAGTTCCTCAAAAAAAAGAAATCCGGTGCCTGAAGACGGGAAGCATCCCCGCGAAAGCCGATCCCGTTGCGCAACGGAAATTTCTTGAAGACACGATGGAGCCTGTAATCGCAGAGGCAAAACGCGGCGACTGCGTGTTGGATTACATGGACGCGGCTCATTGCGTGATGGGTTCGATCCTCTGTTATACTCAGCAACGTCGATAAACTGCTTTTTTAGGATTTGTCGGAAAAGCATATGATTGTTCCTTTCCCATTCGGCAAGGAGGCAAAGAAATGTTGCGAGCGAATTATACGGAAGAAGAATGCGAGCTCTTTCAAAAAATGCGATACAGTTATCCGGACGACCGCGTGATGCGGCGGCTCGAAATTCTTTGGCTGCACGCTTGCGGAAAATTCGCTCCGGAAATCGCGATACTCGTCAAACAGAATCCGCACACCGTTCGTGACGTGATCGCCATGTACAAAAAAGGAGGTGTCCCGTCGGTGGCGGCGATGGATTCGAATCATCCGGCAAGCGAATTGGAAAAACATCGAACGTCCATCGTCGAAGAATTCAAGGCACGACCACCCGCCACCGCCAAGGTCCGTGACGGACGGCCGGATGCGTGCGGCGTGTTTCGCTTTCGGAACCGTAATAAGCGCAACAGCGCCGCTCGAATTGCCTAGACGGCAGGTTCGCCCATGATTTTGAATGTTTTGATCCGCGCATTGATGTTTTCGATGACGATTCGCTCCGTCGACAACTCGTGATTGAACGACTTTTGTTCCGCCGTCAACGGATGGTTTTGGCTCGCCTTGTGCGGAATACGACTGTTCGAATGTAATTTCAGCAATCCTTGGTAACCGCTATCCGCCAGTAATAAAATCCCTAAAACAATCGTCGTCTTGAACAATTGGAAATCGTGAACGGCTCCCTTTGCTTGAGCCGTGCAGAGAATCTCTTGCGTGAAAACGTCGACAATGATTTGAGCCCCCCTTTATTGTACACCGTATCGTTTGCCTCCCTGATTCCCATATCGCTTTCCTTTTTGTTCACTTGGACTAAACTTGGACCCAAACCATCCGCTTGAGCGGTTCTATCGGCTGATTTCACATCCCAAACGTCAATCTGAGTAAGATGGCTTTCGAAAGATCCTTTGCGAAAAACGGCGGCAAGAAAACAAAAAAACCCTTGAAATCCTAGGATTTCAAGGGTTTATCGACATACAGTGCGGGCGAGAGGATTCGAACCTCCACGCCTTGCGGCACCAGATCCTAAGTCTGGCGTGTCTGCCAACTCCACCACGCCCGCTTTAACAGGGGAGAGTTGAGAGTGGAGAATTGAGAATCAAGGACGCAAGCGTTTCTCACTCTTAACTCTCAATTCTCCACCTCCACTCTCAACTTCTCCACCTACTCTACCAGATATTCGTCGAACCGGAAGAGTCGGCAAGCGTTTTTCGTGGTTGCTTCGGCGATCCGTTCGACGGAAACGCCTCGAAGTTCCGCTAAACGGACGGCAACGGATGCGGCCAAGGTCGGTTCGTTGCGTTCCAATTTCCCCCGAAACGGATGAGGAACCATGTACGGCGAGTCGGTTTCGACGAGAATTCGGTCTTCCGGTAACGCTTGAGCCGCCCGCCAAAGCGGTTCGAATTTGCGGTTCGTGTACGTCAACGCCCCGGCGAAACTGATCGAAAGTCCTAGTTCAACGCACTCCAACGCCTGTTCCGGCTCGCCACTGAACGCATGGATCAGTCCGGTCAAACCGCCGTTCGCAGTCGAGCATTCCCGTCGTAAAATGGGCAACATGTCTTCCCAAGCGTCCCGGCAATGGATCAAAATCGGTTTCCCAATCTTTTTGGCCAACGCAATGTGACGATGGAAATAGTCAATTTGCGTGTCAATCGACGAGGTGTCCCAATAGCGGTCAAGCCCCGTTTCGCCGATTCCGACGACTTTCGGGGCGTCTGCAATCGCTAAGATCCGCTCCCAATCACCGTCCTGAAGTTCGGCGAGCGAATTGGGCTGAATCCCGATGGCGGCGAAGAAAATCGGCGACCGCCGCGACAATTCAACACAACGACAACTGGAATCCGCGTCGATTCCCGGAAGCACGACCGCTTGGAGCGCGAGCGGCAGATTTTCCAGCGATTTCGGTTGGAAACCGTCCGGAAAACGGCCCGTTTCCAACCGTTGCCGGAGGGGCTCGAAGTCGTTATGGAACGGCTCCAAATCAAGATGGGCGTGTGTATCGACAATTTTCACGACTATTTTTAACTTTTTTTCGGATTTTTAGGAACAAAACGGAAATTCAACGTATAGTATATACAGGAGGAAAGACAATAAAGGACGTTTTGTCCGACAAAACTCTCACAATCGGAGCCGACTGCAAGAAAAAACTCGTTTATCGAGTCCTTGGAATTTGACGGAACCCCGTTTTGAGTCCAAAATACAATTGCGAGCACCGGAGGAATGCAGTTGTCAAGGGAGATCGAAACAGGGTTCCCAACGATGTCGGGATTTTAACCCATTTGCCTGTTTTGTGAAGACAGGTTGATGGAAAGCGTCGTTGAAATTTCAAGGTTTCGATCACTTGAGCATTGCTTCAACGGTTCCGTAGACTCGACCGATTGTTCAGCATCAAGATTTGCATCGTTGGTTGCCGTCGCCCATGAGGCAATCGGAGCTGCCCCAAGAAGTTTTGCCGCAGGAAGGAAGGTGAACCATGTTAGTACTTTCACGAAAGAAAAACGAAAGCGTCGTGATCAACGACAACATCTCGATCGTCGTTGTCGAGATCCGCGGAGACAAGGTTCGGCTCGGCATCGAAGCGCCGAAGGACGTCCCTGTCCACCGGAAGGAAATTTACGATGCGATTCAGGCGTCCGGCCGAACCGAAGATAAATTCGAAGAATTGTCCTATGGTAACTCCCGTTGATCGACCGGCTGACATCTCATGGATCTGTGAACCTCGTTGAATGGGGGGCGTGGAGAGTGCGCCCCATTCTTTAATGTCGCGCTACGCGGCTAAAACGCGAGCGATTTCGGGCCGTGTGCAAAACTTGTCGATAGGAGCTCAATGAAAATTCTTTTGCTCCTGTTTCTCGGGTTCTTTCTGCTTCAGGCGGTTCGGTGCCGGGATGGGAACCGAATTCTGTTAGCGACCCTTCTCGCTTGGCTCGCCGTCGATCCCGGTTGGACGGTCCACCGTTTCGTTCCACCTCGTCTGACCGTTCTTGTCGACGACTCGAAAAGCATGGAGCGGCCGCTCTTTGAATCGGACTCGACACCCGTTCTCCAAGCCGTCGAACTGACCAAGCGTCTTCCGAAACTGTTGGGAACCGACCGTTATCGGATCGACGTTCATCGACTTTCCGAAATCGTGCCGGGAACCAGTCCGCTTGGAACCGCCGTGAAAACCTTGGAACGCCAAGCACCCGATGCCGCCGCGCTGCTCCTGTTGTCAGACGGAATCGGCGTCGACGGACCGCCGCTGGAGCGGATCCAAACGCTTCCCGTTCCGATTTACGCCGTCGGATTCGGGGCGACCGCTCCGGTGCCGGATCTTCGTTGGCGGACGACCGACTTGTCCCGAACGACGTTTCCCGGCGAACCGATTCGATTGACGCCGGTTCTCGAAGCGGTCGGATTCACAACGCCGATCGACGTCGATGTTCAACTGGACGAGTTGTTTTCCGGTGCGAAAATTCAAGCCGTGCTGTCACGGAAAATCAAGATCGATCCGTCGACCGAATCGTCGCCGGTTCCGTTGGAATGGAATGTTTCCGAGCCGGGAGAGCACCGATTCCGCTTGTCGGTCGGCAAGCAGCCGAACGAATGGATTGATGCAAATAATCGTGTCGAATTTTCAGTCGTCGTCGAAAAGGAAAAGATTCGGGTTCTCCTGCTCGATCAAACGCCCCGTTTCGAATATCGATTTCTGCGGGAGCTTTTTCGCCGCGAACCCGGTTTCGACTTGAAAACGATTCTTCTTGAAGCGGATCCCCGATATGTCGAACAGGACCCGGTCGCCCTGCAACCGGACGCCGTCGACGTCAGCCGTTTCGACGTCGTGATCGTCGGCGATATTGATCCGAACAGCAGGATTTTCATGCAATTGAGGCAGCAATGGGACGCCGCCGATGCGCCGCAAGGATTGGTTCATCTTCCCGGTCGTCGTTTCGGAATGAAGGGATTCGAGGCAACGCCATGGACGGTCGGAACCGATTTCACGGAAAGCACGCAACCGATGATTTTCCGTTTCACGAGCGAAACATTCGGTTCGTTGCCGCCGATTTTCCAGGCGATTCAACCGCAAGAATCCGCGCCGGCGATTCAAATTTTGGCGGTTACGGAGAACGACTTGCCGTTGATTGCGCTCCGTTCCCTAGGTAGGACGACGCTTCTTTGGTGCGGCACCGACGAACTTTGGCGGCTGCGAAGCGTCGACGGAGGAACGGTCTATCGGGATTTCTGGATTCGAAACGTCCGAACTCTCGCCGGTAAAACGTCGAACCCAAACGAATATCAACACGTCCAACCGTTGCGTGATGCTTCCGAAAAGGAGTTCAACCGTTTGGTCCGCAACGACGACGGCATGAAAAAGACCGCCGTCGCTTACGAACCGTTCAGCGAATCGGGGGTTCGGAAAGTTCTCGACCAACTCCCGCCGGGCAAACCGGAAATCGCCGAAACCAAACGGTATCCGTTCATTCCTCGCCCGTTGCTGTTTGCGGCGATTCTCGGTATATTGGTCCTCATGATGATCAACCGAAAAGGGCGCGGCTACGGAATTGACGTTTGAACACTCACTGATTTCCGTCCCCTCTCCCGGAGGGAGAGGACTAGGGTGAGGGGCGTTCGACGTTGACATACTCGAACGAATAAGCAAACAGAGAAATGAGGATGTTGATTTTCTTGAGCTTTTCCCTGATTTCGACCACAGAGCCCCTCACCCTAACCCTCTCCCGGAGGGAGAGGGGACGGTAGGTATGCGTTTCTCAAAGTTCACAAGGGATTGAATGATTTCCACCGACAACCAATCGTCCGTCTTGCAGCTTCCCAATGGATTGACACTTCTCACGGAACCGATGCGCGACGTCAAGTCGGTTTCGTGGGGACTGCTGATTCCCTGCGGTCCGATTTACGAGCCGGTTCGCCGCGCCGGTCTTTCCGCGTTGACCTGCGAGATGACGATTCGGGGAGCGGGGAGCCGGAACAGCCGCGAGATGCTGCGCGCTTTTGAAAACATCGGTTGCGAAACGTCGGAGTCGGTCGGGATCGCTCACACGGCGTTTTCGGCGTCGCTGTTGGCCGAGGGACTTGTTCCGTCGCTCGAATTGTTGCGGGACACCGTTCGGTTGCCTCATCTGCCGGAGGATCAACTGAACGCCGCCAAACAGGTCGTTCTCCAGGACGTTTACGCCTTGGAAGACGATCCGTACCAAAAGATGATGCTCGAATTGCAACGCAATTTTTTCCCCGATCCCTGGGGCCGTTCGAGTATTGGAAACGAAAAAAGCGTCGTCCGGACGTCGATCGAGGACGTTCGGCAATACCACGCCGACTTCTACCAACCGCAGGGGGCGATTTTGAGCATCGCCGGGAATTTCGATCGGCAGACGGTTCTGGATACGGTCGGCGAATTGTTCGGCGATTGGATGCCCCGCAAGGTTCCGCGGATTCGGGAAAAGCGTCGGGAGACCCCGGTCGTTCACCTTCCCTACGAATCGACGCAAACACAGATCGGTGTTGCGTTTCCGTGTCCGCCGATGAACTCGCCGGAATATTTGCACGCTTGGAGCAGCGTCAGCGTGCTCAGCGGCGGGATGAGCAATCGACTGTTCAACGAGCTCCGGGAAAAACGGGGACTCTGCTACAACGCCTTCGCCGCCTATGTGACGTTAAAAGACCGTGCCGGCGTCTTTTCGTATTGCGGGACCGGCTCCGACCGCGCCGAAGAAGCACTCGACGTGTTGGTCCGCGAGCTGATTCGGCTCCGGGAGGGAATCGACGCCGCCGAATTGGACCTCGTTAAAATTCGTGCAAAAAGTTCGCTTGTCATGCAACAGGAATCGACCGGTTCCCGTTGCGGTTCCATGGCTCGTGATTGGTACCAACTCGGTCGGGTGAGATCGATGCAAGAGATCGAAGCGGCACTGGACGCGTTGTCGAAGAAGGAGTTGAACGATTATTTGGCGTCTCATCCGGCCGGACCGTTCCACATTGTCACGCTGGGGCCGGAGCCCGTCGTTGGTTTTTGTGCGAATAGTTGAGCCGATCCTCGTTCCTGTGAACGACGACCAGGGGGCTCTTTCGTGCGGGAGAAAACGCATGTCGGCTTTTGATCGGGCTTGGTTTCCACTTCGTTTCCTTTCGGATCGACCGGGTTCGAACTGGAATACGGTCGATCCGAAAGGTTCGGAATTTTCCGATTTTTTGCTCAAGATTTTTGGGTGTGTGTCGCAAATGGCTTCGTTGATACCATTCTATCATTGAAAGGACAACCGTTTGCACTTTCAACACCACATCCCCATCCGCTTGAAAAGGAGACACGCCATGAAAAACCATGCCCTGCTTCTCACCTTTGGAATCGTTGTTTGTATCGCATTTCTCAGCATGAAAACAGCCTCGGCTCACGATCATGGTTATGGATACGGCAACGGATATCGCGGCAGTTACGTCAATGTCCCAATCGGTCCCGGCTATGGGAACGGGTATCGTAGCGGTTATGGATACGACCGCTGTTACCACCGTCCGCCGATCGTCGTCCCCGTACCGCCGTGCCATTATCCGGTACACGGTTCCTACTACGGCCCTTCGACGAATCACCACCACCACCGCGGTGGAGGATATTATCGTTAAGACACCGACGAAAGAATCGCGTCTCCCGGCCCCCATCGACGATTTCCGGAAGCACCGAGACGATCCATATCGTGATCGCCTCGGTGCTCCGCCGTTCTTGTCGACCGCATGACGCAACTGTCGCATCGGTACGTCGCGCTCTTTTTTCAAGGACCGCCGTTCTTCCATTGCGGATTCGTTCAATCCGTGGCATAATGACCTTGGGGCATCCCTTCCCTCGACTTTCATCGGAGGAATGATGTCCCCAAAATCCTATCGATGGATGCGACATAGCCGTTCACCTCATCGCGGAATCCGAAACGACGTTTCTGCCCGTGCATAAAATCATGGACCATTTCATGCCTTCGACCCTGCTTTTTTTCAGCCTTTCCGTTTTTTTCGTCGTGAACGGCCAGGAGCTCTCCGGTGGAAAAACGTCTTCGGAACATGGCAAAGCGAGAACCCTCCTGTTGTCGCTGGAAAAACTCGACGCCGAAAAAGCGGCTGTCGCGGCTAAGGATCGGGAGGCAGTCAATCGTTATCAGACCCTTCTCCGAGGGGCGACCCCTTTTCTTGAAATGAAGGAATTGCCGTCTGTCGTCAACAACGAGTACACCCCTCCCGGCGCAACGAAAAACGACTACGTCAGTTTTTCAACGTATTACTGGCCCGATCCGGAGAAATCGGACGGTTTACCCTTCATCAAGAAAGACGGCGAACCGAATCATGATTGGCTTCGTGCTGAAAAAGGACACGATCAAGCATACCTGAGAAAAATGGTCGAAGCCGTCGAAAAGCTCGTTTTGGCGGGTTACCTGGGGGACGACACCGAATGTAACGAAAAAGCGATTCAAATTCTGCGGTGTTGGTTTCTCGATCCGAAAACGCGAATGAACCCGCATCTGCAATACTCGCAGGCCGTCATGGGGCGTGACACCGGTTCCGCGACCGGCGTCATCGACACGCATCGGTTCTACGGTCTCATCGAAATGCTCGGTCTGTTGGAAGCCTGTCCGGAGTGGACGGAAAAAGACCGTGAAGGAATGAAACGTTGGTTTACCGAGTTTCTCGATTGGCTCCGAACCAGCAAGTTCGGGAAACGAGAATCCCAAGCGGTCAACAATCACGGAAGCTGGTACGACGTCCAGACCGCCGCTTTCGCCTGGTATGTCGGCAAAGACGATCTTGTCAAGGAAATTCTGGAGGGGAGCAAAGCCCGCATCGACTCGCAGATTGAAAAGGACGGCAGCCAACCGCACGAATTGCGGCGAACCATTCCGTTCACTTACAGTTGCATGAACCTCCGGCCGCTGATCCTTTTGGCCAAATACGCGGATCGTTACAAGATCGATCTTTGGGATGATGCGGGGGCCGAAGGGGGAAGCATTCGAGCGGCGTACGAATTTCTTCGGCCGTATGCGGAGGAGCAAAAGCCTTGGCCGTACAAGGACTTGAGGTTTAATCCGAAGACTTTCGACGGCGTTTATCGTCTGGCGGGTGATCGTTTCGGCGCCGCCCCGGCAAAACTGAAGTCGCTGTCGGATAACGATGATTTTGAAACTTTTATTCGATGAACCGTCACATTTACGAACGGTATTGTCTTCCAGTGAACAAGGCCGCGTCAAGGAGTTCCTATGTATTACACGACAACATGTCCCTCGCCTGTCGGTTTGCTCACATTGGCGAGCGACGGTGAAAAACTGATCGGCCTCTGGTTGAAGGGCCAAAAATATTTCGGCGCCGCCATTTCGGAAGAAGTGCGTGAGCGGTCGAATTTACCGCTCTTCAACAAAACGAAGCTTTGGTTGGACAAGTATTTCAGCGGCAAGAATCCCTCCATTTCTCAGTTACCTCTGGGACCATGCGGCAGCGAGTTTCGCCGGATGGTCTGGGGGTTGCTCTGCGAGATTCCCTACGGCGAAGTCGTTGCTTACGGTGAAATCGCACAAAAAATAGCGGCCGCGATGAAGAAACCGGGCATGTCGAGCCAGGCGATCGGCGGCGCCGTCGGACATAATCCGATTTCCATTGTCATTCCATGTCACCGCGTCGTCGGGGCGAACGGCAGTTTAACCGGTTACGCCGGCGGTATCGATAAAAAAATCCGGCTGCTCACTTTGGAAGGCGTCGATATGTCCTGCCTGTTTGTTCCTCATAAAAGTTCGGCACCATGAAGTGAATGCGCACGAAATTATCGCCCGTCCGATCACCGGTGCGGGTCAAGGAGTCCTCCAATGAACCTTGTATTTACGCACCGAAATACCGTGTCGCTTGAAGGAGCGTGTAATTTCAGGGACTTGGGGGGTCTCGTGTCCATCGACGGACGAACGGTCCGCCATGGGATGATCTTCCGCAGCGACGAACTGAGCCGCCTGACGGACGTCGATCTGCGCTGCCTGCAATCCGCGGCGCTGACAACCGTCGTCGATCTGCGGATCGAACGTGAAATCGACCGTTCGCCGGACAGGACACCGGAATCCGTGCGAAAAACAAGCGTCTGCTCTCTCGATACGCCGGGACTGTTGATGGCGATAGCGAAACCGGGCGGCTCGCTGATGCCGGAAGATACGGATGCGAAAATCAGCGAGCTGACCCCGGAACGACTTCGAATTTCCGTGATCGAATTATACGAAAAAATGATCACGGAACCGGATTGTGTCGAAGTCTACAAGAAAATTTTCGCCTTGCTTTTGGAGGTGGAGAATACGCCGCTCCTGTTCCATTGCATGGCAGGCAAAGACCGGACGGGAGTCGTCGCGGCCTTGATCCTGGCGGCGTTGGGCGTCGACGAGAAAGCGATCCTCGATGACTACCTGGTCTCGAATGTCGTCGTTGAGAAAAAATACGCCGAGCGCATCGCTCACATGCCATCGTTACGATTTCTTTTCGAGGCTCGATCGGAGTACTTGTCGGCCGCCTTGGCGACAATCCGCAAGGAGCATGGATCCATCGACCGTTACCTTCGTGAAACAATCGGCGTCGATATCGACGGAATGAAAAACATTTATCTCGAGTAACGGTACATAAAAGCGTCGTTCCTCCCGTTTTTCGTTGTTGAAACCCAATCTCCTGCGAAGCGGTTCATTCGAAAAACACCGCCAGCCAAACGGTCGGTTCGTCCGGTGAAGTCCATGCAACCCGATGCTTTCGATGGGCCGGAATCAAAACGTAATCGCCCGGTTTCATGCGTCGGCGATCCTCGGGGACTTCAAATTCGATTTCGGCTTCGCCTTGAAGGATGACGACCCATTCGTGTTCCGATTGGTCGTACCGGAATTCGGCCGGGCTCGCTTGGCCGGTCGAGACGATTCGTTCAATACGGACGTTTTTCGTTACGGCAAGGTTCTCGGTCCGTTCTTCCTGAAGCGAATGCGGCAATTCGGCGAACAGGTTTCCACTCAAATCGCGGGGAGCGGAGCGGCATGAAGCTTGTGAGTTGCCGCATTGGAGGAGCATCGCGAAAACGCCGGCATTTTTGTCGCCTCCGACATAGTGATCCAGCACATAGAACAAAAAATAATAAAATCGGCAGGACGCCCAAACGCAGACGGCAAGGAAAGCGATCGCATGCCAACGGTTATCGCCGAATACGGTCAGCGTTCCGGACATGATCGCCAGGAGGAGGAACAAGCCGCCTTTCAGGTAGAGCAAGAACGGCGATTTAATGTCCTCGAAAAGTTGCATGGCGGTTTCCATTGTTCGATTTGCATCGACATTGTAAACGGAAACGAGCGGCCGTTCAAGTGCGATTGCCGTTCCCCCCGAAATTTCGAGAAAACTTTTCGGACGTCTGGAATCGAATCTTGAGGCGTGATAGAATGTTACAGTATAAGGAGACAAATCCATGGCGATTATTTCATTTATCGGCGACGTTCACTGCGAGTACGACAAGTACCTTTCGCTGACGCGGGACTGCGAATATTCGCTTCAACTCGGCGATTTCGGGTTCAGTTTCGATCAAGTCGCGGGTATCGATACGGAGAGACATCGCTTCATTCCGGGTAATCACGACGGCTATGCGCGGATCGCTCAGCGGAAACTTGAAGGTTGGAAGTTTCCGGTCGAAAACGATTACGGCGTCTTGAGTCTGGCCGGCACCGACATCATGTATGTTCGCGGCGGCTTCTCGGTCGACAAAATGTACCGAAGGCCCGGCTTCGATTGGTTTCCGGAAGAGGAAATCCCCGAGAGCGATCTCCGGACCATGATCGAACATTTGTCGACACAAAAAACAAGGGTGGTCGCGTCACACGAATGTCCGGCTTTCGTCGCCGAAGAATTGTTGTTCGACAATCCTGTAATGCTCATGAATTTCGGCAGGTACCGACCAAGTCGCACAGCACGTTCTTTGGAAGAATTGTTCGGGAAGATGACCGACAAACCCGAGTTGTGGGTTTTCGGACACCATCACGCTCCATTCGACAAAAACATCCAGGGAACCCGCTTCGTCTGTTTGCCGGTACTGGAACGCCTTGACTGGCAGGTTTAACGAGCGATAAAATTCGATTCGTTGCGCGCCGACTGCCGTATAGGGTCCGTCCTGTTTGAAATCGCCGACACCGGCACTTTACGGTGTTGTGACGATGTCCAACTCTTGCGATTCCAAGACCGTCGGAATTTCCCAACGGTCGAGCAACGTGTCGTAAGCGGCTTCGGCGACTGCCTGGTTGCGGGAACGATTCCGTTGCAATAACGTCGGCAAGTCGTTTTCGAGATAAACGATTCGAACCGACGCCTTGTAATCGTTGCATAGGCGGATGATCGAACGACGGAAATCGAGACGTAAATTCGTCGCGTTCCAAACGAACGGTGTGCGGTTGCGCAGGAAACGCCTTGCTTTTTCCCGGGCAACTTCGATGACGACCGTTTGATCGTCGTCCCACGATACATTCATCCAGCGGCGTAACGCATCCAACGAAATCACCTCACGGTCGGCAAAATGGTGTTCGACATAAGTGTCCTTGCCGGAAGCGGGAAGTCCGGCCATCAGCACGACTTCGTTCCGGTTGTCGTCGTAAAGCATTTCCGCCGGATGCTCCAATACACCGGAAAAATAGGCGTAACGGGAATGGTTCGACGCGAACGGATACGGACGGTTCAGGCAATCATTTTCCTCGGCCAATTGCCGAAACAATTGGACATGTTCGAGCCGATGAATTTTATCGTCGTAAATTCTTCCGTTGATGTCCGCCGCGGAAAGAACCGCAAGCAGCCGGCAGGATGAAATCGTCGAAACCATGGCGATATCAAAGACCGCATTCTTGCTGTTCAAGATATTGTACGGTAACGTGTGTTTTCGGACCAGCGAAACGATCAGTTCACGGAGGCGGAACAGTTCCGGACTTCCCGTCATCCCGAGGCTCTCGTACAAAAAACGCCTTGCGATCCGGGCGCCGCGGGGACCATGGTTCGGCGAAACGATTTTGCCGTCCCACGATTTTGTACAAAAAGGTTTGGCGACGTCGTGCAGCAACGCCGCCATGAAAAGAGCGAATCGTTCTTGCGGAAGGCACGACTTCCAATCTCCCGAAGCGACCAGCGATTCGCAGACCATCCGGGTGTGCGTCCAGACGTCCCCTTCGGCGTGCCAAAGGGGATCCTGAGGTGTTTGCCGCATGGGATCGATCCATGCGGCATTTTCCGCTTCGATTACTTGCCAATCGACGACGGCAGCTTCTTCCACGGGGCACCAAGGAGCGGATCGGCGACAAACATCAAAAGGGTTTTCCATGGTCGGGGAAAGTCGAAGTGATCGGTTCGAGCGGATTGAACGATGGTGCCGCCGGTTTCGTGTCGTTTGATTTTCATTCCTCGCCATGTTGTCGATCAACCGTTGCATCGCTCTTTGAATCGCCATCGGATTTCTGTTTGCGAAACAAGTTCGAAACGTCAGGAGGAGCCGCGAGACGTGACAGTGCGTCGACGGCTTTTTCGTCCACTTTTCCGTCGGGCTTTCGAAACAGGAGTTCCATCTTCTGTCTTTCGATCGCCGGGTCGGGAGGAGGCATGGCGCGGCTCCGTTCCAATTGCGCTTCCCGCTCTTTTTCCGCCCGCGCTTCTTTGGCTCTGTCTTCCGACACGATATGAATGATCAGGAATATCAACACGACGATGCTGGCGATGGCGATATAATGATACCGCGTGAGGAATCGACGGACGGTTGTCTTTTCGGCGGCGACGCCGACCGGACGAGTCGTGTCGTAACGGGACAGAATATCGGCAATGGCCGCGATACAATACCACATTCCCTCCTCGTGCTTCAGGTCGATTTCGTGCTCGCCCGTTCCCGGTTTCGTGGCCAATTTAACCGTATAAGGCATCTCCCGCTCGTTCACCAGATTGACGAGGAGCCGCTTCACGAACTTTCTCGTCGCGCCTCCGTGTCGATAGTCGAAGTTCTGCAAGTCGAACGACCGGACGTTTTCGAACAAATATCGCCGCTTCCCGAACACGCCGTACTTGATCGTGAATCCATGCTCGTAGACGGTGATGGAACGCTTCATGTGATAACGGATCCAGGAAATAAACCAGTAAGCGAAAACGGCGAGAGCGACAATGAGAAGCACGAGCGGACTCACTGGAGCATCGTGATCGAATTTTCCGAGCGGGATTCCCAGCACTGCCATGACCGTCGAAACAACGATGGCGACGATGGAGACGAGAAAAAGGCCCGTTTCAACCCCGTTGAAAGGCCAAAATCGTTGTGGGGGAGTACTGCAAATGGTGTCGCCCAGTTGCGAATCCTTGGGATCGGTCGCGTGATCGGTTTGCATTATTGAAACGAGGTTGAAGGTGAAAATAGAGCCTTATCGGTAGGACAAGGAGACCGTTTCGGTCCGGTCGTCTTGATGGGGACGATGAATCTTTTGTCGGTTTTCGTCGGTGCATCCGCACGCCTGAACGAGATACGATCCGCCGAGCGATCCGAGGATGAGACAAAGCCAAGCAAAAAGCGTGACAAGGGGTGACTGTCGCGGCTTGTCGATTTTTTTCGGGGCGGCTTCGGACTGATTGTTGTCGATGTTGTTCATGGTACTCTTGTTTGTGTAAATGGAAATGTTGCGACTTATTGCAGTCTTCTTGGGTTCCTTCTGAAAGGTTGAGCCGAAATCGGGTGAATGTTGCGCGGCTTTTTCGAAAATTGGTCCAAGACGCTGTCGCCACGGGAGCCGAAAACGAGACGAGGTTATGCCGCCAAGCGACTTGGACTCAACTTGTAAGCAGTCTGTTCCAAGTACCGATAGGGTGCCATATCGCCATATCGAATTCTTTGTTGAAAAGATCAATGTGCTCGGCGATTCTCGTTTTCATGGTTCGTGTTTCTGAGAAATGCGCGACACAATACAAATAAAATCGCTCGTGTTCATGATTGAATCATGAGAAAAGCGAAAAGGTGATCGAGAACGTAATCGAAACGGAAACGACTGATGCCGTCGATCCGTTCGAGCATTTCGGTGAGTGAATTTTCGGAAAACAGGTGGATGTGCGACGGATTGTCGTCCGGTTTGGAGGGGACGG
>JAVBPI010000100.1:0-29643 GCA_031549705.1 Thermoguttaceae bacterium
CAACACCTATCGCGGTATAACCTACGTCCAAGAAGGTTCGTTGAAACTCGACGGCTCCGTTTTCGGTGACGTCCGGGTTTACAGCGGCGCCGGAATCGGTGGAGCCGGAACCGTCGGCGGCAACTTGATCATCAGCAGCGGCGGAGCGTTCGATTGGTACTTCGGACCGACACAAAGCGTTTCGCAACCGCTCAACGTCAAGGGAGACGTCACCTTGCTCAGCGGTTCGATTTTCCGACCGATCACCGCGAACCAACAGTTCGACTTCACCGAACCGATGGTCGGCTGGCCCGTGATGCGGTACGGCGGTTCGCTCGCCGGAACGTTCTCGGAAATCGATAACCGGTTCAGCCCGTTCTTCGATTTCGAACTCGATTACTCGGTGCCGGGCGAAATCCGAATCGCCGGAAACCTGCTCAACAGCCCGAAAACGCTCAGCGATTCCGTGGCGACAAGTCTGGTGATCGCGAACCGCCGAATGTACCGGCACGCTTTCAACCAGATGGGACGCGAAGGAACGTTCTGTCCGACTCCGATGGCGACCGGCTACCCGCAGAGTGGTCCGACACTCGGCCAGGCCCCGCGCGATATGGGACGCTCCGCATGGTTCACGCCGACCGTCCGTGCCTCCAAGTTCGCCAGCATGTTCTACGAAGACAATCCGTACGAATTCGAAGGATACGGCTTCCAGGCCGGAACGACGTTCTGGTCGAATCGGAAAAACATGCTCGGCATGACGTTCGGATACGAACGGGGATCGCTGCGTAACTTCGCGGACAACATCCGTTCACACGATTACTTCTTCGGTTTCTACCACGGTTATGTGTTCAACGACAATTACGAACTCCGCTCGTTCATCGGGACCGGGTTCCAGGACTTCACGTCGAACCGCCGTGATGCGATGTACAATTACACCGCAAAGTACAAAGGGGGAAGTTTCGAAGCGAACCTCGAATTGGGACGCATGTTCATCGGACGTGACGGATACCTGCTCCGACCGTTCATGGCGATCGACTTCGAATACGCGCACATCGAGTCGGCCCAGGAAACCGAACGCGGTTACGAATTCCGCAATTACGGACGCTCGTCGCTCACACAGATTTTCGCCCGGTTCGGAGCGGAACTTCAAAAACGTTGGGCGCAGTTGGATGTTCGCGGCGGAGCAACGCTCCGAGGACTGTTGTGCGGTCCCGTTCGTCCGGGAAGCTCGGTCTTCTATCCGATGCGTGGAGCCGGTTCGGATCAACTCGGCGCTAAGATGGGAAGCTCCGGCGTGACGCTGTCGACCGGATTCGATTGGTACTTCGACCAGAAGCGGACTGCGGCGTTCTTCCTGAACTACTACGCGGACATCTTCTTTGACAGCGACGCGAATGCGGCAATGCATACCGCCAACATCGGGTTGTCGTACCGATTCTAAAACAATCGAACGACACCGCGCAAGAGCCGGGACCTGCGGTTCCGGAGTGTTAGGACAACCCTTCACTCCGGAACCACAGGTCCCGGTTCATTGAATGGAGCGTCTATTGTTTACGACCACTGCTTCAGGAGCGTGTTGAACATCTGCTCGATTTCCGAGATCTCGTCATCGCCGTCTTGGGCGAGCGGTTTGAGAAGGTCGAGGCCGCGTTGGCAATCGGCCTTCGCCAGATCGGTTTTGCCGAGCGCCGCTTGGGCGTTGGCCCGATTGGCGAACGATGTCGCCAACGCCGGAAGGAAAATCAAGCGTTCTTCGTCGTCCAGTTCGAACGAGTCGCTCTGGATTCGTTGACGGCATTCGATCGCTTTGTTGAAATCGGCGAGAGCGTCCGAAAGTTCGTCGAGGTTCATCTTGGCGAACCCGCGGTTTTCAAGGGCCGCACCGTATTGGTTGACGACGACCGGATCCGTCTCTTGCGCAAAATCGGCGAAATTGCCGATGACATCGTCGAAAATCGGCAGCGACTCTTTGTATTTGTCAATGTCGATGTACATCGCCCCTTGAGTGCAAAGCGCGTTGAACAGGTCGGTTCGGGCTGCATGGTTTCCTTCGTTCCCGGCAACCGCTTTCCGAAGAATATCGATGGCACGACCGACATTGAGAATCACGTCGTCGAATTTTCCGGTACGGTCCGCTTCGGACTCGAAATCCTGATTCATGTACGCTTCGTAGGAAGCGGTGCAGCGATCCATCAACGTGTTCGCCAATTCCTGTTCGTGCTCCATTTGGCCCAAGTCGATCAATTCGACGAGCAGCCGCATCGCGCGGTTGTAGGCGTCCGTGATCTTGTCGAGCGGTTCCCCCATATCGCGGTAGAGAGCTCCTTGGGAGACACTGGTTTTCGCCATGTAAAACCGGGTGTCCAGATCGCTGATCTTTTCAACCGCTCGGAACGCCGTGAACGCTTCGTCAAAATCCTTGTTCGCTTTGTCGAAATCGCCGAGTTCGTGGAAAATCGCACCACGATTCAATTTAATACCGGCGATATCGTATTTCGCTTCTCCGTCACCTTGGTTGTCGAGCGGCGTGAGCGCTTGGATCGCCTTGTCGTAAAACCCGATCGCTTCTTCCAGTTCGTCGAAATCGTTGTATGTCACCGCCATGTGAAGATAGACGGTTCCCAATTTCCGACGGATTTCGGAATCTTCTCCTTGCGCGAGCGTTTGTTGGAGAATCGCTTCCGATTTGCCGAACGCGGCGAGAATCTCGTTCAAGTCGTTTCCGTTGTCGTAAAGCGCGATCGCCAACGCAACATATTGTTCGGAAAGCTCTTCCTGCTGCTCGATGGTTCGATTGCGAACCCCTTCCAAGCGGGCGATTTCGCCGTTGATCTTTTCGACATCCGGTCGTTCGCAGCCGCAATTTTCATCGTGTTCATGGGCCGACGCAAAAACCGCTGCGGCCAACGGAAGAACCGCCGCAGCCGTGCCGAGAAGCGTTTTGAGATCAAGCGAAGAACAAACGGAAATCATTTCGGAAAATGTGGACATTTTCTCTCCCGGGGGGTTGCGAAGCTATCGTTCATCAAAAAACACTGATCGGAAACTATCACATCTCGATTATATCGGCCAAAAATCGAAATACAAGACGGGCGTTTTCCGTGGGCTGGAACTGCCGGTACGATGAAATCCTCAGCCCGTGGTTTCACGGAAAGAACGCTCCGCAAACGGAAGCGACTTAACTTGCTCCAAAAAAATAAAAAATTCCCTTGACAACGAATTCACTTTGCCGTATACTGCACTATTGCAATAGCACACCGACAAACGGAGGCACGACGTGTTCATCGAAATCAATTTATCCAGTCCGCAACCGATTTACGAGCAGCTCGTGGAGCAGATCAAGTTTTCGATCGCTTCGGGAGCGGTACAGGTCGACGAAATGGTCCCGTCGCTCCGGGAGTTGTCGAAAAAGTTGGCGTTAAATCCAAACACGGTTGCCCGGGCATATCGGACGCTTCAGGACGAGGGGATCGTCTGTTTCCGGCGGGGAACCGGTCTGGCGGTTGCTCCGGGAGCAAAAGAGCGTTGCGAAGCGGAGCGGCGAACTTGGTTTGAGAGGCGAGTTCGGCAACTGCTGGAGGACGCCGCTCGGAGCCGCCTTGATCCGGAAGAAGTCAAAAAAATAGTTGAACGTGAACTCTCCGAAATCCACGAACCACGAACCACGAACCACGAATCACGTCAATGATCACGCTAAATCACATCTCAAAAAGTTTCGGCAGGAAAACAGCGTTGCATGACAATACGTACACGGTCTCTCCGGGGAGCGTATTCGCACTGCTCGGCGAGAACGGGGCCGGCAAAACGACGACGATCCGAATTCTGCTCGGTCTCTGCGAACCGGACGATGGGACGGCAACGGTGTTGGGACTCGATCCGATGCGCAACGATTATGAAATCCGACGGCGAATCGGTTACGTTCCGGAGCAACCGGCGTTATACGATTGGATGACCGTTCAGGAAATCGGCCGCTTCACCGCGTCGTTTTATGCAAACGGATTTTGGAACGAATATTTGCGACAGGCGGAGCGGTTCAACCTGCCGCTCAAGTCGAAAATCAAAACGCTGTCGAAAGGGCAGCGGGCCAAGGTTTCGCTGTCGTTGGCATTGTCTCACGATCCGGAGCTTTTGATTCTCGACGAACCGACATCGGGCTTGGACGCAATGGTTCGCCGTGAATTTTTGGAAAGCATGGTCGACCGCGCGGCGACGGGGAAAACGGTGTTTTTATCGTCGCACCAAATCGCCGAAGTGGAACGGGTCGCGGATACCGTGGCGATTTTGAAGCAGAGCGAATTGCGGCTCGTCGAAAAATTGGACGACTTAAAAGCGTCCGCCCACCTGTTGACCGTGACGCTGAAATCAGACGGCGACTTTTCGTGTCCGCTGGAAACCGTGGTGCAACGACAAACCGAAGGACGGAACGTTCGAATTCTCGGACGAAATATCGACCCGGCGGCGCGGAGCATTCTGCAACAGGATGCAAACGTTGCGCAATTCGAGATCCGGCAACCGTCGCTCGAAGAAATTTTCCTGGCGTACATGAGTTAGCCGCGTCGGCCCCCGACGCGCTTGCCCCGAAAGAAACGTCAACCACTCATCGCTAACACCATGAATCCGTTCACCGCACTTGTTTACAAGGAATTCCGCCAACAATCGACGATTTGGCTCGCGCTCTTCGTCTGCGCCATCGTGATCCAAGGCCTTATCACGCTGGGATTTGAAACGACGTCCAATCCGCCGCAGGGATCCGTACGTGTCATGGTCCTGTGCAATCTTGCATGGGTCCTGACGACGGTGTACGCCTTCGGGTCGGCGGGAAGCGTTTTCGTCACGGAACAGGAAGAGAAAACGTACGGTTTCCTCCGTGGATTGCCGATCCGTCGCCGAACACTTTTCGCCGCGAAAATATTCTGGGTGATTTTCGGAACGATTTCGTTTGTGCTCTGTCTGGCACTCGAAACATTCCTCTGGGTTTGGGGGACGATTCCGTTGACGTTCGGCGACTTCCATTCAGGAGTCGACCTCTTTATCGGCGTGGACCAACTGTACGGATTGGCGATTCTTTTCTGCGACACGGTTCTCGCAGCGATTATTTGGGGACTCTTTTGGTCGACCCGTTGCCGCAGTCAATTATTTGCCATGTTAGCGACGTTTACCAGCGGTGCGACGGTTGCGGCGTTGTGCAAGTATTATCTCGGCGCCTCGGATTACGAACTGACAACGCTCCTTGCCGTCGATATCGTCATCGCCCTCCTTGCACTCTACGGTGCTTACTACTGGTTTGATCGTTGGGTCGACAGAAAATCCTTCTTAAAGAGCCGGGGATGGAGCGTACCCGCGCAATCATCGGACTCCACCGCATCATCATCCATGAATTGCATGGCGGCGACGGCTCTTTACGGACGAAATCCGTTTATCGCATTGACATGGCAGGCGGTCCGCCAATCGGGTTGGCTCTTCAGGTTCGCGATTGCCGCCGGTGTCGCCTGTATCGTGTCACGATATTTTGTGGAGAAAAACGACAACGACACGCCGTATTGGTTCGGATTCCTCGGAGTTTTCACGGTGTGCGTGTTCTGCGGTTCGATCTTCACGGCGGACCATCGGAACAACACGGTGGCGATGCTCGGCCATCGGGGCCTCAAACCGTCGACGGTCTGGTGGAGCCGCATCGTTGCGTTCGGCATGGTCTATTTCACATGCGTTACTTTGTTCGCGGCCGCTGTTTATTACAGATATCCCGTTACGGAAATTTCTTGGGGATTGATTTGTTTTCTCTCGATTCCGTTTTGGTGCGGAGCGTTAATTTCCCTTTTCACTCCGAGTCCGATTCTCTCTCCGTGCCTGACGGCGGCGGCGTGGGTCGGGATTCTTTGTTGGGGCGGTATCTTCACCGGAGCCGCGGATGCTTACAATCTCGAGTGGTGGCGTTATGCGTTTGGTTTGTCGACGTTTCCCGTACTGCTCGGATTTATGATTGCGTCACGATTACGGATCGGCGACTGGTTGCGGGAAAAGCCGCTTTGGCGGTCACGGCGGCCCGTCGTCGGGTTCATCGTCGGACCGGGGTTGTTGTTGCTCGCCACGATTCCGTTCATTCGGGTTTATTCCGTACCGAATATCGACCTCGGATTCCGTGTCGACCCGTGGGAGCTCCAACACAACGAACCGGTCGATCCGAATGTCCGGAAAGCCCGTTTCGAGGCGGAACAGGTGATTCGTTCGGAAGACGACTTGCGGAAAGTCACCGAAGCGTTCCGCCTGTATCGGGAAGCGAAACGGAATCCGTCCGCCTGGGCTTATCGTGATCCGGCGCTGGCGATCCTGTCGCGGCTCGAATATGCGTTACAACGAACGAAAAATGAAAAAATCGCTCTCAAACATCTGGATTACGTCACGCCGCGGTTCGCGACGGAAGCGATCGCGCTGCTGGAATTGATGGGGGAAATCCAGCCGAACAACAAGGAGCAAATACGTTGCGCTTACATTTCCGACTACCGATGTATCGTCAACGATGAGATCCCGGCATTCTTCGGCAATGGAAAAGATGCCGTGAACAACTATGTGCGGCTTTGGTATCGTTGGGCGCCTTGGGAGAGAATCCGGGCGCTCAAGTTGATCCACAACGATTTCCAACTCCAGATGCGGTTCGCCGAACTGACGGACAACGCGATTTTCGAAAACAACGGGAACCTGACGGAACTGATCGACAATTATTCGGACGAATATGTACGACAACGGCGCCTGTCGTGGATTTGGTTTCCGTTGGCGTTGGGGGAATACAGCGGATTCTCGCCGCCGTCCGAAGTGTTCAACAGCGAAGTCAACCGGCGAGTGCTGATCCTCCGTTATGCGATCCTGAAATACGGGTTCGAAAAGAACAAGATGCCCGAATCGCTTGACGAACTCGTTACGGCGGGAATTCTGCAACAAATTCCGACGCAGCCGAACACCGGCAAACCGTTCGAATACAACTTTCGGGCCGCACTGTTGTTCGCCCAATACTGCCCCTGGCCGCGCGGTTATGTTCCCGCGAGTTCGGAGCAGAAACGGAGCATTCCCGTGATCAAAAAAAGGGGGTTCGAACTCGAACGGTTTCCAGCGCCGATGAACGAATGAACGTCGTTTACCACCACTTCTGTTGTCCGGGAACCGGGACCGGATAGCATCCGTCCTTACCGGGGACCGTCGGCGGAGCCATTCCGGCGACGCATTCCTCCGGCGCGGGTTTGAACGTGAACTTCGAGTCGTATAGTTCCTTCCACGACGTCATCGCGCCGGTGTAACAGACGACCTGGCCGAGAATCGCCATCAACGTGCTGTTCACCATGTAATCGCCGGAATCGGTCCATTCCCCTTTTCGTAACGAGTTGAAAAACGCGACCTGTTCCTCGGCGTGTCCGCCGAGTTTCGGGCCTTCGTATTTCCACGGCTTTTCGCCGATGATCCGTGCATCGTTCCAGTAGGCGGTCCCCTTTTCGCCGATGATCAAATCGTCGTACAAATTGTAACAGTTCGTTTCCGTACGGCAAAAACCGAAGAGCCGGAGTTGGTCGCCGGGATAATGGAAAATCGCGGAATGGTGGTCGAAGACGTCGCCGTATTTCCGCTCGATCATCGATGCCCGGCCTCCCATGCCGACCGCCTTGTCCGGCAATTTGCCGCCGAGAAGCCACGTCATCCGATCGACGTTGTGGACCAGCGATTGCGTAAAATCGTCACCGGAAAGCCAACGGAACATGTATTGGTTGAACACCTGCACGTCAACTTCGGACATCCCTTCCGGATAAGCGCGAACCCCGTACGGAGCCCGCAGGAACGCGCTCTGGATGGCTCGAACCTCGCCGATCGCCCCGTTACGAATTTGCTCGACGAGCGCTTGATATTGCGGACAATAACGACTCTGGAGGCCGGAAAGGATCGAGAGTCCCTTTTCCCGTGCGATTTTAATCGCCGCTTCCAGCATGTGAATTCCGGATGCATCGATGGCGTGAGGCTTCTCGACGAAAACGTGCTTTCCCGCCTCGACGGCCCGCAATGTGTAAAGCGGATGGAACTTCGCGGCACAAGCGATCATGATCACGTCGGCACCGGAAGCGATCACCCCTTTATCGTTCTCGAAACCGTCGAATACCTTGTCGTCGGCGACGTCGACCTGTTCGCCGAACTGCTTCTTCAAATTTGCGAGGCCGTTTTTCGCACGGTCCTTGAAATAGTCGCCGACCGCCACGAGTTTGACGTCCTTGCCGGTCTGCATCGCTTGAGCGGCGGCACCCAATCCGCGGCCGCCGCAACCGATCAAGCCGATCTTGATGGTCCCACCTCCCTGGGCGTGAGCGGAGCGGCCGAGCGACAAACCGACCGTTGCGGCGGTTCCCAAAACGGCGGCGGATTTCAAAAATTCACGACGGTTCGAATTTGTGTTCATGGGTTTTCTTGGGTTCAAAAGTTTATGATCGTTTTCGAGGTTCAAACGTCCAGCGGCCCAGTTCGGTTCCGGAACGGAGTTCGTCGACGCCGAGTTCGAGATTCGTTCCGTTTGCTTTTCCGTGAATTATCGTAACTTGTTCTTTCTCGCCGTGCCCGCCGCCGACGATCTGCGCCCACGGACGATCTTCGGTCGGGAGATCGTAACGAAAACGGTGTTTGTGGGCGCAAATCACCGCCTGGACGCCGTGTTTCGCCAGGAGCGGGCCCCAAAGTTTCGCGGATTGCCCTTGATAATCCGCCCATTTTTCCAATTGATCGCCGTCGTTTGCGTCCGGCCTGGCGTCAAAAAGCGGAATATGGCAGAACGCAACAACGAACGGAGCCGACTTGACTTCCGGCTTGTCGAGCGCCCGCTCCAACCAATCCCGTTGCGCAATCCGGTACGGTTCGAATCGCGCCAAACCGTTCCACGCCGGATGCCGGTCCGGTTTGTCTTCGCCGGTATCCAAGCCGATCAACGCCAGCGGTCCGGTACGGACGACGAAATTTCGTAACACCTCCTTGTCCCGTGGATCGGCAAGCGGCCAGGTCGGCAACCCTTTCGAAAGGTTCCGGGCCCACGCACCGCGATAATCGTGATTTCCAGGCACGAAAAGCATCGGCCTTTCCACCGCGAACGGAGCGTTCGCCGGACGGAGCATCGCTTCGACGACCAGGTCGGGACCGTCGACGCTGTGAACGAGGTCGCCGTTCCAGACGGTGTAATCCGAACCGAGAGCCGCAAGCCGGTCCGTCAGCATCAGGAGCGTTTTCTGATTTTGATGCGTGTCGTTCATCACGGAAAACGAGCCGGTTTCCTTGTTCGGTCCCGGCGTCGTGAAGGAATAAACGTCACTGAAAACGGGCTCCCCCTTTTCGAATTTGTACGCATTAACGAACCGGAACGATTCGGTGAGCGTCCGATAAAAATACCGTGTGTTCGGCCGGAGACCGTCGATGCGGACCTGGAGGAACCGTTCGTCGTACGGATTCAAGCCGAACTTGTCGCCGTGCGCCACGGAATCGAGTTTCTCCTTGTCGCTGCCGAACTCGACCCGCCCGGCAGCGGGGGAACCGACCGCCCAGACAACGGTGATGCCGTCGTTGGTCGGACATTGCAACACCGGCGGCGAATCGACGAGCGGAGCGGACTTCTGTTCTTGTGCAAAAACGGATGGAGCGGACAACATCGCGGCGGGCAATATCGTTCCGGAAACAGTCAATGTTCGCAAAAAAGAGCGGCGATCGGTTTTCATGACGTTCTTTCGTTGTCAAAACAGTTTATGACATGATCGGTTTGATCGTGGTGCAGCCGATCCGGAGCATTTCGAGACACAATTGACGGAACATGGATTCGTCGGCGTAGGTTCCGACGATCGCGCCGCCGCTTCCGGCAAATTTCGCGGAAGCGCCGCATCGGCGGGCGGTTTCGATCATCAGGAGGTGTTCCTTCGGCAAGCGGCAAATGCTGCATCGGAGATCGAAGTTGCGGTCCATGAGCGGACCGACTTTTTCCTTGTCGCCGTTCACAAGCGCCGCTTTCATTTGGACGGTCAGGTCGGCGAAACCGTGCATGGCGTCGACGACCGCCTTCTCGCCGCTATCGTAACGAAAACGAAGATTGTTGTGAAAAACCTCGGTCGGTTCGCCGAATTCGCCGGAGAACGAAACATACAACGGCGGCAACATCTCCACGGGGAGCGGCTCGTAAATTCCGTGCATAAACCCGTCTTCCGAACGCATCGCTTCGCGGGAGAAATCCATGGAGACGCACCCCTCGTAAACCTGCGCAACACGGTCCTGGAGCCCGGCGGTGATGCCGAGTTGATCCTTTTCGACGGACAAGACCAGCGACGGCAATATCGGTTTCGGAATATCGACGTCGTAGAATTGCATCAGCGCACGAAAGGCGGCGACGATGATCGCGCTGGAGCCCGCCAAACCGACTTGCCGGGGAATCGTCGTTTCGTACCGAATCGAAAAATTCCGATCGTGCAACCGAATCTTCCGGTGCGTACAATAATCGACGAACCCCTTGATCGCCGCCTTCACGAGCCGAATGCCGCCGTAATAGCCGTGCAGCCGGACGTCCTGCGACAGTTCGTGAATCGACCGGAACACGCTCTCGTCGTTCGGACTCGGCACGATTTCAAGCCGGTCCCATTCGTAGAGCGTGATTTGCGCCCGAAAATTCTTGACGATCACGGAGATCGTCTTGCCGTTGTATCCGTCGGACGGATTGCCGACCAACCCGGCGCGGGCATGGGCTTGCGTTCGAATGATTTGCATGGTTGAAAAATCGTGATCGCAGATTACGGCTCGTTAATAGCGCCAAACTTGCGTGGTGAGCGAGAACGGGAGCGCACCGTCGGACGATTCCAATTCGACGAAAAACGCAACGTGTCCGGTCTCCGGTTTCGGAATCGTCACGGTCGTTTTCTCGTTGTTCCACGTTACGTTTTTGGGGGTCCATTTCGCTTTACGGAAATCCTTCGTCTCGGACTGAGCGGTCCAAAGTTTCGCTTTCAGCACCGGAATATCCGACTCGACGGCGAGCGAATAATTCGCGGAATCTTCTGTGAACTTCCAATCCATCTTCGGCCAAGGGAGTCCGGCGGCGGCGTATTTGGCGAACACGGCGAGTGTTTGAGCCGCTTTGAGTTCCTGTCCGTTCAAACCGTGTCCGACGTTCGGAAGCGTCAGGATATATTTCGTTCCGGGAAGTCCTTCCCAATAATGCTTCGTCGCATCGACCGTCCAATACGGATCGTTCGTTCCGTGAATCAACAGCTTCGGAAGGGTCAATCGGGAACGATAAGCGTAAGGATCGATCATGGTCCAGAGCTTTTTCTGGAATTCGGTGACTTTCGTTTCGTCCATCTCGACGAGATGACGGTCGGTGTAATCGTGAATGCTCGGACTGAAATCACCCCATGTTTCGATCTGGTACGGCATTTGTCGGCGGATGTTCAGCGTGTCGATCACGGTCGGGGCGATGGCGACGACCCGCTTGTCGCCAGTCGCGGCGGTCAACCAAGTCGTCCAGCCCCGCTTGGAAGCACCGGCAACGATGAAATGCTTGATCTCGATCTTTTTCTCTTGTTCGAGAATCTGCTGGACGGCGTCCATCGCTTTGACGGCGCTCTTCGCCATGGGGAAGAGGAGCGGCCAGGTCGCGTCTTTCGTTTCGATCGCTTTCAAAAGCGTTTCGCCGATCAAGGCGTCTTCGACGTAATTGCCGAAGAGCGGTTGGTTCGGAACCTGAAAAAGTTGGACGCTGCACATTCCCGCCGCTTCGGCCAACATTCGGGCGAACATTTTGTCCCCCTCGCCGGGTTTCCTGCCGATTCCCTTGCCGCCGATGTAAAGAACCGCATGGTTCGGAGAGACCAACTTGTTCGGTACCGCGATCAGCATGAAGTGCTTCCACGGAATGTCGTGCCAGGTTTGAGACGTCAGCTCGACGACGAAGGTTTTCTCCGTCGCGGTGTCGGTCTTCTCGACGATGGTCCACTGGAAAGAGTCGTCTGCCTGCGCAATGTAAGCGTCAAGTTCCGGCGGCACGGCATCGGCGGGCCCCTCCTTGGCATTGGCGATAGCGGAAGCAAGCAGGAAAAGGAACACGATCGCAACGATGAAACGTTTCATGGTTCTTCAAAAATTGTTGGGATGCGAGTCGAACGTGCTCTATTTTAACTTTTGCTGAGCGAAGAATCAAGTTGGCGAACAAGGGGTCCAGGGAAAACGACCTTGCGTTTTTTGGGGATCAGGATATACTGTGACCGACACGAAATCGTACTTTTGTTCAACCGCTGCTTGTTGCACCGACTCGACGCAATCCTTTGGGGAAAAGGAGCAAACACCATGTCGAACATTCTCGAATTCAAGGAAACGCTGCCGGCGCTGACGGATCGGATCATCGAAACGTACAAGGCGACGAACTCGACGCACCATCTCGATCACTGTCCGCTCCCGAACCACGACACGGTGGTCGCCGTGATCGAAGATCTGAAAGAGATTCTCTTTCCCGGCTATCGGCATCGGGATCGGCTGAATTTCTCCAACGTGATGTACCATGTCGGCGATTTGGTCGACCGGCTCCACGATCGGCTGACGGTGCTCTTCGAACGGGCGATTTGTCATGGGCGGGGCGTGAACTGCAACTGCACGCCGATGAAGAAATACGACATGGAAACGCTCGCCAACTGCAAGGCGCTGGCGTTTCTCGACACGCTGTCGCCGATTCGGATGAAGCTGGCGCTCGATGTCGAAGCAGCGTACGCCGGAGACCCCGCCTGCAAATCACTCGACGAGGTGATCTTCTGCTATCCCGGCTTGGAAGCGATTGCGGTCTACCGATTGGCGCATGCGATGTACCGGCTCGAAATCCCGTTGATTCCCCGCATGATGGCCGAATGGGCGCACAGCAAAACGGGAATCGACATCCATCCGGGTGCGACGATCGGAGAGCATTTTTTCATCGACCACGGAACCGGTGTCGTGATCGGCGAAACCTGCGTGATCGGCAATTGGGTGAAGCTCTACCAAGGAGTGACGCTCGGGGCGCTCAGCTTTCCGAAAGACGAGAGCGGCCAACTCGTTCGGAACACGAAGCGGCATCCGACGATCGAGGACAATGTCGTGGTGTACGCCAACGCAACGATTCTCGGCGGCGAGACCGTGATCGGTCGCGGCTCCGTGATCGGCTCCAGCGTCTGGCTGACCTATTCCGTCGCGCCGGAAACCTCCGTGACGATCGAAAAGCCGAACCTCAAACTCCGCGGCAAGAACGGCGAACATCATTGAGCATTCGGTTCTTCAGAGCCCGAAGCGTAAGCGAGGGTTTCGGGCACAATCCCTCGCTTACGCTTCGGGCTCCGTTTCGTTTTCACGCTTACTTCCCGATCATCCAGAGGTACTTGTCCGTGCGGATCAAGAGCTGTTTGCCGACGACGGCGATCGACGCAAGAGCGTGTTCGTCGAGCTCGTTTTCGGCGACGATTGCGGGTTCCTCTTTCGGATCGGCAGCGGGTTTGAGAACCGTCGTCTTCCCCTGTTCGGAAAGAATGTAGAACTTGCCGTCGGCGTACAGCGGCGAGGGATTCAACGAACCGCCGAGCCGTTTCTGCCACAAAAAGTCGCCGGTCTTGGCATCGTAAGCGGAGAAACTTCCGTTGTCGGTCGCCGTGTAAACGCATGGTTTCACGTACAAAAGCGACGCGATTCCCGGCGAATTCTTTTTCTGTTCCCAAACGATGTCCTTTTCCGTACAGTCGCCGGAACCGTTGTACCGAACGGTGCGGATCGTCTTGTTTTCCGGGCTCCACGCCGTGAAGAGCAGTCCGTCGCCGAGCGCCGGGGACGGAACGACCCCTTCCCCTTGAGCCGCGATCGTCCAAAGGAGTTTGCCGTCCTTCGGATCAAACGCCTGAATCGCGTCGCCGACGGGGCTGACGATCCGATCCTTGCCGTCGACGTTCACGATCAGCGGCGTGATGTGAGCGATCCGCGTCATGCCGCGCTCCCCTTTCCAACGGACCTTGCCGGTGTTCTTGTCCAGCGCCAACAGATACGACTTGTCCCATGGAATCTGCCAACCGAGCCGCTTCGGCTCCTCCGGATTGCTCGGACTGATCGGCATGACGAGCAAGTCGTCGTACAGGATCGGCGAGGCGCCCAAACCGTGTTGCGAATAATAATGGAGTTCCGTGTTCGTCCAAACAATGTTGCCGTCGAAATCAAGCGCAACAAACCCGCCGCTGCCGAACGCGGCGTAAACGCGCTTGCCGTCCGTGACCGCCGTCGGCGTGGCGTACGAATTCTTCGGGTGCTTGAATCGCGGCTCCTGGGTGAAGACCGTTTTGTCCCAAAGGATCTTGCCCGACTTCCGGTCGACGGCGATCACATGACATTCCTTTCCCTCGTCGGTGGTCGACGTTACGAAAATGCGGTCTCCCCAAACGATCGGCGACGACCAACCGCTGCCGGGAATTTCCGTTTTCCAGGCGATGTTTTCCTCGGCGCTCCATTGCGTCGGCAGACCGGTCGCCGTTGAAACTCCCTGGCCGTTCTCGCCACGGAATCGCGGCCAATTCTCCTCGGCGCGGGCGAAAGTCGACAGCGAAACGGCGAATATCATGAATAAAGCAACAATACCGTCATTTCGAGTGAAACGAGAAATCTCACCGAACCGACAGAGGCCGAATTTCCAAGCATTTTGTTGGGTTGAGATTTCTCCCTGCGCTGCGTTTCGGTCGAAATGACGCATTGTATTCCCTATGATCGATGATGTGTCGTTCATTGATTTTACCTCGATTCACGGGCGGCTGCGCCGCTCCGGCTAAACGGTGTTGTTGTTTATTGTTCGTCGGCCCAGATTTCTCGGATCCGTTCGAGTTTGCGTTCGACGGTGCGGCGGACGCAATCGAGTTTGACGGCGATCTCTTCGGTTCGGTATCCTTCGAGGGTCAACACGGCAATCTGCTTGAGCGTTTCGTCGCCGAGCTTGTCGAGCAACCGCTGCGTGTTTTCGGCGACGTCGCTGGCGAGCTCCGGCGTCGGTTCGCTGCCGAGGATGTTGCCGATCCCCTCACGCAAATCGTCGTCGTCGTGCATGAAAACCGACTCGCCGCGCACGCCGCCGCCCCCCCGTTTTTGCGCGAAATGCCGCCGAAGTTTCGCGGTCGCCTTCCGTGCCGTAATCGTGACAAGAAGTTTCCACAGGTCGGTCCGGTTCTGGATTCCGTCGAATTTGCGCTGCGAAATTCCCATGCAGAAACTGTTCATCGCGCTGAGTGCGACGTCTTCTTCGTCGACTTCGCGCAACGGCATCCCTTCGAGCTTCCGCCGGGCGAGCCGGACCAGCTTCGTGAAATATTCGTCCCAGATTTTCTGCGCCGCCGATTGGTCGCCGTCGGCAAGGTGGAGGATCCACTGCGTAACTTCTTCGTCGTGAGCCATGAGGAAACGGGGTTGAGTTGTTGGCACGGTCATTGTCCCGTTTCCCGATTCCGATGTCAAGAAGGTTGATTTTGCTTTTCGACTTCACTATAATTCGTTTTTCCCTCATTTTCACCTTATCGGAGCTTTTCCCATGGGAACCCTCAGAATCGGTTTGGTCGGCTGCGGCGGTCGCGGTCGAGGCGCTGCGCAGAACGCATTACAGAACGCGGCGACGAAAGACGTCAAACTCGTCGCCGTCGCCGACGCGTTTCAAGACTCCGTCGACGGGACGGTGAAGCTGTTCGAATCGAAATACGCTTCGCAGACGGATATTCCGAAGGAACGCCAATTCGTCGGACTCGATTGCTGCGAAAAACTCCTGAAAACGGACTGCGATGTCGTGCTCCTCTGTGAACCGCCGGGGTTCCGCCCCCGGGATTTCAGGGCGGCCGTCGATTCCGGGAAACACATCTTCGCCGAGAAACCGGTCGCCGTCGACGGACCGGGAGTCCGCATGTTCATCGAAGCACACGCCAAAGCGAAGGGAAATAAGCAAATCGTCGTGGTCGGACACCATCTCCGGTTCGAAAAGAAGCACTGGGAGCCGATCAAGATGATCCACGACGGCGTGCTCGGCGACTTGATGTCCATTCGGATTTTCTTCGACACCGGATACCTTTGGACGCGGCCCCGTCAGCCAGGACAGACCGAAATGGAACACCAGGTCCGCAACTGGTACTATTTCAATTGGCTCAGCGGCGACCATATCGTCGAACAGCACGTTCACGACATCGACGTGATGAATTGGTTCATGGGGGACAAGCACCCGATCGAAGCGAACGGAATGGGCGGCCGCGCGGTCCGGATCGGACCGGAATTCGGCGAGATTTTCGACCATCACAGCGTCGAGTACGTTTTCGACGGCGGCGTCCGCGGATACAGCGATTGCCGCCAAATCAACGGCTGCTTTAATGCGTTCAGCGAGCACGCTTACGGAACGAAAGGGTTCATCAACATGGACGGCCACGGAACCGTCACGATGCACGTCAAGGGGAAGGAACCGCAAGTCTGGAAGCGGGAAGCGGACGGACACCAAACCGAAATGGACGTGATGTTCGACGCCATCGTCAACGGCAAGGAACTGAACAACGGCGACATCGGCGCGACGGCGACGCTGACCGCGATTCTCGGCCGCATGGCGACGTACAGCGGCAAAGTCGTCAAATGGGACGATGCGATGAGTTCGCAACTCGACACGTTCCCGAAAACGTTGGCGTGGGACGCCGATCCGGGGCCGAAGCCGAACGATCAGGGCATCTATCCGTGTGCCCACGAAGGGATTACGAAAGGATGGTAGGTTGCCGACCGCCGGGCGGCAACGTCCGGTACTCCGGACCTTCGTTCGAGTGCGGAGTATCGCACGCAACCGCCCGGCGGTCGGTTGCCTACCTTTCGAACTCCCGGTACAGCGCCTCGGAGACGATCATTTCTTCGAGGTGCGCGGTGTCCCGAATCCAGGCGACACGAAACGTCGACGGATCCGGACTGCCGAGCGAACGCCAAGCAGCATCGATGATTTCCTCTTCGGTGTCGTAGTCGAGCGGAATCATCGCCGCCGAAACATGGTCCGCCGTGATTGCGTTCATTCGGGTCTTTTCGACGTCGATTTCCGGCAAAAGTGAACTCAAACAAAATTCCGCCATGCCGATACCGTTGGCGTTCCCGTCGGTTTCCGTCGTCAGACTCCGGACCGCGATCCGATGGACGACCGGCTTTTCACCGTGAACCGCTTTGTGATCGTTGAATTTTCGACCGACGACGTTCGTGTCGAACCCGGTCCCACTGATGTTCTTGCCGATCCGGTCGATGATTAAAAGGTCGATTTCGTCGAACGGGAGCCGCGGCATCAATTTCTTGGCGAGCGCCAAGAGCTTTTCCTCTTCGGCGACGAGTTCCCCGGCGGCGATTGCCTGAACCGCCGCAGTGCGACCCTCCGAGTTCTCGACGATTCCGAGTCCGCCGAGCACCGAGATTTTTTGCATCAAAAAGTCGGCGACCTTGCGAATCACGACCGGAAACCGATCATCCGAAACCGCCCGGTGGTAAGCGCTTGCGCCGGTCGCGTTGCCGAGTCCGATCATCAACATTTTCAACAGTCCGCTTTCGATCGGCCCGGAAAATCGGGTGTGCGGCTTGATCCGATTGACGAGAAAAACGTGATCCGCCTCCGAAGCGATGCGGTCGAAATGCACCGGACACGTTTCGCCCTCCCCAATGTCGAAATTTCCCAAGTTCACGGTCTCCATCGACGATCGGATCGGACAGCCGACGGACTCCGCCGTGATACCGTAGTGTTCCAAGAGCCGCTGTTGACTCTCCGCCGTGCCGCCGGCGTGCGACCCCATCGCCGGAACGATCCACGGAACCAAGCCGATTTCCTTGAAATGGTCGACCACGCCTCGTGTAATCGGAACAATGTCCCGAATTCCCCGACTGCTCGCCGTAACCGCAACGGTTGCGCCGGGGCGAAGACCGTCGAATCGGAGTCGCCCCATTTCACGGCGGGTTTCCATGTACGGATCGGCAACCGCCGTTTTGTCGAACATCTGGTGGATGCGGTGTGTTTTCAGGGAAATCATAGTGAAATTCTACTCCGTTCGCATTGTCGTTGAAAGGTAGGCTACCGACCGCCGGGCGGTAGCGTGTGGTACTCCACACTTGAATCAGATTCGAGTCCGGAGTACCGGACGTTGCCGCCCGGCGGTCGGCAACCCACCCTACTTGTCGTGGCGGTTTTGTGATAAAATAAGGCAAAAGGTTCGGAACCGCTCAACCCTCAACGATTGAATTCCATGCTTTGGGAAATCGATATCTTTCCGGCGCCGTCGCAGCCGGATTTTCACGGCCGAAAACTCGCTCAAGACGCCGCCGATCTCGGCATCTCCGATAAAATCCAGGCGAAAACCGCTTACGGATATCTCGTTCAAGGCGATCTGACCGAAGAGCAAATCAAAATGTTCGCCGATAAACTCCTTGCCGACGGTGTCGTCGAAACGACGGAAATTCATCCGGTGTTGGCTCACGGTCCCCATAGTTTGCGGGTTCCGGTGCGACAAGCGGAGCCGGGTCAACTTTACGTTTTGCCGAAGCCGGGCGTAACCGATTCCGTGGCGGAAAACGCCCAAAAAGCGATCGCCGATTTCGGAATCAAGACCGAGGCGGTCCGGACGTTCAAGAAATATTGGGTTTCCGGTGTCGATGAGGACGGCTTGAAAATCTTGGCGGCGAAGCTTCTTGCAAACGACGCCGTCGAACAAGTCGTTTTCGGGGACCTGCCGTTCGACAAATTGCAAGTCGGTTCGTCCTATGAATTCAAGCTCATCACGGTCCCGATCCGGGGAATGAACGACGCCGACCTCCAAAAACTCAGCAAAGAGGGACAGCTTTATCTCTCGTTGACTGAGATGCAAACGATCAAGGCGGCGTTCGAAAAGCTGCAACGAGATCCGACCGACATCGAACTGGAAACCTTGGCTCAAACGTGGAGCGAACACTGTTCTCATAAAACCTTGGCGGGTCGGATTCATTACGTCCGGGAAAACGCCGACGGCTCGAAGTTCGAGCGGCATTTCACGAACATGCTCAAGGAAACGATCTTCGCCGCAACGCAGGAACTTCGGAAAACGAGCAAAAACGTCGCCGAGCGCTGCGTGAGTGTCTTCGCCGACAACGCCGGCGTCGTAACGTTCGACGACGAGTTCAACGTCTGTTTCAAGGTCGAAACCCATAATCATCCCTCCGCGTTGGAACCGTACGGCGGCGCGAACACCGGACTCGGCGGCGTGATCCGCGACCCGATGGGAACCGGAATGGGGGCCAAGCCGATTGCGTCGACCGACGTTTTTTGCTTTGCTCCACCGGACGTCGATCCCAAAGAACTTCCCCCCGGCGTGCTGCATCCCCGCCGTGTGATGAAAGGCGTCGTCTCCGGAGTCCGTGATTACGGCAACCGCATGGGAATTCCGACCGTTAACGGCGCGGTTTATTTCGACAAACGATATCTCGGCAATCCGCTCGTGTTCTGCGGCAACGTCGGAATTCTGCCGAAGGATAAATCGTTCAAGGAACCGAAGCCCGGCGACTTGATCGTTGCAATCGGCGGTCGAACCGGCCGCGACGGAATTCACGGAGCGACGTTCAGCAGCGCCGAGTTGACCCACGAAAGCGAAACTCTGTCCGGCGGGGCGGTACAGATCGGCAACGCAATCACCGAGAAAATGGTCCTTGACGTGATGCTCCAGGCCCGTGATCGAAATTTATACAACGCCGTAACCGACTGTGGCGCCGGGGGATTCTCCAGCGCGGTCGGCGAAATGGGGGAGAAAATCGGAGCCGATGTCGAACTCTCCAACGCTCCGCTGAAATACGACGGTTTGTCGTACACCGAAATCTGGATTTCCGAAGCGCAGGAACGGATGGTCTTCGCCGTGCCGCCGGAAAAATGGGACGAATTCAAAAAACTCTGCGACTCCGAAGACGTCGAAGCAACGGTTCTCGGAACCTTCAAGCCGACGGGACGGCTCGTGCTGAACTATCACGGCAAACAGGTCGCCGACCTCGACATGAAACTGCTCCACGATGGACGCCCGCCGGTCGTTCGATATGCCGTGTACCGACAAGAGGTAGGTTGCCGACCGCCGGGCGGCAACGTCCGGTACTCCGGACTTGAATCTGATTCCGGTGCGGAGTACCGCACGCAACCGCCCGGCGGTCGGTTGCCTACCTGCCGAGATATGCTTTTCGCGATTCTCGGTTCGTTAAACGTCGCGAGCAAACATTGGATCATCCGTCAATACGATCACGAAGTGCAAGCGGGGAGCGTGCTCAAACCGTTGGTCGGCGTGAACAACGACGGTCCGGGCGATGCCGCCGTGTTGCGGCCCCGATTGGATTCCCGTCGCGGTTTGGTCGTGTCGTGCGGCATGAATCCGTATTTCGGCGACCTCGACCCGTATCGCATGGCGGCGTCGGGAATCGACGAAGCGGTCCGCAACGCCGTCGCCGTCGGAGCGGATCCGGCGACGATCGCGATTCTCGACAATTTCTGTTGGGGAAACACCGACCGCCCCGAAACGCTCGGAACATTGGTCGAAGCCGCCTTGGCGTGTTACGACGTTTCCATCGGCTTCGAGATGCCGTTCATCAGCGGCAAGGACAGTCTCAACAACGAATACCGTCCGGAAGGAAAGGACCCGATCGCGATTCCGCCGACGCTTCTGATCTCCGCGATGGGCCAAGTCGACGACGTGTCGACCTGCGTCAGCATGGACTTGAAGAAGCCGGGGAACATTTTGTACCAAATCGGCGAAACGAAAAACGAGTTCGGCGGCTCCCACTATTATTTAGCCGGTACTCCGCGCTCTCCCGAATTGAATAACGTCGTCCCGGTACTCGACGTCCCCAAAGCGAAAAAGCTCTACGAAACGCTGCACCGCGGTATCACGAAGGGTTTGTTCCGAAGCGTTCACGATTTGAGCGAAGGGGGCTTGGCGGTCGCGGTTGCCGAAATGTGCTTCGCCGGCGGTTTCGGTGCGAAATTGGATGGTTCGTTCGACACGATTGCGTTGTTCAGCGAGTCGAACAGCCGCTTCGTGGTCGAAGTCGAACGGGAAAATGCCGCCGCGTTTGAATCGTTCTTCGCCGGATTACCGTTCAAAAAACTCGGCAAGGTCACGGAAGAGAAAACGCTGACCTTCGGCGACACGCTGACGGCCGACGTCGACGAGTTGAAAGCCGCTTGGCAGAACCCCCTCGATTGGAAGTGAGAAGGTAAAATCCCGTCATTCCCGCGCAGGCGGGAACCTAGCCGAAAGATGTCATCAACCTTTGCATCCGTGAATAACGTGTGCAATATCCCCTTGGAATCCGCTCTCCGGGTCCCCGCCTGCGCGGGGATGACGGAGTTGTTTTTCCTCGTTTTATCATGTTCGAACTCGTCAAGAATCCGTTCAAAAATCCGAGCGACGCGATCAATCCGTTGATCGTGTTCGAGTTCCGACGAGCGTACCGCAACTACACGTTGCAGGCGGCGACGCTCCTGTTTTTCCTGGCGATCTCCGGTGCCGCCTATTTCGGTTGCGTTTTTTCGTCGAACGTCGACTCGGAGGCCGCGGCACCCATTGCGATGTTCGTGATGGGATTCTGCGGTCTCGCCGCCGGTATGAACGAAGGAATTTTCGTTTCGGATCAAACGTTGCGGCTGAAAGACGAACTCTTCAAGTTGAACGGGTTGTCGAGTTTGGAAAAGTACCATGGTCGCATTGCGCTGAGCTTTCTCTATGCGACGTGGTTCGCTTGTTTTCTTTTCCCGCCGCTCCTCATCGCCGGTCTGGTTCGGCCGATGTTTTTCCTGGCGTTGATTCCGTTCTTCGGCGTATTCCTGTTCGTTTTGTGCATTCGCTTGATGGTCTACGCTCTTTTCCCGCCGTATCGGCAGAGTTGGGAAAACGCAATGCAGTTGATCACCGCGGCGATCATTTTCATCGAAGAGAACGGGGTCCTGCTGCTCGGCCTTCTCTGGCCGTTCGGTCTTTGGTCGGCCGCCACGCCGCTCCCCGGTTGGTTGCTGATTTCCATTTGGGCCGGAACCCATCTGCTCGTGTTGCCGCCGGTGTCATATTTTTTGACACGGTATTACATTACCGACCGTCGCGTCACCTGTTTCCAGATCGCACTGACGAACGTCCTGCTGTACACGGGCATTCTGCTGTTGGTGCTCGCCGCCTGGACCACGCTGTTGGTGCGGTCGTTTTGAGATTCACACCTGGATGACGCGAATCCGTTCGTCGACTTTTTCCTTGAGGGTGCGCTCGATCAGGTATTTCAGCGTCTGACCGGCGCCGGCGCAACCGGCGCATGCGCCTTTAAGTTCGACGTAAACCGTCGTGTCTTTGATGTCGACCAATTCAAGGTCGCCGCCGTCTTTTTGGACCATCGGGCGGAGATATTCGTCGAGCAGTTTTTCGATCTTTTTCGCGAACTGGAACGGCGACAAGGCCCCCGGTTTCTCATCCTCTTTTTTTGGCGACGGCTGTGCAACGGGAGCGAGTCCGATCGTCGTCAGGTTTCCGGAAACGATCGGCAGCGAGCCGCTCGGTTTCTTTTCCCCTTTCCAAACTTCGTCCAGGAGATCCTGCAAACCGCCGGGGGCGTGATGGCACGACATGCACGCTCCGCCCGCCTTGATCGCGCCGGTGATCTCCGGAATCGTACGCAAATTCAATTCCTTGATCTTCCGTTTGATGTACGGTTCACTCAACGTGAAACACTTGCAGACGATTCGGCCTTCCTCCTGTTCATCGGCATGGACGTCGATGCCGAGCGCGTTCAGATTGACCCCGCGTTTCTGCGCCCAATTGAAGACCGCCGCTTCGAGTGCTTCGGCACCCATCACGGAGCAATGGATTTTTTGTTCCGGTAAACCGTCGAGAAAGTCGACGATGTCCTGGTTCGTAATCTTCAGCGCGTCGACCGGCGACAATTTCTTGTCCTCAATGATGCAACAGAGCGCTTCCGACGCCGCGATTGCCGACGTGCAGCCGAACGTCAGGTACCGCGCTTCGACGATCACGTCCTTCAACGGATCGCTCGGATGCCGCTCCACACGGAACGTGAACCGCAGCGCGTCGCCACACGCGATCGAACCGTGTTCGCCGAGGCCGTCGGCGTTCTCGATTTCCCCCAGATGCGTCCCCGGTTTCCCTTGGACGGCGTCCATGAACAACTGTTTCGTCTTTTCGCTGTATTCCCAGCCCATGGTAGTATCGGGACGACAGGTCCCGGCTCGTTTTTGTGTTTCGCGACCGCAGGTCGCGGGTCGTTTTGGTGAATCTTTTTCTTTAATTTTCCCCCTTTCGAACGCGTTGTCAAGTTTCGAACGAAAAATATTTCGCCGACCGATTCCCAACGATTTTCAAAAAGTGTAAAATTTCCTCGTTTGGTCGGGACCACAGGTCCCGACTCGTGAGAATCATCTTTGCGCAACCAGGAGACGCCATGAGAATCGCTTGTCTGTGTTCCGTTTTCGTCCTTCTTTTCGGTTTCACGTCGCTTGCCGCCGAGAAAGCCCATCACGGCGACCGCTTGACCATGGAGAAAGCGGAGTTGAACACCCCGGTCTGCAAAGGATTGACGATCGGCAAGAAATTCACCGGGATTCTCCCCGCCGGATATAAGGAAGTCGTCACCAACTCGCAACGGGAAGAGATTTACAAGCTCCAGGAAGAGTATTTCGAAGCGATGGAAATTCTCCGTATCCGCGGCGAACTCTTGAAGTCGGAACGCAATCAGAAAATGGACGCCATGCTCTCCGGCGAACAACGGGCCAAACTCAAGACGATTCTGGGAAATCTCGAATCGGAAAAGAGCGTCCGCAAGGGAGAACGGACCCCGGCACGCAAACCGAAAGTTGCCGAAGAATCGAAAACCGAAACCGCTGAAAAAACGGAATAATCATGAAAACGACTTGGTCTCTTTGGTGTTGCGGTATCGTCTCGTTGTTCTTTCTGTTCAGCACGAACCACGATGTTCGATCCGCCGAACCGTTGCGGTTCTACGTCGGAACCTACACGTCGCAGGACGGCAGCAAGGGAATCTACACGGGAACCTTTGACGCCGCCCAAGGAACGCTCAGCGAGCCGCAACTCGCCGTCGAGACCGTCAACCCGGCATTTCTCGCGGTTCATCCCTCGAAACCGTATCTCTACGCCGTCGGCGAAAGCCAAAAGGGAATGCTCCGAGCGTTTCTCCGACATCCGAAAACCGGAATGCTCCTTCCCCACGACGAAAAAGAGGTTCCCGGCAGCGGTCCGTGCCACTTGGCGCTCTGCCCCTCCGAACACGGAGAAACCGACGCGGTCGTCGTCGCCAATTATGGAAGTGGCAACGTCGTTTCGTTCACACTTTCCGGCAACGGCAAGATCGCCAAGGTCGCCGCCGATATCCAGCATGTCGGGTCGGGACCGAACAAAGGTCGCCAGAAGGGGCCGCACGCTCACGGGGTTTATTTCAACGCCGTCGAGGACTCGATTGCGGTTCCCGACCTCGGAATCGACCAGACCATTTATTACCGGATCGATCCTGTCACGGCGGAGTTGACCCGCTCCTTGGATCTCGCAACCCTCGTATCGAATCCGGGCGCCGGTCCCCGGCATCTCGCCGTTGGCGGCGGAGAACGGTTCGTTTATGTCGTCAACGAACTTGATTCGACGGTTTCCGTCTTCGACCGCAAAACCCCCAAATCTCCCGAGCTGACACAAACCATCTCCACGCTCCCCGAAGGAACGGACGCTGCCACGCTCAAAAACAGCACGGCGGAAATCCAGCTCCACCCGAACGGAAAGTTTCTTTACGCTTCGAATCGGGGACACGATTCCATCGCCGTCTTCGCGATCAACAAGGGAGAGTTGAAACTGATTCAAAACGCGCCGTCCGGCGGAAAGACCCCCCGGTTTTTCTGCCTTGATCCGTCGGGACGCTTTCTCTTGACGTGTCATCAGGATTCCGGTGATATTTGCGTCTTGGCGGTCAATCCGGAAGCCGGAACGCTCCAGCCGACCGATCAAAAGATCAATGTTGCGAAGCCGGTCTGCCTTGTGTTCGTCGAACCGTGAAAAATTGCTCTTTCCCGTTTTGCCGAAAAGGAGTATGCTGACGTCATCCGTATTTTTCCCTTTTCGACCCAACGATGCCTTTGTCGACCGACCCGACCGTTCACGTTCCCGTCCTGCTTCGGGAAGTTCTTGAACTTCTCGATCCGAAGCCCGGCGGCGTTTACGTCGACGGAACGCTCGGCGGCGGCGGACATACCGAAGCGATCGCCCAGATCGTCGCCCCGACCGGTTTGGTCGTCGGCATGGATCGGGACGTCGCCGCGCTGGATCGGAGCGAACAGCGAATTAAACCGCTTTACGAGGGGAAAAACAGGGTCGTCCGATTCGTCCACGCCAATTATCGAGATTTCGCGGAGGCGCTCGACCTGCTCGGCGTCGACAAAATCGACGGAATGCTCCTCGATTTGGGGCTCTCCAGCGATCAGTTGGCGGACAGGGAACGCGGATTCAGTTTCGATGCGGAAGGACCGCTCGACTTACGATTCGACCGTACTGAAGGGGAGTCGGCCGCCGAAATGCTCCGACGACTGACCGAGGAAAAAATCGCCGACGTGATTTACGAATTCGGCGAAGAACGATACAGTCGACGAATTGCGAAACAAATCGTCGATCGGAGGGAACGGAACGAGCCGATAAAAACAGCGGGGGAACTCGCGGAATTGGTTCGGCGCTGCGTTCCGAAAGAACGACGAACGAATCCGTCCGGCAAAACCTTGACGATCGATCCGGCGACGCGGACTTTTCAGGCGCTCCGAATCGCCGTCAACGACGAACTCGGGTCGCTTCAGGCGGTCCTGAAATCGGTCCAGGAGCGGTTGAAACCGAACGGTCGATTGGCCGTGATCAGTTTCCATTCGTTGGAAGACCGAATCGTGAAAAACGCGTTTCGGGACGACCCACGTTGGAAAATCATCACGAAGAAGCCGATCATTTCGTCCGAGGAGGAACTCGAACGAAACCCACGCGCCCGAAGCGCGAAACTACGCGGAGCGGAACGATAGGTAGGCGACCTCATTTAGCCGGTACTCCGTGCCGGCAACCTACCATTTCAGGCAAGGATGCTTTATGGCTTTCATACCGAATAATAAGCGGAAAGATAAACGGAAATTCGACGAAGGGGGCGATTTCGACGAGGGGCTCCCGGAACCGAGTTTCGAATCGATGGACACGTTCGAGCGGTCAACCCCACCGAAACCGGAACCGTCACGGCCGGAACCGTCGCGGCCGGAACCGTTGAGACCTGAACCATCAAAACGTCCTGAGACAGCCAAGTCGAAAGACGCCGAACCGCCGCTGGTCGATGATTCCGACGACGAATTGGAGGAATCCGGACCGGGGCTCGCCAAAAAAATCTCGGGACTCCTTCTCGTTCCGTTGTTCGTTGCCATCGTTTCGCTGAAGAAAGGGTTCGCCCTCTCGAAACAGGGAATCGTCTGGTCTTGGAACGGTCTCAGCGCTGGCGCCAAGAAAATCGGATCGTTCCTTGTTTGGAAATCGAAAGAGGGGGACGACGACGCCGAAAACGAAGACGATGGTTTTCCTGAACGAAAATCAACACCGACGGCGTCCGCAAGTTCGAAACCGGCGCTCCCCCCCATGCCGTCGAAAGCGAATTCGATCGTCGACGCCCAAACGCCGGCCGCTCCAGTTGCAACGGTCGCCGGAAACGTCGACGATCCAGAATTCGACGAGGAAAGTTCCAAATTCCATTGGTCCGGCGTCGGATTCAAACTCGCTGCGCTGGCCGCGGTTGTTCTGTTGATCGGCGGCGGATATTTCGGCGTGAGATCGTTCTTCGGCAAACCGAATCAAGAAGTCGCCGCCGTCACGGACGGAGCGGACGACGCCAAGGAAACGGATAAAGCCGGCGATCCGGCGTCCGACACGGCTGCGGCGAACCCCGTCGATCCGTTGGCGCCGACCACCAAAAACGCCGCATCGTCTCCGGCTTCCGAATTCGATTGGGGCGCGCCCGCGATCGGAAGCAAGAACGGAGACAAGCCGGCGCCGGCGCTGACAGGGAAGAAATCGGACAACAAGCCGGATGAACTCGCCGCTGCGCTCGCTTGGGGAACGACTCCTACCCCTTCCGAAGCCAAAGCAGCCGATAAATCAGCGGACGACAAAGCGAAAGTCAACCCGAAAACGGCCGACAAAACCGCCGCTGACAAAATCTCGAAAACGCCGGACTCACAAAAGAAAGACGAAAAACCGATCGTGAAACCGGCAGTCGCCGCCAAAATTCCCGAGAAGGACCCCGCCCTTCAACCGGCGCCGAAAACCAACGAAAAGAAACCTGAAAAAACTGTTGCGAAAACCGAGGAGAAAAAAGTCGAGACGCCTAAATCGGCGACCGACCCACTCGATTTCGGCGCGTTGACCGGTCCGGCCCCTTCAGTTGCGAAAGCCGCTCCGTCGACTGCCGACGCTTGGGGAGCCGATTCGGTTCTGGCGGCGACGGTTCCGGCGACGGTAAAATCGGACGAAAAGTCCGCTGCAGCCGCGACGGCGATCGGCTTCGATATTCCGAGCGAACCCGCGCCGACCAAACCGGCCGTTGCGGAAACGAAACCGACGTTGAAAAAAGAAAACGAAGCTGCCGCGTTTCCGGATTTCGGAGCCCCGGTTGCCGCTGCGGCGGTTACAGGAGCCGCTGCCGTTGCGGCTGCCGTTCCTGACAAACCATCCGGATTCGACACGCCGCAACCGCCGAGTTTGTCGAACGATTCGCCGTTATCGACGCCACCGAACGATTGGGCGAAAACCGATCCGCAACCGACGCCGCCGGTCGATTCGAACAACGCTCCGCTGTCGAGCTTGAAAACGCCGAAAACGAAATCGACCGAATTATCGCCCCCTCCCATGACGGCCAACGACACGATGCCGCCAATGGACCCGCTTGTTGCCGGAGAAAAACCGCCGGCGATTCCGAATATTTCGGAACAGAAATCCAGCGGCATGAAATCGTTGAGCATTCCGCCGTTGGCGGCCGACGCGGCGACTCAGGATCCGATGGGTCGGACCACGACGTTCCCGAAAGACAATTTCTCGCAGATTCCCGCTCCGCCGTCGAAAGAGACCGCGTTTTCAGAACCGAAATCTCCACTGCCCCCGCTGACGCAAGCGCCGAAACCGGAAACCGTTCCGGGAATTCCGCAAACGGGGTTCGTCGAACAGATTGCCGCAGCGCCGACCGCGACGATTCCGCCGTTGTCACAGAATCTGGAGCCGAAGCTCGGAATTCCGAATGATTCCACGCCGTCGCAGGAGCCAGCAACATTCACGCCGCCAACCCCAAGTCGGGTGAACCAAGTGCAAGCGAACGCCGAGCCGTCCTTGGCAATTCCGCCGATCTCGTCGAACACGGACGCTCCGCCGATGCTTGCCGCCGTTCCGCCATCGGTGTCATCCGGCTTGGCGATTCCGGCGGAGACGCCGAACACGCCCGAATCCCTTCCGCCGATAAATTCCCGTTCGACAATTCCTAATTCGGCGGCGGCGACAACGACCGTCGGATCGATTCCGCCGATGAGCGAAGCATTTCCGACGGCGATGAGTATTCCGAACAACAATATTCAACCATTACTGCCGGAACCGTCGCAGCCGGAACCGTTGAGACCGGAACCGTCGCTCATGATTCCTGAGGCGGCCACTCAAATGGAGCCGCCTCCCTCGGTTGCACCGCAACGAATCGCCGTTGCGCCGATGCTCCAGGAACAACAACGCCTTGCCGAAGTCGCGCCACCGCTCGGGTCGCAACTCCAGAATCAGTTGAACGAAGCCCGTAATCAGACGAACGGCGTCGCGCCGGTCACGGCGATGGGAGGAGCTGTCAAATTCAACACCCGGCCGGCGGCGAGTCCCGGACAAGTCCCGATCCAACCGATGCCGTTTTCGAACCCGGCACTCGAAACGCTGAACCCGAACGGCAACGCCAATCCGATGGCCGAGCCGTCGACGCTGCCATCGCTGGATAACGCTCCACCGATGGTTGCCGCGACGCCGAATCCGAAATACCAGAGCCCGATGTTGAACACGACATCGACCGGCGGTGCTTCGTCGTATCGGCGAAACCAAACGCCTCTGGCGTCGCCGTCTTCCGAAGGGGTTCAAAAATACACGGTCGGGCAGGGGGACACCTACATGACGATCAGCGACCGTGCTTATGGAACGAGCCTGCTTTACCGTGCTTTGGCGGTTCACAATCGACGGCTCGGAGCCGCTTGGCTACCGGAACCGGGGACGCAAATCGAGATTCCGACGGCGGATTATTTGCAGGCGAATTACGCGGACATTCTTTCGAAGACGGGCCGCCGAAACACGACATCAACCAGGAACGGTTCGACGGCGCCGGTTGCGATTTCGTCCTTGGCGGCGACTTCGCAGGGAGTTCGGTATGTCGTGCAAGAAGGGGATACCGTGTTCAAGATCGCCGGCGACCGTTTGCGTGACACCGGCCGTTGGCGGGAAATCATGCAGTTGAACCCCGATTTGATTCGGGACGCCCGCGATTTGCGCCCCGGCATGGAAATCCGGTTGCCGAACTCCGATTCCGCAACGGGAACGCAAACGATGTTGC
>JAVBPI010000131.1:0-19984 GCA_031549705.1 Thermoguttaceae bacterium
TCGTCAAACAACAGCCGGAATGAAGGCGTACTCGCCGTAATGACGGTTCGTGAAACATTCGACGTCGCGGAACGACCGTCATTACGCCGGAGTACCGGCTCCATTCCGGCTGTTGTTCTTTCGGCGAACATCAATTCTTTAGCTTTGTACTAGAAAGACGCCGAACAAGAGCCGGGACCGCAAGGCCCGGCTTGTTGAATACCGTTTATTTCATCGCTTGCTTGGCGAGATTACAGACGTTTTCGACCGTGAAGCCGAAATGCTTCATCAACACGCCGGCGGGACCGGACGCACCGAAATCGTTCATGCCGAGGAACAGGCCCCGGTCACCGAGGTATTTCCGCCACCCCTGTTCGATGCCGAGCTCGACGCCGACCCGTGCCGTGACACTTTTCGGCAACACGGCTTCGCGATATTCCGGCGTCTGCCGATCGAAAAGCTCCCAGCACGGCATGCTGACAATGCGGGCTTTGACTCCTTCCGCCGTAAGCTTTTCCCACGCCGAAACGCAGAGTCCGACTTCGCTGCCGGTCGCCAACAGGATCACATCGGGTTGACCGTCCTTGGCATCCGCGAGAACATAAGCTCCTTTCGCAACTCCTTCCGCCGGAGCGAATTGCGTTCGGTCGACGGTCGGGAGATTCTGCCGCGTGAAGATCAACACCGACGGCGTTTCGTTCATTCGGGCGGCTGCTTTGTACGACTCGACGACTTCGTTGGCGTCCGCCGGACGGAACACGGCAAGGTTCGGAATCGCCCGGAGCGAAGCCAGATGCTCGACCGGTTGATGCGTCGGACCATCTTCGCCGACACCGATCGAATCGTGGGTGAAAATGTACATCGTCGGAATCCGCATAATCGCGCTGAGCCGCATCGACGGTCGCATGTAATCCGCGAAGACGAAAAACGTGGCGCAATAGGCACGGAGTCCGGAAAGAACCATCCCGTTGGCGGCTGCCGCCATGCCGTGTTCCCGAATGCCAAAATGGAAGTTGCGACCTGCCGGGGTTTCGCGGCCGAACTCGCCGGCCCCCAAAAACGTCAGGTCGGATTTGTTCGACGGAGCCAGGTCCGCCGAACCGCCGAGCATCCACGGAAGCTTGCTCGCCAACTGGTTGAGCACCTTGCCGGACGACGCCCGGCTGGCGATTCCCTTCGGATCGGCGGGGAACGGTTTCATTTCGGAGTCCCAACCGTCGGGAAGTTCGCCGGCCGCAATCGCCGCAAGTTCCTTCGCCTGGTCGGGAAAGTTTTTGCAGTATTCGTCGTACTGCTTGGTCCAGGCAGCCCGCTGATCGGCTCCCCGTTTGCCGACGCCGTTGGCGAACGTCTGGTAGACATCGGTATCGACGACGAATTTCTGGTCGGGGTTCATTCCGTACGCTTTTTTCGCCCCTCGGATTTCCTCTTCACCGAGCGGAGCGCCGTGCGCTTCGTGGGAGCCTTCCAATTTCGGGGCGCCGAAGCCGATTTTGCTCTTCACGATCACAAGCGTCGGTTGACCGGTCGTTTTCTTGAACGTCTCGACCGCCTTCCGCAGCGCTGGAAGATCGTTCACGTCATCGACCCGCAACACGCTCCAGCCGTACGCTTCGAATCGTTTGCCGACGTCCTCGGTGAACGCCAATCCGGTGCTCCCTTCGATCGTGATGCTGTTGTCGTCGTAGAACCAGCAGAGGTTCGAAAGTTTGAGGTGCCCGGCCAGCGATGCCGCTTCGGAGGAAATCCCTTCCATCATGTCGCCGTCGCCGCAGATCGAATAGACGTTCGAATCGAAGAGCTTGTACTGCGAGCTGTTGTACCGTCCGGCGAACCATTTCGCGGCGATCGCCATGCCGACGCTGGTCGCAACCCCTTGGCCGAGCGGACCGGTCGTGACTTCGACGCCGGAAACGTGTCCGAATTCGGGGTGTCCGGCGCAGCGGCTGCCGAGCTGTCGGAAATTCTTGATATCGTCCAGGGCGACGGCGGGTTCCGGCGTCGGTTTGCGGTCCTTGCCGAGCTGCTTCACGCCACTCAAATGGAGCAACGAATAAACCAACATCGAGGCGTGTCCGGCGGAAAGCACGAATCGATCACGGGCCGGCCAGGCAGGATCGGCGGGATCGTACTGCATCACCTCGTTGTAGAGGAGATATCCGAGCGGCGCCAGCGCCATCGGAGTTCCCGGATGTCCGCTGTTCGCCGCTTGAACGGCGTCCATGGAAAGGGTGCGGATCGTGTCAATCGCTTTTTTTTCGGCGGCGGTCATGGAAAGCGTCATACGTCGGTTCCGTGTGTCGTGAAAGTGATTGTTGAGCCCGCGAACCGCAGGTTCCAGCGTTTTTTGGGCGAATTTTGGGCGAATAATTTGCACATTTTACCGGATCTTCCCGAATAAGGGAATAGGACTCTCCCCGTTTACCGCGAACCGCGGATTGCGGCGAAAATCGCTTGACATTCACGATTGACGGCGTAAAATAAAAGAAATACCCCATAGGGGTATAGGGTACCGAAGTTCGCTAGCGTTTTAGCCGCGCAGCGCGTTCCCCAAGGAGACCGTCCCATGAAAAGTTGCGTTGACGTCGACAAAATCCTGGCCCGCCTCGGTAAAATCGAGGGGCAGGTCCGTGGAATCAAAAACATGGTCGCCGATGAATCGGTCCCTTGCGATGCGATACTCATCCAGATCGGGGCCGTCAATTCCGCGCTGTACAAAGTCGGCCAAATCATTTTGGAGCGACACCTTCGCAGTTGCGTCGTCGACGGCATCAAGGCGGGAAACGAAGAGGAAACGATGAAAAGCCTCTCCGTCGCCCTGGACCGCTTCTCCAGAATACGTTGAAAAAACACCTGTTAGCCGCGTCGGCCTCCGACGCGCTGAACCCTGAAGGGAGGATATTCCCATGAGCGAAACAGAAAAATGTCCGGCCTGTTGCCAAGTCCGGTCTTCCGCTCCGGCAGACAACAAAACCAAAGAACACTCAAGCGGCGTCCTGAAAAACCCGGCGTGGGCGTTTCTCCCCCCCGTGATTTCCGGCACGGCGCTCGTCTGCAGCTTTTTCCATGGGACGGTCGGCTCGTTCGATCCGGCGTGGATCGCGATTATCGTCTCGGGATTTCCGTTGTTCCGCGGCGCGGCGAACGACCTCGTCAACGGTTTCCGGATTTCCGCCGAATTTCTCGTTTCCCTGGCGATTTTGGCAACGATCGTCGCCAGTTGGTACTTCCCGGCGCACCACGGCGAACACTCGTATCTCTTTGCCGGCGGCGAGGTTGCGTTCATCATGACACTCGGACACCTGCTGGAAAACTGGACCGTTCGCCGGGCTCGCGCAGGAATCGAGGGTTTGCTCCGCATGACACCGCAAACCGCCCGGAGGCTTGACGAACACGGAGGCGGCGAAAAAGTCGTTCCCGTTCCGGAAATCGTGCGCGGCGATCTGCTGCGCGTCCTCCCCGGCGAAACGGTTCCCGTCGACGGTGAAATCGTGACGGGAAACACGTCGATCGACCAGTCGCTGATCACCGGCGAATCGATGCCGCTCGACAAAGGAAAAGGGGACGACGTTTTCGGCGGAACGATTAATCGTTACGGAACGTTTACGATGCGGGCGACCCACGTCGGCGAGGATTCGTCGCTCGCCAAGATGATCCAACTGGTGCGTGAAGCGGAACAACGCCGTGCCCCGCTGGAACGCATCGTCGACCGCTGGGCCTCGATCCTCGTCCCCCTGGCGATCCTGACCGCACTCGTTGTCGGCGTCGGGGCATGGGCCATGCTCGGAAGCGTCGAGGAAGGAATCAAGCGAGCCGTTACGATATTGGTCGTTTTCTGTCCCTGTTCGCTTGTGTTGGCCACACCGACGGCGATCATCGCGGCGATCGGCAACGCTTCCCGTTACGGTATCTTAATTCGATCCGGCGAAACCCTGGAGCGGCTCGGCTCGATCACCTCGTTGGCGTTCGACAAGACGGGAACCCTGACCATCGGCGAGCCGAAGTTGAAATTCGCCCAGAGCTTCACGTCGGAATACGACGAGAACGGACTCATCGCCGTTGCGGCCGCGGCGGAAACGTTTTCCGAACACCCGCTCTCCCGCTGCATCGTCGAAGAGGCGGCCCAACGCGGACTCCGCCCGAGCCCCGCGGGCGATTTCCGCATGTATCCCGGCCAGGGAATTATCGTGCGACTTTCGGATTCCCCCGAAGGCACCCTCGTCATGGTCGGCAACGACAGGCTGATGAAACGCTTCGGCGTCGAGATCGACGAAACGTACAAAAAAGCGACCGACGCCCGCTTCGGTCTCGGTGAAACCGTGATTTGGGTCGCCGCCGAACAACAGCTCGTCGGATTTTTGTCGCTCGCCGACACGCTCCGGGAAACGTCGCGAAAAACGGTCGAACAGATCCGCGAAGCCGGCGTCGAAGTGTTGCTCCTGACCGGCGACAACGAACGAGCCGCCCAGAGCATCGCCGACCAATCGGGCATTCACATCGTGAAACCGAACCTTCTCCCCGAAGGGAAGGTCGAAGCGCTCGAAGAGTTACAAAAACACGGAACGCGGGTCGGAATGGTCGGAGACGGCCTCAACGACGCGCCCGCCCTGAAAACCGCGAACGTCGGCGTCGCCATGGGAAAGGTCGGCAGCGATTTGGCAATCGACGCGGCGGACATCGTGTTGGTCGGCGACGACATTTCGCGGATCCCCTTTTTGATCCGGCTTTCGAAGAAAACGAAAAAAACGATCATCGGCAACATCACGTTGTCGATGGGAATCAATTTCGTTGCGATTATATTGGCGACGCTCGGTTTGATGGGGCCCGTCGTCGGCGCCTTGGTTCACAACGCCGGGTCGTTCTGCGTCGTCCTGTTCGCGTCGCTGCTGTTGAACGTGAAACGCTGATCCGTTTGTATTTCACACGACATGTCGTCCGGAAACGGCGGCCAGGAGGCGTCGGCGACTCGATCCGTCGCCGCCTCGACCGTGTTGGCGTACGGAAATATTCCGTCCCACGCCTCGTCGAGCCGCCGGAGCACGCTCGGTAAATCGTACACTTTATAGTGTTCGCCGTTCGACGTGAAAAGTCCTTTCTCCTCCAATTTTCGCAGTGCATCGTCGACTTCGAAATCGAGTTCGACCCCGAACTGTTCTTCGATCCAATGCTCGATTTCGCAATCGAGCTCCTGCTCCGTCAAATCCCGGTCCCGGAGCACGAAAAGCATGAAATAGGCAAGGAGCGCTTCCTTGACTTCCTGCTCTTCGGCGGTGTCGACCAGCGCGGCGATCGCCGCCTTGTTGTTCGATATCGAACGAAAATACAGGCTGCTTGAATAGACTTGCATGTATTTCGTCTTGCTGCTCAGGAAACTCATGATCCCCTTCGACGCCGCGATCACCAGCCCGCTCAACACCAGTGCGAACACCCACCACGACAGGGCGAACGCGAAAATCAGTTTGTAGAACGACGTCGCTAACGAACCGAACACCGTACCGCCGATCTTCAGGCGATCGAACACCGGCATCCCGAGACGAACTTTCGGGACGATAATCTTGAGATTTTCGACCGCGACGTCCTTGAACAGCTTCGCCAGCAGTTCGCCGCCGTGCTCTTCCTTCAGTCGGGCGAGGACGAAAACACGACTGAATATCGTTGTAAGTCGCTTTTGTTGAAAGAGATAGAACCGAGGCTCACGGACTTCCTTTTCCCGGATTCCGCGATAGAAAACCTTGAACCCGGCGAAGTCGTCTTTGTCGACATGAACGGAAAGGCCGCCGACAGGCTGGAGTTCGAGACAGGCGTCGAGTTGCGTCGAAGTCATCTCGACGAAATTGCCGACTTTCAACAACCGTTCGACCCCTCGATAAAGCCGACGACTTTTCTCGGCGAGTTCCGCCGGCGTGAATTCCGGTTCGACGAGGGTGTCCCGATCCGGATCGAACGCGACGAAATCGCTTTTCAACGATTCGAGTTCGGCGTGATAATCGAAATGGAACCGCGCCGCGAGCATGGCGGAAAACTCACGGAATTGCGTCTCGTTTTCCGGTGTCAAGCGACGGTCGAGAAGAATTCGTTCCATTAAAACTTCGGCACGCAAGGGAATATAGTGTTCCTTGGTTTCAAGGAACTCGAGTCGCGGCCTCGATTTCGACCAACGGAGAAACCCGGTTTTGAACATGGAACGAACACTCCCGTTTAGCGTACTGTATATGCCTCATTGTACACAGCCGCCACCGAAATGCAACCGATTCGATTACACGGCTCCCCAATCGGCATTCAAATCGAGTAAAAACGCAGCGATTTCATGATCGCAGCCGTCGTCGTCCCGCCAAAAGTCGGTTCCGCCACCGAAAAGATTGTCAAACGATGTTTCGCATTCACGGTGAAGATCGATATCGAAATCGTCGACCGTTTTCTCCGCAAAATCGGTGCGATCCGAATTTTCGTACCAAGATGAAAAGAATCCGTCGATCGCTTTCAAGGTTTCCCGCGCGGCGGTTTGAGTTGGAGCGGTGAATGCGAACAATGTCGTCGTAGTCGAAACGAAGCGTTCCGTCGGCTGCAAAGCGTCTGCCGTTGAAAACACTTGTTGCGCAACGAATTGCGATTGCGCGACATATTCGACAACCGTCGGCGAAACACCGATTTGCGATTCATGGACGAAATCCGCATCCGAAAATCGAGTGACGTTCGCATGGCTCAACGAATAGGCGATACTGGTCGCACCAACGGCATCCGGCGTAACGAGAAACCGTAACAAAAGGACGTCCGGGCCGCCGAACAGCGGTCCGTTCTCGACCGCGTCGTACTCGAATTTGACGCCGTTGTTCGCTTCCCAATAGGTCCCGGCGACGTAGAAATCCGACAACGCGCAATTCGATTTCGCGAAATTGAGCCCGAATGTTATTGTTTCAAAATCATCGACGGAATTACCCCGGAGCAGGTCGCTCGCCCAAACCTCGACATAATACGGCCCCGAACTTTTCGTAACAGCATGATCCATTGCGGGCTTTGCCGTTCCGTCGGATTTTTCCGGCACGGCGACAATCGTGAAATCGACCGTCTTCGCGGCGTCCATGACGAACGAAAGCGTTTTGCTTCCCGTGCCGGAATAACCGTCTTTTGCCGTAACGACAATCGAGAACGCCGACGTGTCCGTCGTATTGCCGAAATCCGTTTGGGGCATGCATGTCACGAAAAGCCGATTGCCGACAAGAACGACTTCCTTGACGAACGAGTCGGGATTTCCCTCGCAGGAAATACTGAACGACAACGGATCGCCGTTTTCGTCCGAAAAGTGATCGCGCAGGTCGATTTCGTAAGTGAATTCGGAATCCGAGAGCGTACGGGAATATGTCGACGGCTCGTTCGCGGGTGTCGGTCGATAATTGACACCCGAAATGTAAAGATTGACTTTTCCGGTCGCTCTTTCACCTCCGGAATCACGAACGGTAAATTCGAAGGCGAGTTTTTCCGTTTCCGTTTCAAGATTATTCTGTGCGGCGAGTAGCTTGCCGAATCTCCCTTCCCGAGTCGGGACGAATAGAAGATAATCGCCTTGACCGTCACCGTCGTTTTGAATTGCAAATGTTCCATAACCTGCGACGAAAATCCGATCCGTCACGTCGAAGATGTACGTCTTACCGGCGATTTTAATCGATTCAAGCGTCAACGTGTCGCCGTGGTCGGTGTCGGTTGCCAAGCGGGAAAAATAGAACTTTTCGCCGATCGTCGAATCCGCCGGTATGTCGACGGGGAGTGTAAGATTTTTCGCAACGGGAGCATTGTTCACACCGTTGATCGACAAGCGAACCAGTCCCGTCGAGGCGACGTCGTAGACGATGTCCGAAATTCGGTACGTCATTTCAATGATCGCCGCTTCTCCCGACGAGAGTTCATTGAACAGACTGTTCGGCGTGAACGTGAATTCACCCGTCGTCGTATCGAAAGCGAAGCACGCCGCCTGTTGGGGAGTCAAAACAATCGTTCTCGACTTCCCGTCTTTGAAGACCTTGACGGTTGCCGGAACCGTGAATTGATCGAGAGTAAATCCACCCGACGGTGTCGTAATCGCCGCTCCCATGGAGGCACCCTGGTTTTCCGTAACGGTCAACGAGAGATCCGTTGCCGTCGGTATCGCGGCTTTGTGGAGGTCGATGACGATCCGCTCTTCGGCTTCGAGCGAACCCTTATGCGAAAGCACGGAGAGGGTGAAGCAAAAGTCCCCCGGCGGCAACAAATCGTTCATGGTGTCGACTAAAGCGACGACGCCTGTTTCGGAATCGATGACGAAGAGCGAGGTAACGAGCGACGGGGACAATCCGGACGGCGCTGAAACTTCTCCAAGGGAATATCGATAGATCGCGTTTTCGCCGGAATCGAAAACCGTGAAGCCGGGATCGAAAACGAAATCCGACGGTTTCGCATCTCGTCGGTTTATCGAAACGGAAAACGATTTTTCAGCGGCCGACAGTGTATGCTGCGTCGCTTCACCGACGATTTCAATCTTCAGAGTTTTTGTGGCATCAATATCGTATTCGTTGTCGTGAACCGTGAATGCGATTTCAAACGCAAGGATCTCTCCCTCTTTCAGAAAGTCAAAGGCGTGGCCTTCCGGTGCAAAAACGAGTTCGTACCCCGAAACGGAATCGCCGACGATTGAGAACAGGTTCGGGGTCAAACCGATTTGCGAAGCGATGCCGTCGACGGTGACGGACGTGACGACAGGCGATCCGACGGCGTACCACTCGTTTCCGTTGCGAGAAATGGTGAAATAAGAATCGAGACTGTCCGACACAACGATCGAAAATGTTTTGGGGGATCCGTCGATCTCGGCTTCATGAAAGCCGGAATCCTTTTCGGTTACGACGGTTACGACGGGAACGTCCTTGGCGTGAACTGTTACGGATATCGTTTCCGTTGCGGTTTCACGGCCGTCGTCCACGACAACCGTGAACTCGAACGCCTTCGATGATCCCGGCGGAAGGTCGACTCCTGCGTTACAGAAGGACAACACGCCCGTCGTCGCATCAATGGAAAATTGCGTGGGGTTTCCGGCGAGAGACCAAACATGAACGTCGTTGCGATCCGGATCGAACACCGACATTGTGGCGACCCGCCGGACGGTTCCATACGGCATGCCGCTGTTCGAGATGTCAAAGGTCACCCGAGCGGGGTCGATCACCGGGGCATCGTTGACGCCGTGGATCGTTACGGTAATTATTCCCGTCGTTTTACAATCCGGATATTCCGTGTCGAAAACGTCGTATTCGATCGTCAACGTCTCCGATTCGTCGACGGCGAGATAGTCGAATCGGCTGGACGGCACGAAGCGAAAAACACCGTTCGTAACGGTTGCAATATCACCGATTGCAACATCGTTCGTCAACGGCGAATTTCCGACAAGGCGTAGAGAGGGATCGATCGCATACACGGCTTTTGAACTTGAACTTGCCTGGACATTCGCCAACAGGTCTTTCATCACGAAGTCGTCGGTTTCCCCGACGACCAGTTCGGCGTTACTGACAACAGGATTGAAACGCAGTTCAACCGACAACTTCATTTCAACGATACCGCTGTGGCCGTCTTTAATCGTTACTGATATTTGCGTCGTTTCGGGGAGTTTGGCGGCGTCGGCCTTTCGGATCGATACGATTCCCGTGTTCGGATCAATCGAAAAACCCTTGTTTTTCGAGGCGGCATCAATGCCGAACGTCGACACGTTGTCGTTCAAGTCGATATCCTTGATATTCGAGAATTTCGGATCGAGAATGATGGAGTCGGCGGCGAGGTCGATAAGGATCGCGAATTGATCCCTCTGAACCTCGAACGTCGGAAGGTCGTTGGTTCCGTTGACGGTAACGCGAAAAACACCCGACGCCGTTCCGCCGTCGGCATCGATGACATCATAACGAAAATTCAACGTCGCATTCTGGCCGAAACCCAATTGACGGAAAATTTCATGGTTTGCGTGGAACGTCAAACCGCTTCCGTCGAGTTCGAAAAGAGCGGCGACGTCCCGGATCATGTCCCAGGAAATCAGGCTGCCGGTTCCGAGCGAATCGAGTCGAACATTCCTTACGGAAAGATCGTTCGGGGTTTCATCGTCGATCCATTGGGAGAGAATCGCATTGAAGGAAATCCGTTTGTCGGGCGAGTTCGCCCCTTCCGTTACGGTAAAATTCGGAATTTCGCCCGAAAATTCCGGGACGGTATTCTTCCCGAGAATTTTAATGGTGATCGCCACCGAAGTCGATTCGCCGCCTGACTTTCCGTCGGTCACCGTCAATGCCAACGAATCCGTCGCCGATGTTGCTTGTGCAAGTGAATCGAATTTCCCATTCGTCTTGTACTCGACACTCAATCCGTTACCGTAATAGATGACGGTTGCGCCGCTCGCCAGTTCCACGGAGATCGGCTTCAAAACAGAAGCACCGCGAACATCGACGGATCCCGACTTCCCAATAATCGTTGCGATTTTATGGGCATCGCCGATATTCGGATCGGTAATCGTCAAATATCCGGCAAGGTTGATCGTCGTCGCGGATACGGTTTTGTCGACCTCGGGAATTGTCGTTTTCACGGTGACGATCGGCGTGGTGTTCACTCCTGTTACGGAAAACGTCGTCATCCCCTTGGTGCCCGTCGCCGTGCCGTTCAAATTGACGCCGTACTCGACAACGAACTCGGCGACGGCTCCTTCCGGAAGAAACGACGTGCCTCCGAACGGTGGTGTCGGCAACATTTTAAACGAATCGCCAAGTCGCTGTCCCGCTCCGACAACCATGGGAACATCGATCGTTTTGCCCCCGTACATGAATGTCGAACCCGAGCCGCCGTAAACGACGACGCCGTCGATTTTAATCGACGCGATTTTCGGTGCGACCGCCGTGTACTCTTTTTTCGTTCCGTTATATTTCAACGTGATGTTCGCTGTCTTCGAACCCCCGTGAGCGTCCTTGACGGTGTAGGCGAGAACCGTAACGAGTTCCTGTTCGACCGGCGTGCTTGCAAGGACCGCGGCATCCGGTACGAATACCAGAATTTCGTTCGAAAACGAGATCGTGCCGCTCCCCGACCGAATCGCAACACTCGAAACCACGAGCTTATCCTTGTCATTCACGTTGAGGTCGGATGCATTCCCGTTCTTCAAAATGGTTTCCGCTGAAATCGTGTACGGGAAAGAAGCCGGAGTGAGCGTGAAATCGCCCGCCGTGGGATTCGTGTTGGATCCGCTCACGGTGAACATCAAGTATCCCGTCACAAAGCCGCCGTCGCCGTCCGAAACGGTGTAAGCGACCTTGACGGTCAGGGTTTCGCCCGCTCCGAGTTCCTTGAAAAGCGATTCCGTTGCGGTGAACAAAACCTTGTCGTTCCGGTTCGAGAGCAAGGGGGTGAGATACGACGGGGTGTATGTTTTGATCGCCGGGTTCGAACACGTTACGGAATCGATCGTCGTCGACGTGATCGAAAGCGTTGTTCCCGTGTCGGGATCGCTCCAGTTCGAAAGGATCGTCGAATGATCGATCGAACCGCTCGCCCCCTTGGAAAGCGAAACACTTTCCTGCAATTTTTCGTTACGAATAGGCAAATCGTTGACGCCGGTCAGTTTGAACTCGACGGTCGTCGTGTAAAGGTTTCCGAAGGCGTCCTTCGAGAGGGCTTGAACGGAGACGATTTCCGTTTTGTTTTTCGGAAGGTTTTTGAAATATCCGGCGTCGACGGTGAACGCCAAGGTTCCGTCCCCCGTTTTCGTAACGATTCCCTTGCCGGAAACCGAAAGCGAACCGTTCGTCGCAATCGCCGTGCCGTTCACGGTTTGGATCGTCAAGCCGCTCCCGACGGACGCCTTGCCGGCGCCGGAATCGTTCACGGTCGGATTCGTGATCGACGTCCCGGCGTACACGAATGTGAACGAGGTCGATCCGCCGTTTCCTTTCGTGTCGTCCGCCTTTACTGTTACGACATATGTTCCGTCGGCCGTGAAAACCGACGCCGGGATCACATAATTACCGTACGAATCGACGGCGAGTTGCGACCATGTACCGCCGTTGACGCGGTATTGCGTGGTTCCCGCTTTGATACCGCTTGCGTCCGAAATATTGCCGACGACCGTCGCATCGGTCGTTTTCGTAACAGAACCGTTCTTCAGGCCGACCGTGATCGTCGGCGCCGTGAGATCCTGGGCGGCGTTGTTCAGCGGTCGAACCGTCGACGACGCGCCGGACGTCCGGTTCAACGCGAAATAAACGTCGTCGTAATCGATTTTACCGTCGCCGTTGACGTTGAGCATTGGGCCGTAAGTCGACATCAAGTCGACGTTGACGCAGCCCGCCCCGAAATACGGTTCGAGAAAACTTTGGTAGGTGTTCTTGACGTTGTTCCAACCGTTTTGACGCTGCAGGATCGACGCCTCGATCAGGTACGGCAGCCCGGCGTCGGCGGAGTCGATGTTCAACGCGATGTTCCCCGATGTTCCGTTCTCCGCGTCAACGAACACCGAATACAAGCCGGAAGCGAGCGACACGAAACCGCTGCTTGCCGTCGTTTTGTTGCCGTCCAAGGAATTGAAGACGGTTTGCGTCGCGCCGGTCGTTCGGTTCACGACGACGAATTTCGACGGATCGAGTTTGCCGTCCCCGGTTCCCTTCAAGCCGAGGAGCGTGTCACCGTTGTTCGGCGTCGACAACTCGAAACGGAACTCGACCGGATTGTCCGTCTGGGCATATCCGGTCAGCACGGCGAGCGTGTTGGCGGCAAGCAGCTCCCGCGACTCCAGCGATTCAAGTTGCAGCGACCGTTTCGGCGTCGAGGCGGTTTTACGGGAGGAATTCGAAGCGGAACGGTGCAGTTTTTTCAGGAAATCCATTTTCACAACCTCGAAGCGAAGGTTCAATTTTTTGCGCGGAGTACCGGCTCTATGAGACAGGGGCGTCCGTCCTTGGACGCGGCAGGGACGAGTCGGCTCGCCGAAATTCGTCGGAGAGTAGTCGATTTCGCCGTTCCGTTCAAGAGAATTTTCGAAAAATGGAAAGATTTACTCAAGAAACCCCCGTCAAATTGCCGAGCTCCGGGCGACAACGCCCAATCAGAACGCGGAGTACCGGCTCAATGGAGAACCGGAAAAACCGGTAAAAAGCGTATATCGAGACCGTGCGGCCCTCTTTGGAGCCGACTTATCCGGTTTTCCCTTTTTTTCGGGTTTTTCAAAGTCCGAAAGAACTTGATGAGGGTTTGTTCTATTATATATTGGTATCATTCCCGTTTTTTTGATCGCTGCAGCGCCCGCCGGGCGAGGTGGCCAAACCGGAGGCTGTCGTGAAGTTTGCCATGCGACGTATTTTTTCTGTGTTGCTGATTGTTTCGCTGCTCGCGCTCAACGGATGTTCCGGTTGCCGAGGAAAACAGGTCGAGCCGATTAAACCAATCGACGAGCAGGAAAAAGTCGAAAAAGTCGACATCGCCGCAGAACCGTCCCAGCCGGAGCCGTCGCAACCGGAGCCGAAATCCGAGCCGACGCCCATCAAGCCGGAACTGATGGAGCCAAAACCGGAACCCCAACCAGAACCGGTCAAAACCGAAACGGTCAAACCGACTGTTCCGAAGCCGACACCGAAACTGGACGTTGTTGCCCCTTTCATGAAGCCGGAGCCCGTTCTTGCTGAGTCAACGTTGAAAAAGCCGATCGTGCTGGAAGACCTCCCCGCCGTGAAAGCGACAGAAGCGAAAAGCGAACCGGCAGAAGATCGCGGAGTACCGACTAAATGGGGAGAGGTTAACTCAACATCGCCGGTTAAAACGGGGTCGCCCGTCAAACAGGGATCGCCGGTGAGAACAGAGTCTCCCGTCAAACAAGGGTCGCCGGTTCAGCAACCCTTCTCTATTTTGCGCAGTCTGCCCAAAATCACCGTCTTGGCAATTCTTGCCCTTGCCGAAGGGGATTCACCCGCAACCGCTTCGCCGATTCCCGCAACCGAACCGGCGACCGAACCAATAAACGAGACTCCCCCTCAACCCCAACCCCGTTTCGACGATATTCCGCCGCCGCCGTCCGGCGCTGCTCCATCACCGCAACCGGTCCGGGGACTGCGCGACGCTCCGTCCCCGGCTCTTTCGCAGCCGTCTGAGAAACAGTTGCGGTTCAACTTCCGCCACGCGCCGTGGAAGGACGTGATCGAATGGTTCGCCGAACAAGCGGATCTCTCGCTCCAAGCGGATAATGTTCCGTCAGGAACGCTCAATCTGACCGACAGCAAGGCGTACACACCGACCGAAGCGCTCGACGTGTTGAATTCTTACCTGCTGTTCAAGGAATACACGCTGCTCCGCAAAGGGAAGTCGCTGTTCGTGATATTCCTGCAGGACGGAATTCCGCCGAACCTGTTGGAGCCGATCACGCCGGCCGAATTGGACCATCGGGGAAAATACGAACTCACCCGTTGCGTGTTCAACCTGAACCGCACGACGCCGGACGTCATCCAGGCAGAAATCGAAAAACTGCTCGGTTCCCAAGGGAGCGTCGTCTCGTTGCCGAAGTCGCAACAACTTATCGTCACCGAAACCGGCGGAACGCTCCGGGCGATCCGGGACATCATCAAGCGGGTCGACGATCCGGACGGGATCGTGTCGGGCGCGATCCACATCATCGAGATGAAAAACGTCTCGGCGGACGAAGCGCTCGGAATCATGCGGCAACTCCTTGCGCTGGATGTTACCGATCAATCACTCCGAACGGCGGTCGACGCTTCCGGTACGAAAATCTGGATGTCCGGCCGCGCGGACATGATCGAAAAAGCGAAGGAAACGATCAAAACGATCGACGACTCGTATCAATCGAAAGCCGGAGCGCTCGAAGGGCAGCCGCAATTCGAGATTTACGACGCCGGAATCGCCGACGCGCCGACGGTTCTTTCCGTCCTGCAAACGCTCCTCGCCGGAACGCCGGACGTTCGACTTTCCCTCGACACGAAAACGAACGGAATCGCCGTCCTCGGTCGCCCCGCCAACCATGCGACCGTCAAGGAAACGATCAAGCAGATGCAACTCAATGTCCCGACATACGACGTGATTCCGCTCAAGCGGCTCAGCCCGACTTCGGCGGTGGAATCGTTGCGGAAATTCATCGCGACCGGGACGGCGGATTCGACGGCGAGCACTTCCGGTACGAAAACGGCGACCGGCATTGCGCCGCCGACCGTCGAAGCGGACATCGCATCGCGGCAAATTATCGTACGCGGCACTGCATCGCAGATCGCCGACATTCGGGCGTTCCTCCTGAAACTCGGCGAAGACGGAACCGGCGGCCGCGTTCCCGGCAAGGAAACGATTCGACAGATCCCGCTTTCTCCGGCGGCGACGTCGCTGGTTCTCGACCAGCTCAAGGAGATTTGGCCGAAACTGAACGAAAACGAAATCAAAGTCTCGACGCCGTCCGCGATCGTTCCGATGCGGTCGACGACCGATCTCGTACCGAAATCGACGCCGAACGAGGGGCAGCCGGTCCGGGGATTGCGCGGTGCTCCATCCCCGGCTCCTGCGTCGAACATCGATCAATTGATCGACGAGACGTTCGACAAGGTTCCGGGACCGACGACGCTGCGGCTCACGAAAACCGTTCGATATTTACCGGTCCAGCACACGACGCATCAACCGGTTTACCAACCGATCCAGGCCGAAACAACGGCAACGGCCGAGGAGCCGAAGGTTTCAGCCGCGCAGCGCGATGAAACCGAGGAACTCCGAAAACAAGTCGCCGAACTGAAAGCGATCGTCGAAGCGTTACGGAAAAGAGACAATGTCGATATGATCGTGCCGAAAAAACCGGAACCCTCCAAAGAGGAAAGCGACCAACGGGAGCAATCCACTGCAACGGAGCGGAAGCTCCAAACGCCTGGACGGCAGGTCCCTCCGGTTGTGATTTCTTCCGGTCCGACGGGGTTGATGATTTCCTCCGAAGACCCCGAAGCGCTCGACAAACTCGAAGACCTGATCCGAATGCTCTCCGACGAAACCGTGCTCGGCAAGACGGTGCTCTCGGTTTATTATCTCAAACATTCGACGGCGGAAGTCGTTGCGCAAACGCTGCAAACGTTGATGGGCACCTCGTCGAAATCGGCAACGCTCGGCGTGAGCGGTTCCGGCTCGGTGAACACGTCGGAAGCGTTGGAAGGTTCCTCGGCGGCCGTGCTCGGCATGTTGACGTTCGGGAGCTCCGTCGAGTCGACCGGTCCGGTCAACATCACGGCGGACTCGCGGCTGAACGCCCTGTTGGTGCAAGCGAACCCGGTCGACCACAAAACGATCGAAAAACTGTTACCGATTTTGGACCAGGCGGAACTTCCCGGCGGCGATCCGTTGAACCGTGCGAAACCACACCTGATTCCGCTGAAAAACATGCGTGCCGAAGCGGCGATGGAATCGGTCAAGGAGCTTTATTCGAGTCGTATTCAAGGGGGTTCCTCGTCGTCCGGTGGGAGCGGCGCAACGGGAAATCGAGGCAACCGGGGCGGCCAAGGCGGACAACAACCAATGCCGCAGGGGGGCCCGCCGATGATGCCGATGATGCCCGGCATGCCTCCGGGAGGCCCCGGCGGAATGATGCAGGCGCTCATGAGTATGCGCGGCGGCCAGCAAGGGGGACGTTCCGCTTCGCTCAAGGAACAGGAACAAATGATGTCGCTCGGCGTCGACACCCGGTCGAACTCCTTGATCGTGCTCGCCCCGGAATTGTTGTTTCAGGAAGTCGAAGCATACGTCAAGATTCTCGATGAAGCGGCACTCATGATGGAAATGGACATCCAGGTCGTCTCGCCGAAAAGCGTCAGTCCCGACCTGGTGCAGCAGACGCTCAAGAACGTGCTCGGCGATTCCGTTACGATTACAAACAATCGATCGGCGACGCAGCAGAGCGGCGGCAACCGCGGTGGCGGATTCGGTTCCGGCGGGTTCGGAACGGGCGGATTCGGCGGCAATCGCGGCGGATTCGGCAGCGGGTTCGGCGGGGGAACGAATACCAGCGGCTTCGGCGGCGGCGGCGCAAATCCGTTCATGAATTTAATGCGCGGCGGTGGCGGGGGAGGGATGGGAGGCGGTGGAATGGGAGCTCCCGGCGGCGGAATGGGTGGCCAACGAACCGGCGGATTCGGCGGTGGAATGGGCGGCCAGCGCGGCGGCGGATTCTTTTAAAACGAGCTGCGACCTGCGGCTGAATGCGTTATCCTTGACATTTGGCCCGAACTCTGCGAGAATCAGGGCCGTGTCGATCAGTCCGGGGATTGCGGCAGAGTACTGCCTCCATCCCCGGCTCTTTTTATATTTTGAAACAAAAATTCCCGATGAAAAATCAATCGAATGTCAATCCGATCGGCGTGATCATCGTTTCGATTCTCATTCTCTTGTTCGTGCTCGTCGCCGCTGCGGTGCGGATCGTCGAACCGGGACACGCCGGTGTCGTCGTGCGGCTCGGACAGGCGAAGGAAGAAGCACTCACCGAAGGGATGCATTTCGTGGCGCCGTTCGTCACGAAGGTCCACGCCATCGACACACGGATTCAAAAGGCGGAGGTCAAAACCGCCGCCGCGTCGAAGGACCTGCAAACGATCAATGCGGAAATCGCCGTCAATTACCGTGTCGACGGTAAAGAAGCCGTAACACTGTTTCGCGGAATCGGTCAAAATTACGTTTCCATCGTGATCGAACCGGCGATTCAGGAGGAGTTCAAATCCGGCGCCGCCAAATATACCGCCGAGTCGCTCATCACGGAGCGGTCCGCCGTGTCGACGGAAATCCGGGAAGCGATCAGCAAGCGACTCCAATCGCGCGGCGTGATCATCGAGGCGGTCAACATCACGAATTTCGACTTCTCGCCGGAGTTCAACAAGGCGATCGAGGAAAAGATGACCGCCGAACAACGGGCTCTCCAAGCGGAAAAAGAACTCGAACGGTACAAACACGAAGCAAAACAGAAAGTCGAAACCGCCAAGGGGGAAGCGGAAGCCGTCATGGAAAAAGCAAAAGCGGAAGCCGAAGCGCTGAACCTGAAAAGTCAATACGCGAAACCGGAATTGATCTGGCTCACCGGCGTCGAGAAATGGGACGGCAAACTCCCGACGCATCTTCTCGGAGCGCCGCCGACGCCGGTGCTTGACGCCGGTAAATAGTTCAAAAACGCGCTTTGCGGCTAAAACGCAAGCGAAATACAACGCTAAACAATACGCAATGCTTGCCTGGATTCATCTTTTGATCGCCGGTTTGTTCGAAATCGGTTGGCCGCTCGGCCTGAAATACTTCGAAAAACAGGGGCAGACCGTTTTCCTGCTGCTCGCCGTGGTTTCCATGGGGATCAGCGGATACTTCCTGATTCTTGCCCAACGGTCGATTCCGATCGGAACCGCCTACGCTGTTTGGACCGGAATCGGTGCCGTCGGAACCTTCATGCTGGGGGTCTACCTGTTCGGCGATCTCCTTTCGACGCTGCGCTGCTGTGGAATTCTCCTGATTCTCGCCGGAATCGTGCTGCTGAAAGTTGCTTGATTGCGGGTCTGTTGTCAACCGTTTCACGATTCTGTATAATTCGTTGCGTCGACCTCGTTCCCCTCACCCCTGAAAGGAAAGCCCATGAATTTCGAAACAAACGGAAACCAACTTCGGTGCAAATTCACCGGCGATCTCAGCAGCGATGTTTGCGCGTTAATCGAAAAAGAATTGAACGCCCAAGTGTCCGGTTTCATCAAAGATCGCGATTCTTACGCAATCGTATTCGATCTTGCCGAAGCCCGATACATTTCGTCCGCGTTCCTGCGACTCTGCTTGTTCCACTGCAAACAGGCGGGCAACAAACATTTCAGTGTCGAAAACAGCTCGGCAGACTTGAAAAAAGTGTTCCAAATCGCCGGCTTTACGGAAATGATGAACATTAAATAAGGAGTGAGGAGACAGGAGTCAGGAGGCAGGAGAATACATGTCGAACTTCGTTCGGCATCTCCTTGTTTCCATCTCCTCACTCCTAATCTCCTAACTCCTATCTCCTCTATACGATGCATCGAAATTACTTCATTTTTGCGTTTCTGTGTTGCTTTTCGACTCTTTCGGCGGGAGAGTTTTCGCTCCAAAAAACCGACAAGGGATACGACGTCTTGATCGACGGTAAGCTGTTCGCCGGATACATTACGGATGAACGCGGCACGCCGATCGTTTGGCCGATCATCGGTCCGACCGGCAAAAAAATGTCGCGGGATTACCCGATGATCGAACGGGACGACAAATCGGAGGCGAAAGACCATCCCCATCATCGATCGCTCTGGTTCACCCACGGCGACGTGAACGGTTTGGACTTTTGGGCGCTGGACAAGCAAAAAATCGTCCATCGGAAATTCGATGTTGCGACGGCGGACGCCAAAACGGCGACGATCGTGACGGAAAACGATTGGCTCGGCAAAGACGACAAACCGCTCTGTTCCGATCTCCGAACACTTCATTTCGGCGAAACCGACGGGATGCGGTACATCGATTTCGACATCACGGTCAAAGCGGAACAGGACAATGTCGTGTTCGGCGACACGAAAGAGGGAACCCTCGGTTTCCGCGTGCCGGGAACCATGGACGTCGACGCCAAGAAGCGAAACCCGGAATGGGGTGGAAAAATCGTCAACGCCGAAGGGGACGTCGACAACGATGCTTGGGCGAAACGGTCCGCCTGGGTCGACTACACCGGCCCTGTCGAGGAGGAAACGCTCGGTGTTGCGATCATGAACCATCCGACGAGCTTCCGCTTTCCGACCTATTGGCATGTCCGCTCGTACGGACTGTTTGCCGCGAATCCGTTCGGCGTCCACGACTTCACCAAAACGACGGAAAAGATCGGCGAACTGACGCTCAAGAAAGGGGATTCGTTCACGCTCCGCTACCGCCTGTTGTTCCACGAAAAAGACGCGGACATCGCCAAGGCGTTCAAAGAATTCTCTGGAATGAAATAATGTCAGCCGCATCCGCCCTGCGGTGCGCT
>JAVBPI010000119.1:0-59356 GCA_031549705.1 Thermoguttaceae bacterium
TCGTCAAACAACAGCCGGAATGAAGGCGTACTCGCCGTAATGACGGTTCGTGAAACATTCGACGTCGCGGAACGACCGTCATTACGCCGGAGTACCGGCTCCATTCCGGCTGTTGTTCTTTCGGCGAACATCAATTCTTTAACTTTGTACTAGCTCTCTCCCGAGGAAGAGGGGAGGGATATCAACAACGTGTTCAGGGAATACCTGATCAAAATCCTCACTGGGTCCCCGCCTGCGCGGGGATGACGGAAAACTATTCCTTCCATCGGCGGTGGATCCACCAATATTGGTCGGGGCGTTGGCGAATACCTTCCTCCAACTGCTTCGTGTACCATGCGGTGACGTCCTTGACGTTTTTGATCCCCGGCGGCATGTTCGTCGGGTCGATGATCTTGCCGACATGCATCTCGAAATGAAGCGGATTGTTTTCCTGACGGAGGGAATAACAAACGACCAAGGGAGCGTTGTACTGTAAACTCAACAATCCGATCGCCTTGAACGTCGATGCCGGACGACCGAAAAAGTCGACTTTGCAACCTTTGGGGCCTGCCGATTGATCCGCAAGAAAGGTCATCGTCCCACGGGAATCAAGCTCTTTGATGATGTCGCCGGAGCCGCCGTTCTTCGAAATCAAAAACTGGCCCGTCGACTCCCGAAATCGTTTGATGAAACGGTTCAGGTAGGGATTATCGAGCGTTCTCGCCACGGATTTCGTCGGATACGTCAGCACGCCGAGCGAAAAACCGCCGATCTCGAAATTGCCGAAATGTCCCGTCACCAAAATAAGCGGACGGTCCTGATGCAACAGGCTGATGAGCGGCAACTCCCCCTTCAATCGAATATGATCGGTCCAATTCCAATCGCCGATTTTTCGGGACGCCAACGTAATTTCGATCCCCATGAGGAAAAAGTGCTCCCACATGCGGCCAATCAGGGCGTGCCGCTCTTCCGGCGTCGAGTCGGGAAACGCCGTCGTCAGGTTTTCCTCCAACAGCTTCCGACGAATCGGAATCACATCGGTGAACAGCTTCGCGAAACCCTTGGCAATCCGATGACTGCGTCGAATGTCCGCCGATTGCGCGATGCAGAATAAAACACGAACGAGCAAATAAACCAAATAATCGGAAACGTTTCTCATCTGTTTAGCCCGCGAACCGAAGGTTCCGGTGTACGGCGTTTGCGTTTCGAACGAATTATCCAAACAACCGGCATATGTCGTACTTCGCCTTTTTCCATCACGGGGCGGAAAGGGAAGCACCGATTTTATCAGTGGATGGAATGTTCGTTTTTGTAAACGAAATTTAGATCACGATCAACTTTTGTTTTTCGGGAGTATATCATGGCAGGAATCGGTGCGACAAGCGGAGTATCCTATTACAATGGCAGTGCGGCAAGCAGTTCCGCGTATTGCCCGACTTGCAACAATAACACGGCGGCGGCCAAATCGAAGACCGCTTCAGCGTACACCGGGATGAGTGGTCGAAGTGCTTCCGGCGACACCTACGTCTGTGCGACATGCGGTAGAAACACCATTAGCAACGCCAACAGTTCCAGTGCCCGGGGAACCCAAACGACAGGAACGACTTACGGATCGAACCGCAGCTCCAGCACCTATTGCCCGACGTGTAATGGCGGTTCCAGCTCGACGACAACGACCTCGTGGAGCGGCGGTAGTTCGAAATCGTCCAGCGCCAACTCGATCAGCGCAGCGTCTTGGGCTCGTTAGTTCCAACGTTAAAGTTCGTCATCCCCACGCAGGCGGGGACTTGGAGGGTAGATTTTACCGGCTCTTGCATTCGTTATTAATAAATGGATGTAAATGGTCGATAATACCTATCGTCTAGGTCTCCGCCTGCGCGGGGATGACTGCTTCATTTCCCCAATGTCCCATGGCACATTTTTTATTCTTCTGTGTTGCGTCGGTCGGTCTGACCACGATTCTTGTCGAAGGAAAAATCTTTCAATCCTTTCGGGATTTTTTTGCTCGGGGAACGGACCGCATCCGGCAACGGCGGGAAAAGAAAAACCTTCCGCCGCGCTTTTCACTGATGGAAAAGATCCACGAAATCCTCAGTTGTCATCAGTGCTGCGGGTTCTGGTCGGGATTGTTCTGCGGCTTGTTTTGGCTCACGTCGAAACCGTTCTGGGGAGAGTTTCCTCTGGATGTCCGCAATCCGCAATTGATGTTCGTTCCGATCGCGTTTCTTTGTTGCGGATTCGTCGGCAGCATTCTTTCAACGCTTACCGATCTTATCGCCCGATTCGTATTCTTCCAAACGGAACTCGCCAAACAGCAGTTGTCGCGATTCGAACAACCGCAGCCCCACGCCGAAGAGTTTCACAATCACGCCGAAACTCCTGAGCATGCCGAGGAATAAACAACGCTTCCGCTTTAGCCGCGAAGCGCGTTTTGTTTTCGCGATTATTTTTCGATCACGACGACGGATTTTTCGGACAAAATATCGAACAATTCCGTGGCGTCCCGCTCCGAGAGCCGGAACGATGAGCGGAGCGAATCCCCCGGTTGAGGTCGATCGACTCCACAAATCGAAATCCCATTGCTGAGTGTCAACGAACGGCCTTGCGGCGTTTCCCGCTTCAGCGAAACGGAGAAATCGCCGCGAACATTTTGAATGTCTTCGCCGACGCCAATCGGGAACCGACCAGCGTAGAGTCCGCCGAGCACCAACACGAAATCACGACGCTCCGTGGAAACTTTGGCGTCGAAGTGTCCGAGCACGACTTTCAGCGGCATCCCCGTTTCCAACGGACGTTTGTTCGTCAATCCGTTGATTTTCATGAGCAATTCCGGCGTCAGGTTGAACGTCGCGGCAATCGAATCGATCGAGTTCCCCAGCGGAACGAAAACCGTCTCGCCGGACCGGAACGTGTACGCCGTTTCACCCGCCTTAACGATGTACGGCTCCTCCAGAATGTGATTTTTTCGGGAGAAGATGATATCAACCGCCAAACGATCCAAGATCGGCGTCAGATAAGCCCGTTCAAACTCGTTCAGCTCCGGATGATCGTAAAGTCGGCTCAATTGGATGAACGCCGCTCGAATCTTGTCGCTCTCTCCGGAACCGATCAAGTCGCATTGGGAGACGACGAACCGAGCGACGGGTTCTCGAACTTCCGGGTGAAGCGTGGCCGGCGTCGGCGGAATCGCAACGACCGTTTTGTACGCTTTGGCCGGTTGCGGCGAGATCGGATTCTCGACCGCGAACGGTGTTGCGGTCGACGGCGGCAACGGACTCGCTTGGTGTTGCGGCATATGGTTCGAAACGGTTGTCGGTGAAACGAACAACGCTTTCTGCGACTCGATTAATTCCTGCTTCGCTTGCAACGACTCGGACGGAATCGCAAGTACCGGTTGCGGGGATGCTTCCTGAACAGCAACTTCGGGTACCGCCGCGATCTTCGGCGCCGGTTCGTTTTTCGGAACACTCGCCGCCGGAACCGTCACGGCCGGAACCGGTTGCCCCGTCAGGCTCGCCAACGGATGGGCTGTCTTCGATTCCATCGGTTTTTCCGTCGGTTTCTCGGGGTGTTGCGGCGTCGTGGAAAACGAAACAACCGGCGCCGCGTCCGGCGTCGGTTCCTGGAAAGGTCGACGAATCGATGCTTGTTGATAATTCGGTGTCATGAAGCCGTTCGAGGACACTGTTTCCCGACGCGGTGGTTCCATCGACACGGGAACAGGAGGCGGGGTCGGATCTTCCGCAACTTTCGGCAACCGCCGTAGTTGAGGAGGTACGAAAGTGACGGCGTCCTTGAGTTCCGTGGGAGCGGGAGGAGGCGAAACTTGCGGCTGAATAATGGGGGTCGACTGCGGCGGTTGCGGGCTCTGGACAACGTTCGTTGCCGCAGGAATTTCCCATGGCTTCACCGCCGATTCCTGGCGCGATTGCGGGCCGGGAATAACGGGAGCGGCTTTCGGAGCCGGAGAAGGTTCGAAACTTTGTGCCAAGGCCAACGCCAACGATGCCGGATCCGAAGTCGCGGCAACCGGAACTTCCGCAGACGGGGCGGGTTGCGGATCAACAGGAACAGCCGGAACCGGAGGTGCAACGGGAATTTGCGGCGTCGGCTTCGGCGATTGGTGGATCGGAATGGAAGGAACCGTAACCTGACTTCCATAGACCGGAGCCGGTTCGACCATTGCGGCACGTGGAGGCGACGGAAGTTGCGAAGAAGCGGCAATGAACGCCGGAGCTTCGGAATTCTTGGACGCCGCAAACGGAGGAGCAACCGTCGTCGGAGCACCGAACGCCGGGGCTTCCGAATCTTTGGACGCCGCAAACGGAGGAGCAACCGTTGCCGGAGCACCGAACGCCGGGGCTTCCGAGGCAAATGGCGGGGCAACCGTTGCTGGAGCTGTTGCAGCAGGAGCACCAAATGCCGGCGCACCATCGCCCGAAGGATGGGTTCCCCCCAAAGAGGTCGGAACTTTCGATGTCGAACTTCCCGAGCCGGACTTGCGCTTGATCGGCGGAGCACCAACGACGTTGTTCAAAATGGCGGCGCGACCGTTCTCGGACTCGTTGGAATGGATCTCGAAGCCGAATTCTTCTTTCAGAGCGTTGCGTTCCTCGTCGGAAACGACCAACCTTGCCGCCGGTTTCAGGAGCATGAAAGCCCCGTAAGCCGCCAAACAAAAGATGAGAGCGATCGCAGTATTTTTGATCAGTTTCACGTCCGTGTCTCCGCGATGTCCGGAATTCCGTTTCCGGTAAATTCACTAAATCAGTGCTCATTCTTCCCGTTCTTTCTGGAGAAGAGCGTCGTATCATACTCCAAAGATCGGGTTTGTATCCAGCCCAAAAACCCTGAAAATCGTCGATTTGCCGACTTTTCGCGGAAAAAGTCGGCCACGGACCATTAAATTCCGAATTTTCCGATCAAACCGCACTCATCTCGAGGCGCTGGCAACGAGCTCGTTGAACAGTTTAAGAATCTCCGGCGAATCCTTGAGCCGCTCCCGCAACCGTTCCGTCCGTCCCAGCGGCTTGAGCGTATCCGAATCGATAACGAGCAGGGAGAGAGGTTGATTTCTGCTGGACATTTCTTTCTTGATTGCCTCGAAATCATCCGACAACGTCCGCTTCGGAGCGACTCCTTTCAGGAATTTCGCCGTCGCTTCACCGATCGGATCCGTGGCGAACAGGGAAAGAAAAACGGTTCGAAACACATCGTTGTTGTCATAAAACGACGTTCCCGGCTTGCACCATGCGAACGGCCTGGAACCGGGAGAAGGCCGCAAGAAAGTGATTTCCCTGAAATTTCTTCCGACATTGAGCACGACCATTCCGGCGGTTTCCTGATCGTCAAGGTTGTCGCTCAAAAGCAAGTCGACCAGCTTGGGAAGATATTTTTTCAGCTTCTCTTCGGGCTTTTTGTCTGCGGACATCAGGAGGGCGTCGACAAGGACCGTTCGAAATTCGGGATTGCCGCTTCCGAACGCCGCTTTTTCCATCGCCGTTTGGACTTCCGGATAAAAACGTCCCAGAAGATGATACACGGTGCTGAGCCCCTTACTGTCGAGACCGGCGGTGGACGCCTTGAGCTCAAGAGAAATCATGTCGAGGAACAAGGGAACAAGCGGTTTCAATTCGTCCTTGCTCGACGAGGGAAAGTCGATTCCCGCCAGAGTTGCTGCAAGGACGTTGATGTATTTGCCCACTTCCTCTCCGGAACCGACGGTGCTTGCCTTGACGAGCAGCGGAAGCGAGAACTTGAGCGGTATTTTGTTACGAAAAGCATTTGCAACGGAATTGGCGAACGAATCGCGCTGTCCGGTCGTTTGAAAATGAAGATCGGGATGGTCGTCCAACAATCTGAGAATCGCCGCCGTCGCTTCGGTACCGTACCCCTTTCGACCAAACGTCGCCAGGGCCTTGACGATCTCGACGTGCCGCTCCGGGTTCAGTTCCGTTTCGGAAGCGGTTTTCCATTCCTCGAACGACTTGCCGTCGTAAGTGAACGTGTCCCGCAGCCGGACGGGAAATGTCGTTTCAACTCCGTTATGGATCACCGGACGTTCGTCAATGACCCGCATGAAATCTTCCTCTTCACGAGCCGAGAGCTGTGGTCCCGACTCTTCGGGCAAAGTCGGGACCGCAGGTCCCGGCTCGTGGGAGGGCTGTTGTGCAACGACATGCACGCGAAACAAGCCGACCGCGAGCAGTACGAGAATTGCCGAAACGATTAATATTCTTTTCATGAGCGAGTCCCCTTTCTCCAGCGAATGAAAATGAACGAGCCGGGAAATTCTGTCCGATATGTTGCGTCCCTGTACCGAATGTCCGAACGCCGTTCGATGCGGGCCCGATCCCTGCAACAGAATCAACGCCTGGCAATACTCGGCAACGCCCCGTTCGGTGCGCCCGTGAGCGGCATCGTCGCAGGCAAGTTCCGCGGCGTCGGCGAACCGGTGTAAAGCGATCCACGCCAACGGGTTGAACCAATGGGGAATCGTCAGCAACCACGCCGCAAGCGACGTCCAAAGATCGTGCCGCTGAAGATGCGCCAGCTCGTGTTTCATCACCCGATTCCGCTGCTCCGGCGTGAGCCGTTCCCAAGCGGACCGCGGAACGACGAGCAAATAACGGAACGGCAATCGAATCAATGACGGGCCGACATTATTCGAAACGTAAAGCGAAATGCTCCGCTTGCCGGTGAGTTCGTTCCACGCCGTCGACCATTCGTCCGGAGCGGGCTCCCATTTTCGCACAAGAACAAAAAGACGGACGTATCCGAACAACCATTGCGCAACAAAAAAGACGATTCCACCGAACCAGATCATCAAAACGGCGGTTTCGAGATTCGCTTGCGTTTTAGCCGCGAAGCGCGTCGCGGGGATATCAATTTCGTCCAGAACCGGGAGTGGAGCGTACTCGCGCACCCCCCGGATTTCGGGAACGGCAACGTCGATCGACGGGGAGAGGGTCGGGACCACAGGTCCCGGCTCGTGATGCCCGTGGTACGTCGTTTGTGTGAACGTCAACGGAATGCCGACGAGCAACACTCCCTGCAGCAACACGGCGAACCAGGCGAACCGCCGTAGCCGTACCGAACGGATCAGAAAGAAAAATTCCCAGACGAACAAAAGCGTCCCGGAAACGGCGAGTAATAGCGTTGCACGGAAGATCGGTTCCATGGTTCAGTTCTCCCGATTGAGCGTTGCGACGAGTTCCTGAAGCGCGTTGATTTCTTCTTGGGAAAACCGACGTCCCCTGACGAGATTCGCGATGAGCGGAAAGACGCTGCCCCCCCCCACGTTCCGAACGAGCAGGTCGAGTTGACGCGACGAAATTTCATCCGGCGACACGATTGCCGTGTAAACGGCCGGGCGAGTTTTGCTCCGCTGGACGACTCCTTTCTCGACCAGCCGGTTCAGTTGCGTTTGCACCGTCGCCAACCGCACCGTTTTGCGGAGCAATTCATGGGTTTCGGCGATCGTTGCTCCGTCGCGGCTCCAGAGAATGTTCAAAATCTCCAGTTCCGCCTCGCTGATTTTGGGAATTTTCTTCGGTTTCGACATTTCAGCTCTCCTGGGAAGACAAATGTCTTTTTATATTATGACAACTGTCTTCTTTTGTCAAGCGGCAAGTGAAAAAAAGGGAAAAGGGGCGTTCATCGGTTCGTTTCTGTTGCTTTTTCTCCGAAAAACTGGTTTAATAGGCGTTTTGCGTCGTGTCGACCCGTTCGACCTTGAAATCGTCTCTCGTCATTCAGAAAGGAACACCATGTCGAAGCTCCCCGATTATGTCGCCTCCGCCCAACCGAATCCGCCGGACAGCCGCGTCGGCTGGTTGATGTCGACTGCCGCAACATATGCCGGCGTCATGCTCTGGTTCGTTTTTTGGCAACAGGTCCCCATGGGTGGAAACGGCATCGCCGGAGGAACACTCTCCCAAGGTCTTCCGTTGGCCATCGGCGGATTGGTGCTCGCCGCTTTCCTCTGCCATTTTCTCTTTTATCTCGCCCCGGGTATGCTCGGCATGAAAACCGGCTTGCCGCTCGCGGTGGTCGGAACCTCGACCTACGGCGTGACCGGCGGATTCCTGATGCCGGGACTTCTCATGGGTCTGCTCCAGTTCGGCTGGTTGAGCGTGAACGCCTATTTTTCCGGGTTGTTGCTCGTCAGCATCGGCGGCGTGCCGGAAGGTTCCGCGATTCACCTCGGCGTTTCAACGGCATGGGCGCTTGTTGCGATGTTCATGGGAATCATGGGAATCCAATACGTCGGCAAAGTCGCATCCTTCATGCCGATCATCCCGATCGTGATCCTTCTGATGCTCCTCGCCAAAACGATCGGTTCGGTCGGAGCGTTCAGCATTGAAGAGTTGAAAGCCGGTCCGGAAAAAGCGTCGGTTGCCAAGGCAGCCATCGCGGAAAAGGTCAACGCCGATCCCGAAGCGGCAGCGGATGTGAAGAAAAAAGCGACGGATGACGCCAAAGCCGCAGCGGCGTTTGTCAGCGCCAAACCGGCGACGCTTTTCAACAGTGGAACGCTCGGCATTCTCTCGTTGATTTGTACCTATGTGATCGGATTTTTCGCGACGGCCGGTGCCGCCGGGGTCAACTTCGGTTGCGGCAACAAAGACAAAACCGCCGTCCACATGGGCGGACTCGTCGGAATCGTGTTGTCGACGGTCTTTACGGGGGTGATCGCGCTGCTCGTCGTCGCCGGAGCTCAAAAAATGGCTCTCGACGCTGGAAAACCGGAACTCCTTGCGACGTATAATGTTACAGAACTCTTTACGTTGATTCTCGGCAAGGAAACCGGCGACATCTGCATGTTCCTCTTGGCGATTGCGGCGTTTCCGTCGGCATGTTTCTGCACGTTCATCGCGGCGGGCTGCATTAAAACGTCGTTCCCGAAAATCAACCATTGGTTGTCCTGCGGCGTCGGTTGCGCGGCGGCAATCGCTTTGGTGATTTGTGGTTACGCCAAGGACGCTCCGGCCGTGTTCGGCGTCATCGGTGCCTCGTTCGGCCCGATTTGCGGTGCCATGGCCGCCGATTACATTCTCGCCGGATTCCGTTGGCCGGGCCCGCGAGCCGGTTTCAATCCCGCCGGTTGGTTGTCCTGGATCGTCGGTTTCGCCGTCGGCGGCATCGGTTTGGTTTACGAACCGCTCAAAACCGTCGTTCCGAATCTGCCGGCCCAACTCCCGGTCGAGATTCCGTGTCCGCCGCTCTCCGCGTTCATCGTCGGATTCGTGCTCTATTTCGTGCTCGCCGGAATCGGGCTCACCTCGCGAAAACTCGACATGCCGCAACGAATCGACGTCGAACCCGCCAAGGCGGAATAAGCACATTCTCCTGACGAGCCGGGACCTGCGGTCCCGGATAACAGGGAAAACCTTGTCACTCCGGGACCGCAGGTCCCGGCTCGTTAATTCGATGACAGACAATTTCGAACCGAAAATCATTGCGTTCGTTTGCAATTGGTGCACCTATCTCGGCGCCGACCTTGCCGGAACGAGCCGCTTGGAGTATCCGCCGAACATTCGGATCATTCGGCTCCCCTGCACGGGACGGATCGACTTCAACTTGATCGTGAAGGCGTTCGAGAACGGCGCCGACGGGGTGCTCGTCAGTGGTTGCCATCCCGGCGACTGTCATTACACCAGCGGCAACTTCCATGCGCGGCGGCGTTGGATTCTCTTCCGGGAGCTCTTGGACACGCTCGGCATCGATTTGGAGCGGATCAACTTTTCGTGGATCAGCGCCGCCGAGGGGGCGAAGTTCCAGAAGTTCGTTACGGAAATCGTCGAGAAGACGAAAAAGCTCGGGCCGTACACCGCGATGCGGGAAATCTGCGAATCCCGCTGATTAAGTGTCAGTAAAAACAATCCCGTCATTTCGACGAAAGGGAGAAATCTCACTACATCGAAAAGGTTTGAATTTCTACCTCTTCGCAAAGGTGAGATTTCTCACTCCGCTGCGTTTCGTTCGAAATGACGATTTGTTTTACGGTTTTAGATGAACTCCGGAACAACTCGTTTCGGGACGACACCGTGGGTGTACGCCTGTTCCAAGAGCTCGCGGACCGCCTTGCGACCGATGTCGCCGAAATCGAGCGTCCATTCGTTGACGTACATGCCGACGAACGTGTCGGCGTCGCTCCGTTGAAGACCGCGACCGTATTTCAGGGCGTAGTCGAGTGCTTCCTGACGGTGATCGAGGCCGTATTTGATGCTCGCATGGAGCAGTCGAACCACGTCGGAAATCGTTTGAGGCGGAAGATCACGTCGGATCGCATTGGCACCGAGCGGCAGCGGCAAACCGGTCTGCTCTTTCCACCAAACGCCGAGATCGACGACAAGCCGCAGCCCGTCTTTTTTGTACGTCAACTGCCCTTCGTGGATGATCAGTCCGGCGTCGAACTCTCCCGACTTGACCACTTCCGTGACCTTGTCGAACGGAACCGCGACGAACTCGACGTCGGTTCGCTTTTCCTTGGCGAGATAGAGCTTCAAGCCGAGAAACGCCGTGGTCAGCATTCCGGGAATCGCGATCCGATACGGACTTTTCGTAACAACCGGTTTGTCGGCGTCTTCGACGAGCATCGGGCCGTATTGGTCCCCCATGCTCGCGCCGCAATTGCAGAGAGCGTACACGTCGTTCAGGTAAGCGTAAGCATGCACGCTCACGGCGGTCAGTTCGAGCTCGCCGTGAAACGCCCGCCGGTTCAACGTTTCGATGTCGACCAGTTCGTGCGTGAATTCGTACGGTCCGGTGTCGATCTTGCCGTTGGCAAGGGCGTGAAACATGAACGCGTCGTCGGAATCCGGACTGTGCCCGACTCGGATAAGCTGCTTTTGCATCGATCCCCCTTCATTTAGCCGGTACTCCGCGCTAAGAAGTACAAAAAAACACGCCGTCATTTCGACCGTAGCGCAGCGAAGGGAGAAATCTCACCATCACGAAAGGGCATGAAGCTCAAGCCCTACTGGCGAGAATGAGATTTCTCGTTTCACTCGAAATGACACATTATGATCCTGACGCACTAATTCATTTTCTGCAAACACTCCGCGATTTGGACGGCGTTTGTCGCGGCCCCTTTACGGAGGTTGTCGCTGACGCACCAGAACGCCAAGCCGTTTTCGCACGATAAATCTTCGCGGATCCGACCGACGAACACTTCGTCACGGCCGGTGGCGTCCTTCGGCATCGGGTATTGCTTGTTCTTGATGTCGTCCACCACGATCACGCCGGGCATCTTCGAGAAGAGTTCACGCGCTTTGTCGACGGTGATCTTCTTTTCCGTTTCGACAAGGACGCTCTCGCTGTGTCCGTTGGCGACCGGAACACGTACAGCGGTCGGGCAAACCTTGATCGTGTCGTCGCCGAGAATCTTGCGGGTTTCGTACAGGAGCTTCAACTCTTCCGAGGTATATCCCTGTTCCTTGACGCCGCCGATCTGCGGAATGCAATTGAACGCGATCGGATGTGGGAAACATTCGTAAGCGTAATCTTTTCCTTCGAGAACGGCTTTCGAACCGCCGTACAGATCACGGGTTCCGACAAGTCCGGCGCCGCTGACCGCTTGGTAGGTGCTTACGACGATCCGCTTGACCTTGCCGAAATCGTGGAGCGGTTTCACGGCGACGACGAGTTGCGTCGTCGAGCAGTTCGGGCTCGAAATGATCCCTTGATGGTTCTTGATCGCATCGGCGTTGACTTCCGGAATCACAAGCGGGACGGTCGGGTCCATGCGCCAATATCCGCTTTCGTCGATCACGACGCAGCCGCGTTTGACCGCTTCGGGAATGAATTCGGCCGCGTTTTCGTCCGGTGTGCTGGCAATCGCGAGCTGGACGCCGTCGAACGATTCCGGCTTGAGTTCTTCGATGACGTGTTCCTTGCCGTTAAACGTCAACTTCTTCCCGGCGCTGCGGGCCGAGGCGAGAAACTTGATCGTTTGGTAAGGAAACTTCCTCGCTTCGAGCATTTGCAGGATGAGGGTTCCGACGGCTCCGGTCGCGCCGACGACGGCGATGGATTGGTACACGATAAAATCTCCTGAGAATGAAAAACCGTCCGATTCCACAAGTTTCGAACGCAATAGGGCGAAAATACTCTGTTCCTATTGTCCGTGAAGCGCTTTTTCTGTCAAGGGGCCGAATCGGTCCGCGAGACGGCGTTTTCGACGGTTCGCTTGACTTTCGTCTCGCCGTTTTCTAAACTGACTTGGACCCGACACACCGGGGGCACTCCCTTCCGGCTCCGTTCATTTTTTTGCCACCACATTAAAGCGATGGACAACTCACTTTCCCGACGAGCTTTTTTCGGCGCCGGCGCGGCAATTCCGTTTGCCGGTTCTCTTCTCAGCGCCACGGAAACGAAAAAAGAGGCGCAGGCCCCACCCGTGTTACACTGTACGGACCTGTTCCATCCGCACGGCGATCCGGACGACCATTTCGATTTGGCGTGCGCCTTTTCGCTCGGCCATCAAGGACGGATCGATCTCCGGGGAATCGGGTTGGACTACCCGCCGCCGAACCGTGTCGGCGATCCCGATGTCATGGCCGTCGCGCAGTTGAACCGGATCTGCGGCATGACGGTCCCGAACGTCGTCGGCTCCTCGAAATTCGTTTCGAAAAGAAACGACACGCTCCCCGACCTTTCGCCGCGGGAGTCGACCGGTATCCGTTGGATCATTGAGACGCTGAAAAACAGCGACAGACCCGTTGCGATTACCGTCGTCGGTTCCGCAACGGATGTCGCCGTCGCCGCACGCCGCGAACCGGAGCTTTTCCGTACAAAATGCTCCGGCGTCTACCTCAATTCCGGCGGAACCCACCAGGCGAAACCGGAAATGCTCGAACACAACGTCAAGATCAACCCCGCCGCTTACGCCGCGATGTTCGATCTGCCATGTCCGCTCTATTGGTTCCCCTGCTGGCACATGACCGAGGAACGAAAATCCGGCGAATGGGGGACGTTCTATTGGATGCCGCACCGGAAAGTTTTCGAAGGGGTCGAATCGACGCCGCTGCTCGGCTATTTTTGGTACATGTTCTCCCGGGCGCAGAGCCCGCTCTGGCTCCGAACGACGTTGACGCCGCCACCGGAAGCCGAATGGAACAAAATTCTCGACGGTCGGCGTGGTATGTGGTCCGTCGCCAGTTTGTTCATCCTCGCCGGATTAACCGTCACGAAATCGGGAAAAATCGTTCCCGCCGCCGAAGCCGGCGACGACGCTCTGTTCCGCATGGAGCACGTCAGCACCGAATGCGCCGACGACGGACGGATGAAATGGGCGTTGAGCAAGGAACCGACCGGACGCTTCGTTTTTCACGTTCTCGACGTGGAAAATTATCCCGCCGCGATGACCGAAGCGGTCCGAACGCTCCTGCTGGCGATCCCGAAGTGACATCGGCACGGAAAACGAGCCGGGACCTGCGGTCCCGGTTTTTTCATCGACTATCTCTGGTTCGGATAATAATAGATCACCTGTTGAACGGGCGAGGCCGTTGTGGTCCGATGAACGGCGGGAGCGACACCGCCGCCGGACGTTTGGAGTGTCCAACAGTTACCGCTCTGTCCGACGCCGATCGTCGAACAATTGCGTGACATCATGTTCGCATAATGTCCCGGCGAATTCATCCACGCCCGAAAAACGGCGGCGCCGTCGTTGTATCCCATGGCGACGTTTTCCGATCGTCCTCCCATTCCGGAATGGTGCATGCGATGCTGACTGTTCATCGTCGCCGACCAGTTTCGGCTGGAATGGGTCAACCCGCCGCTGACCGCCAGTTGCGGCAGTCCCCGTTGGGCTCGCGCCTGATTGACCAACGCAACGACTTGCTGTTCTTCGGAGGTGAGTTGGGCGTTCGCTTCATTCATCGAAGCCGAAACGACCCAAGCGGACATCACGAACAACGCAACGATCATTTTCCGTTTCATTATCTCTTCCTTTCGATTTTCACGGACGGTGCGGAGCCCGGCGTCGAAACGACAAGAACCGGATTCCACTCGTGAACGTTCACGACGATCAGTCTCCTGATCGGTCGCCGGCATCAAAGCGACTTTTACCGTCCGTGCCATGGCGATGCCGAAACGTCATTCTTTCAAGAACGCCGGAAACGCCGAAACAGTTCGCTTATTCTTTTGCGTTAGTTTGGGGAAAAACGACAGGACGTAACAATCTGGCAACAATAGCTTCGACGGCTTCCTTTTCCATTCAACCGGGTTTGACATATCTGGCGGGTTTAAGTAAACGAGGAAACGGATCTTGAAGTTCGTTTTTCGCGAAAAAATGAAAAGTTCGCATATCATGGCAGGACGATTGCAACGTGAAAACAGATAAAACAGAGGGAGAAATCTCACCCTCACGAAAAAGGCTGAAAATTCAAGCTCAACCGGTTTGGTGAGATTTCTCGCTCCGCTCGAAATGACGAGCGGTTTTAAACGTTGCAGGTCTCCTGAGCGCTATGGTATCGCCGTTGCGATTTTTTATGGCGATGATATAATGTCCGCTTCAACATTCTCACCTTCCTCACGGAATTATCATCATGCAGATTCATCTTCCGAAAGGGTTTCATTTCGCGGCGGTTCATTGCGGTCTGAAGTCGGACCCGTACCAATTCGATCTTTCGCTGGTCACGTCGGACCTTCCGGCGACGGCGGCGGGAGTTTTCACGCCGAACCTCGTTTGTGGCGCCCCGGTTCAAGTCGACCGCAGCCGCGTTCCCGACGAAGGGTTTCGAGCCGTGGTCGTTAATTCCCGTTGCGCGAACGCCTGCACCGGAGACCAGGGGGTTCGCGACGCCGAAGAGATGGCCGCCCTCGCTTCCCAAGCGGTCGGCGGTGCTCCCGACAAGGGGCTCGTCATGTCGACCGGCGTGATCGGCACGATGCTCCCGATGGACAAAATCCGGAGCGGTATCGCCGCCGCCGCGAAACGGCTCGTTCCGACGGAAGCCGGTTTTCTCAACGCCGCTCGCGGAATCATGACGACGGACACCGTCGAAAAATATGTGTCGCGGAAACTGACGTTGGCCGGCGGCGAAACCGTCGTGCTCGCCGGGTTCTGCAAGGGAGCCGCGATGATCGCCCCGAAACTCGCGACCATGCTCGCGCTGGTCGTCACCGACGTGAAGCTTGATCCGCAAACCGCTCAAACGCTGCTGCGTGATGCCGCGGAAGAATCGTTCAACTGCATCAGCGTCGAGGGACACACCAGCACGTCGGACACGCTGCTGCTCCTCGCCAACGGAGCAACGGTTTCGACACCGCTCGCCGGGGACGATCTGAAGCGGTTCGGTGAAGCGCTCAAAGAGCTTTGCATCGAATTGGCGTGCAAAATTCCGGCGGACGGCGAAGGAGTTTCACACGTCATCACGATCGACGTCGAAGGATGCGTCGACCGGGACGCGGCGAAGAAAATCGCACGAAAAGTCGCCGAAGACCCGTTGGTCAAGACCGCGATTTTCGGCGCCGATCCGAACTGGGGCCGCATCGTTTCCGCCTCGGGAACCGCCGGCGTTCCGTACGATCCGAAGAACGTTTCGTTGAGATTGAACGGTTTCGAACTGTTCAACAACGGTTCGCCGCTTCCGTTCAACAAACAGGAGGTCGCCGACTCCATCCGGAACAACCGCGCCACCCATTTTCAGTTGAGCTTCGGCGAAGGGGACGCAAGTATCCGATTTTGGACGACCGACTTGACGGTCGAGTATGTCCGCCTCAACTCGGATTACACGACCTGATTATTGGGCCGGTACTCCGCGTCTGTCGGCAATGCGGGGACGCGGAGTACCGGCTAAATGGGAGTGTGGGGTTGCGACTTCGTTTCGTCTTTTTCGAAGAAAGCGTGGAGCACCAATGTTATCGTTCCACAAACGAGCATGGCGTCGGCGATATTGAAGTTCGGCCAGTGATACGAGCCGATCATCACGAGAATCCAGTCGCGGACGGCGTAAACCGGTTCGCCGACCTGATGCAACGGATCGGCGTAGTTCCAATGGAGTCCGTGCAAGCCGAGCCGGTCGTAAAGATTGCCGAGAATTCCGGCGGAAATCATCCCAAGAACGACCGACATCAGCGGGCTCTTCCATGCGGAATGGAGCATCCATCCCACGATCCCGAGGAGAGCGACGCACGCCAGGAGCGAAAGCCAAACGACGGTTCCGGCTCCCATGCCGAAGAGCGCCCCCTGATTGAGGCTCGTTTGGAATCCGAATACGTCTTCCCAAACCCAATACTTGGCGAACAAATCCGGGTTCTCCCGATAGAGATACTCTCCCGGCATCCCGAGATTGTCGAAAGCGAGCTGCTTCGTCCCGAGGTCGAGCGCCGTGCCAAGCAGCGCGATCCCCAGGAAAACGCCTGCCGCATGAATCGGTCGAAAACGTTGCGATTCCATCGATGATACCGATCGATTATTGTTGCTCGTCCATCGCGGCACACTGGACACACTTGGCGGCGTACGGAATCGCGTTGAGTCGGGCTTTCGGGATTCGACATTCGCAACCCTCGCAAACGCCATAGGTTCCGTCTTTGATCCGTTCGAGAGCGTCGTCGACCATGTTAAGGATTCCGTGTTCGGATTGCATGAACGACAGGGTTTGCTCCTGTTCGAAATTGTCGGTTCCGACATCGGCCATGTGAATCGGCATCGTCGACAGGTCGCCGGACGCTTCCATTCGGTTTTTGTTCAGGGCGTTGTCCGCCATGGTGGTCACATCGCCGCGCAATCGGGCACGCAACAACTGGAGCGTCTTTTGATACCCGTTTAAATCGTCGGCGGAAAGTTTCTTTTCGACAGGTGGGGTTTTGGCAGTCGCTTTTTTCATGGTCGGTCTCCTTGTATTTCTCGCCGGATCACGGATTTTTCCCGGTCGGCGGCGACGGTCACACGAATATCATTCATGGGAACATCGCATTATAGGCGCCGCCGAAGAAAAATCAACCCGGTTCGAAAACCGTTTCAACATGAACACGAAAACGTCCTATCGGACTCAGTCTTTGGCGTGTTTCGCCCATCGGACGACCATGTTGCGGAGCTGCTCGGAATTGATCGGCTTGGTGATGTAATCGTCCATTCCGGCGGCGAGACACTTTTCGCGGTCTCCCGTCATGGCGTGAGCGGTCATGGCGATGACCGGAATCAACGGATCGAGCACGCCGTTTTCCGGCTGACGGAGCATTTTCGTGCACTGGTATCCGTCCATTTCCGGCATTTGACAATCCATGAACACGAGATCGAACCGTTTGTTGCGCAGCGCGTCGAGCGCTTGAAATCCGTTCTCGGCAACATCGACGGTATGTCCTTGCGCACGGAACATCGTCGTCGCAACGATGATGTTGATTTTCACGTCTTCGACGAGAAGAATGGCGAGCGGCGGAATCTCCACGCGTTCCTCGTCGTTGACGTCTCTTGCCCGAAGTTTGTCGTGGGACGGCCTCGCGGTGTCGTCCGCAAGGGCGACGATCTTGCGTAACGATTCGTAACGGATCGGCTTGGTAAGATGCCCGACGATTTTCAACGCGTTCATGCTTTTTTGATCGACGGGGGAACCGATGGAGAACAGCACGACAATTTTCGACGAGTCGAACATCGGGATCGATGCAACTTCTCCTTTCAATTGCTCCAACGAGAATTCGGGGTAGTCGGAGTCGAAGAAAATCAAGTCGAACGGCTGCTTCTTTTCGGTCTGCTCGCGGATCATCCGAACGAAATCTTGCGGCGTGGCCGCTTCATCCAGCTTTCCGCCCCATTGGGAAATGTATTTGCCAAGCACTTGCCGAACGGTCGGATGAATGTCCAATACAAGAAGTTTTTTTCCATGGAGCGGCTTTCCAAGTTCGAAGGTCTCGCTTTTTCGTTGTCCCCGCTCCATGTGCACCGTGAACCAGAATGTGGAGCCGTGCCCGGGATCGCAATGGACGCCGATATTCCCCCCCATCAATTCGACGAGCTTTTTGCAGATCGTGAGCCCCAATCCGGTGCCGCCGTAACGCCGTGTCACCGACGTATCGGCTTGCGTGAACGGCTCGAACAGCATTTTTTGCTGGTCGGGAGTGATTCCGATACCGGTGTCCTGAATTTCGAAACGCAATGAACAGGTTCGACTGTCGGTGCCGACGAGTTTGGCTCGAACTTGAATCTCCCCTTCGTTGGTGAATTTGCACGCATTGCTCAGCAGATTGAGAAGCACCTGCCGCAAGCGTCCGCTGTCGCCGACGAGATGCGAGTCGAGGGTATGGTCGATGATCGACGATAACTTGACCCCTTTTTGATGAATTTGGAGTGCCATGGCGTCGCATACATCTTCGACAACGGGAGTCAGATCGAACTCCTGCGGGTCGAGGTCCAATTTTCCCGCCTCGATCTTGGAAAAGTCGAGAATGTCGTTGATAATCGACAACAGCGATTGGGCGCTGTGTCGAATCATGTCGACATACTGCGATTGCAGGTCGCCGAGTTGCGTTTTGGCCAAAAGATCGGTCAATCCGATGACGCCGTTCATCGGCGTGCGGATTTCGTGGCTCATGTTGGCAAGAAATTCCCCTTTGGCCCGACTGGCGGCTTCCGCTTCCTCCAGACGCCGCTTTTCCGTGATGTCCGTCACGAATCCTTCGGAAATGCTGAAGTTCGGATTGTTCGGATCGATTTCGACCACACGGCTGCGTTCCCAAACCCAACGGACGCTCCCGTCTTTGTGAACGAACCGATACGATGACTCCAACGGCTGACCGACGTGAAGGGTTTCCGCGTTGTCCTCCAAGAGCGCTGCGCGGTCGTCGGGGTGAACCAAATCGAAAAACGTGATGTTCTTGTTGTTGATCAAATCTTCGGGTTCGTACCCGGTAATGGCCGTAATCCCCTCGCTGACGTACTCCATGGTATAGTCGGGGGCGTTGTTGCGACAACGAAATGCCATTCCGGGTAGATTCGTGATGAGCGTTTGCATCCGGCGTTGGCTCTCACGACGGCGTCCCGCCTCGACGGCAATCGCGGTGAAGTCGGCGATCGATGCGCCGAAAACCTGATCTTCGAGCGTCCAATCACGTGGAGCCCCGGCGTATTCGACGCAGACGACGCCGAATAGTTCGCCGAATAGTCGAATCGGCGAGTCCAGCAGCGCCCGAATGCCGCTGTTGCTGTAGGATTCCGCCATGCCGGGGAGCACCGTATCGGTTTCCGTATCCACGATCACGATGTTCCGCTCCGTGTGGAGCATTTCGTAATAGATCGGATAGGTGTCGGCGGGAAACGGCGGATCGGTGGAGAACGAATCCGTCGCCAACGTGTACATGGCCGCGCTGACGAGATTTCCCTGATCGAGAAGCCAGATTCCGGCGCGGGTCGCTTGCAGAGTCGTCGCACAAACCTTCGTGATCACACGGGCGGCGTCCGTGAAATCATTGCTGACCATCGCCGGGTTTTGGCTCAATTCGATCAGCGCCTGGTTATGTCGCTGAACGAGTTGCGCACGGCGTTTTTTCAATTCGGGCGTTTCGAGCAGCTCCGAATAGGGGGAAAGGGATTCCATCGTCACCAATCAGGGATAAGGCGAAAGAATAATTTTCGGCAATTATACCCGATCAATGACTAAAAAAACACCTGTCTCGGAAAAATGTTTCAGTTTTGTCAAGGCGGATCAGCCGGCGCTGATTCGAAAGGGACGAATCTCTTCGTCGCGGTCTTCGTTGTCGACGTCTTCCGCATCGAGCACCTGGAGGGCCGGCCGACCGGAACCACTGCGGCGTTCGCTGACGATTCCACGTTTCGTCGATTGCAGAAACCGGGTAAACTCGCCGGGAAGACCATCGGTGAATTCCGCGTTGAGCGATTGCAGAATATCCTTCCACGTTTTACCGCTACGGTACAAAATTCGGTAAAGCGATTTCAGTTGCTTGATTTCCTCCGAGGAACATCCGTTTCGACGCAGGCCGATCAAATTCAAGCCGACGATTCGACTTGTCAAACCGTCCACGGTGACAAACGGCGGAACGTCTTGGATGACGTGCGCCTGACCACCGACCATCGCCATGGAGCCGACGCGGCAAAATTGGTGGACCCCTGCGGCACCACCGAGAATGACACGGCTGCCGATCTCGACATGTCCGCCGAGCATCACGTTGTTGACCAGCACGCTGTTGTCGCCGATGCGGCAATCGTGGGCAACGTGAGCGTTGACCATCAGGAAATTATTGTTGCCGATCGTCGTCGCTTCCGACTCCTTCATCGCCCGGTGCACCGTGACGTTTTCGCGGAACGTGTTACCGTTACCGATCACCAAACGACCGCAATGGGCGTTGGCGGCCGTGTGCTGGGGCCGGCCGCCGACGGTACTTCCCTCTGCCAGTAAATTATTCTCCCCCAAAATGGTTCCGCTTTTGACGGAGACCCGCCCTTCCAAGCGACAACCGGCGCCGATACTGACATCGGATTCGATGACGCAGAACGGACCGATTTCGACATCGGCGGCCAACTTTGCTTTCGGACTGACACTCGCCAGAGGATGAATACCCATTATTTTTGATCCTGTTGAAGCTCGGTGAAATCGGAATACCTCTACAATACGGATAATCGGCATTTTTGGAAAGATCATTTTGTTCAGATTCTCATTTTGACACAAATGACGTTTTTGTTTTGGCAAAACAGAAAAACGGGGCAAACAGTAAGACCAAAGCCCATGCCGAGTGCGTCAATGTATCAGGAGGGTTTGCGAAAAGGGAACGACGCTCCGCTTCCTCCCCTCTTCCAGAGGGGAGAGGGACGGTAAAGTGAGTCCCCTCAACGTTCAAAACAACCGGCAAAATTGCTCTGGACGCGGAAGGGGGAAATGATTACAGTCCGCGTGACTGTTTTTCACCATTGGAATTTTTCCGTCGTCGGAGAACCAGAAATGTTTGCCCTATTTCGTCACAGCATCGTGATTTTCAGCGTTTTTCTCGTCGGCGTCGTGTCGGCGCAACACGAAGAAGTCCTGACCACGCCGCTGCCGTTGACTTTACCGAACTCACCGTCGAAGTTGTCGCCGCTCGTTTATCCGGAAGACACCTCTGTCGGATACGCGGTCAGCGGCATCAAAAAAGTCGGCGAAACGCCGAAAGCCAGTCGACGGTATATCGAGACGCCGGATCCGGAAAACATTCCTCAGGTCGCAACGATTCAGACGGTCAGCGGCGAAATCGGCGGCGGCGGTCGAACCGTGTTGGCGAACAACGCACTCCATCCGCCCCAAACAGGGGTTCCGTCGACGCTTCCGGCTCGAATTCCGACTCGTCAGGCGGAGCCGTCGCAGCCGATCGTTGCGGCTTCTGCGGAAGAAGGGGGACCGCGACCTGTCGCCGATCCCGCACTGAACGCCTCCGCGAATTCCGATCCGTATCATCCACCGGTCCGAACGGCGTCGTTCCTTGGCGTCGTTCCCGGCGAAACGCATCAGGGGGACGTTGTCAAATTCTGGGGCAACGCCGTCAAAACAACGGCGGTCGACGGTCAAGTCGTCCATTTGTATTCGACGGAAGTCCTGAACCATATCGAGGTGTTTTACAAGGACGACGTCGTCAGCTCGATCGTCGTCCGACTTGACGAGCCGTTCCCGGAAGAACAGGTGCGGGAAGTGCTCAAAACGGAACTCCTGAAAGCACGGCCGGTGATGATTCCGAACGAGTCCGGCGAAATCATCGGCGAAGTTTTTCCGGAAAAAGGGGTTCTCTTCCTCTTCGCGCCAATGTCGGAAAAGCAGCCCGGCTTGTTGGTCAAACAGATCGGCATCGAATCGGTCACCTCCGAGCCGTTCGTGCTCCGTGCCGAAGCGACGCTGAACGATCAGCCGACCGAAGCGAAACGGGACCTGAACGATGCGGTCCGCGTCAACTCCAAAGACGCCAAAGCGTATTGGCTCCTCTCCCAAATCGAGTTGATGGAAGGCAATATCGACGCTGCCATGATTCACGGAGAACGGGCGATTCGGATCGACGAAAAACGACCGGCGTTCCATTTGACGCTCGCCAAGATCCTGACCCGCATGAACCGCTCCGAGGAAGCGAAGGAATATCTCGAAGAAATGCTCGGCATCTGCGATCGGGTTCCCCACGAACGAGCGTCCGCTCTTTCGATGCTCGGCGATTTGTACCGCACCTCGTCGAAACCGGACTACGAAACGGCGATCGGATACCATTCGGATGCGATTCGTCTGGCGACCGCACTGGCCGAACATCCGAACCAAACGATTCGGCAAACCGCCAAGGACGTGCTTTTCGAAGCGCATCTCGGCGCCGCCCGTGATGTCGCCTGGGGACGCTGGGACAAAAAAGAGGAATCGATCGCCAAGTGGGTCTCCAAAGCGGAAGAAGTCGCCAACGACCCCGAAATGATCGACGCCAAACGGTTGTCCAAGGAATATCCGTTCAAATTGGCGGTCTGCGTGCTCGCCGCGCAAGTCGGACTTGCCGAAACGAAGGATATCGAACCGTATATCCGCGATGTGATCAACACCGGCGAACAATTGATCCAATCGACCCGTGATCCGATCCTGAAACGCAAATACCAATGGGAAACGGGGCTGTCGCTGTACGACGCCGTGCAAATTCACCAGCTCCGCAAGAAGTACACCCCGGCGCTGAAGTACGGCGAAATCGCCGCCGGATACATGGAATCCGGAATCAAAGGACGCAAAAGCGATACGGACCTTTATCTTCTTGCCCGGCTTTATTTCCGGTTGGGCGCGATTCACGCCATCGGCAACAAAAACCACCGGGCGGCGATCGAATGGTTCGACCACGCCAAACCGATCTTTGCGCTCTTGGAAATGAAAATCAATCCGGAAGAGTTGGGCCGCCTCGGCGAAACGCTCGTCAGCATGGGGGTTTCCTATTGGATGACCGAACAGCGTGAAGAAGCGGTTCGACTGACCGAACAGGGAATGCAGCAAATCGAGCGCGGCGTCCAAAAGGGGGTTCTCGATCCCACGGCGTTGACGATTCCGTACACAAACCTTTCGAACATGTACAAGGAACTCGGCAAAGGAGACGCCGCCCAAAAATACACCCGCCTGGCAACAAGCGTGAGATAACGCGCCGTCTCACCCTTTTTTCAAGCAATACGGCTGTGAAGCGGCGACTTTTTGGATCGCTTTGGATGGGCAATGGAGCGCGATCGCGCATTGGTTGCACTGGGCGCAGAGATTTTGATCGATCTGCAAGAAAAGCGATCCGTTTCCGAGCGAAAAGCAACCGTCGACGCATTTTCCACAGCCGACGCAGAGATCCGGATCAATGATGTACTCGTAAAACGGATCTTCGACCGGTGTTCGTTGGATCGCGCCGGTCGGACAAAGCTGATTCTCGGCGCCGGCGTTGCGGGCTATCGGTTGCGGATCGAAAAATCCCGTGCAAAGATCACAGTATCCACACATTGCGAAATTGTGGAAACATTTCACGGCGGAAACCGTCAACACGCAACGGTAGGAACAACCACCGCAACCGATGCAACGTTCCGGATCAATCTGCCAAACGGTTGCGTCGGCAGTTGCCGCTTTCTTACTGCCGAGCCACGCCGCCAAACCAACGATCCCTGCCGCCGCCGCACCACGGCAGGTCAACTTCAAAAGATCACGGCGTTGAATGGGGGGCGTCGATGAATCCATGCCCGAATTATACGCCCTCGGAAGAAAAATAAAAGAGGATTCGAACCGAAATCTTGTGTTCCCGAGAGAAAGATGATAAGCTGAAGATGATGAAGTTTGGAGCGAGGGCGATTCCCGTCATTTCGACCGGAGTGAGAAATCTCACCTGATCGGTTGAGTGTGTATTTCAACCATTTTGTGAAGGTGAGATTTCTCACTCCGCTACGCTCTGTTCGAAATGACGGCTTAACTCCAATCCACCGGCTGTACGGAATGCAACTCTTTTTCGCTCAACTCACCGACACGTCGGAAATGCTATTCCGACTGGCCCGTATTCAGGAAAACCGTGATTGGTTTTGGCCGCTGCTCGTCGTTGCGCTCCTCCTTTGGTGGTCGCTCCGGCGGTATCGGATCGACGCCTCGGAATTGAAAGTCTGGCAGCGGTTCCTCTTGATGGTGCTCCGGATCGGGGCGATCGGCGCTCTTTTCGTTTATTATCTCCATCCGCAATGGGAACACCTGGTCGGAAACAGCCGTGTCGCCGTGTTGATCGACACCAGCGCCAGTATGGGAAGCCGCGATCTGCTTCCCCCCAGCGAGAAAGCAACCGACGCTGCTGAAGAAACCGCAACGCCGACCCGATTGGAGGGGATCGTCGATTGGATGGAACGGAGCGATTTGATCGAACGGTTGCGGGAGAAACATGACGTTTCGGTTTACACGTTCGACCAATCGACCAAACGGGTTCTCTTCGAAGAACGATTCGTCGACGAAAAGATCAAAGCGGCGTCGAAAAACGAGCAAAAGAAAACCGACGAAGCGAAGCCGAACGCCGAACAAGCGGAGAAACAGGAACTCGACTCACTCAAAGCGGAAGGGGAGGAAACCCGGCTCGGCGATGCTCTTGCCGACGTCCTGCAACGGGAACGGGGGCAACCGCTCGCCGGAATCGTGCTGATTTCCGATGGAGCCTCCAATTCCGGCAAACCGCTCGACGCCGCGCTGGAGTCATCAAAGCGGCTCCATCTTCCGGTTTACACGATCGGTGTCGGCTTGAAACGGCAGCCGCTCAATGTTCGCATCAACGGATTCGACGTCCCTGACCGGGCGTTTCCCGGCGATCCGTTCACGGTGAAAACGCAAATTCAACTTCTCGGCGGCGAAGAAGCGGCGCAAACGACAACGTGGAAGATTCCGGTCGAACTTTGGATGAAACCGGAGAACGGAACCGCCGAAACGAAAGTCGGCGAAAAAGATATCCAACTCGCTCCGGGAGGGACGGCGGACGTCGACTTCGAAATCCGCAGCGCCGAGTCCGGCAAGCAAAAGTTGACCGTCAAGATCGTCCCGCCAAAGGAAGACCGCAACGTCGCCGACAATCAACAGGAAGCGGAAGTCGAAATTGTCGACCGGAAAGATCGGGTTCTCCTGTTTGCCGGGGGGCCGTCGCGGGATTACCAATTTTTCTGCTCGCAGATTTTTCGCGACAAGACGATGAACGTCGACGTCTATCTTCCGTGGGCGAAACCGGGGATTTCGCAGAGCGCGGACAAGATTCTCGACAAATTCCCCTCGACACGGGCTGAAATGTCGGAATACGACACCGTGGTCGCCTTCGATCCGAATTGGCGCGACCTTTCGGCGGAACAGATCGACACGCTGGAGCATTGGGTTTCCCGACAAGGGGGCGGTTTGATCCTTTTCGCCGGTTCCGTCAACCTCGCGGACACGATCAGCGGTTGGGTCACGGACCCGGCGATGGACAAAATTCGCGCAATGTATCCGGTCGAATTCTTCGCGAAAACCTCGTCGTTCGATCATCGATACCACGGCGACACGCAAGTTTGGCCGATCAAGTTCACCCGCGCCGGAGAAGACGCCGAATTCCTTCGAACCGCGGACAACCCGGTCGAATCGCGGACTTTTTGGAACGAATTCCCCGGATTCTACGGTTTCTTCGCCGTGAAAGACGTCAAGCCGACGGCGACGCTCCTGGCAACGTCGAGCTCTCCTGAAGCAATGGGCCGCAACGGCGCCTTGGTCGTCGAGCAGTTTTACGGAGCGGGCCGCGTTCTTTACATCGGCAGCGGCGAGATTTGGCGGCTTCGCCGGATCGACGAAAAAGCGTTTGAACAAGTCACGACGAAAATGCTCCGATACGTTTCCCAAGGCCGATTGCAACGGGACTCCGATCGCGGATCGTTGGCAACGGACAAAAAACATTATTCGCTCGGTTCCACGGCGCAGCTTCGTGTTACGGCGAACGATGCGCAGCTCAAACCGCTCGACTTGCCGACCTTGCCGCTCGACGTAATCGGCCCCGGCGGAAAACTGCGAACGGTCAACCTGACGCTCGATCCGAACGTTCCCGGTTCGTACCAAACCCATCTTCCGCTGACCGAAGAGGGAACATGGTCGCTGCAATTCTCGATCCCGGACAGCGGCGAACAGATCGTCAAGACGATCCAGGTGCAGATGAGCGATCTCGAACGGGAAAATCCGAGCCGCAACGAGCCGCTCCTGACCGACCTTGCCGAACGGAGCGGCGGACTCTATTACGACTCTCCTCCTGAAGCGCTCGACATGGTGAAAGAGTCGAGTCTGTTCGGCGGTCTGCAACTCTTCACCGCGATGGAAAGCACGGCGGAAGACGCCACGAAATTGCCGAAGCTGACCGAACTGCTCAAAGTTCGCTCCCAACGGGCCGTCTTGGACGATGTCGCGGAAGAAAAAACGATGCAAACGCTGCTGATCATTCTCTGTGCGTTCCTGCTCCTCGAATGGACGCTCCGCCGATTGATGAAATTGGCGTAAACACCGATCGTTCGTGAACCGATGCCGATTCTCATTGCCGTCGCCGTGGTTGTGTTGTTGGCACTTTTACTGGGGGGGTCGCTCTCCGCACTGAAACGGCGTCGATTATTGGAAGACCTGCCGACCTCGAAAACCGTCGGCGTCTTCATCGGACTGGTCGAACTCAGAGGAACGGCGGAATCGGAGAACCCGCACCGGAGTTATCTCGCGGAACAGCGCTGCGTTTGGTATTCCTGGACCGTTCAGGAACAATGGTCCCGAACCGTTACGGAAACCTACCACGACAAAGACGGCAAACCGCAAACACGAACCCGTACGGAAACCGGTTGGACGACCGTTGCATCCGGCGGGGACACGGCTCCGTTTTATTTGCAGGACGAACTCGGCATCATTCGGATCGATCCGACCAGGGCGGAAATTCACGCAACGAATATTTTCGACGAAACCGTGATGCCGTGGAATCCGCTTTATTTCGCCAAGGGACCGCTCTTGGGCATCCCCCATTCGACGGGAAGACGGTGCTTTTCCGAACAGGCGATCGCGCTGCACCAACCGATTTATGTCGTCGGCCAATCACGGGAGCGGACCGATTGCGTCGCCGCCGAGATTGCGCATCACGTCGACGCTCCGATGTTCATGATCTCGACCTCGACGGAAGAATCGCATCGGTCATGCGGTTTGTGGAAATTCTGGTCTCTCGGCATTTTTGCCGTTTTCATTCCGATCGGCATCGGAATCGCGCTGGTCAACAACGAAACCGATCCGTTATTGACGGTCGGCGTCCCGGCGGCGATGGGGGGCGGCGTCTTTGCGGTCTGGGGAATCGGTTGGTTCTGGACGGTCTACAATTCGCTCATCGGCTTGAAAAACCGGGTCAAGTTGGCGACCGCCAACATCGACGTCGAATTGAAACGCCGTGTCGACCTGATCCCACAACTGCTCCGTGTCATCGAGGGGATGCAACAACATGAGCGGCATGTCCACGAAACCGTTGCGCTGCTTCGGGGTCAAGCACCGATCGATTCGGTTGACGACGGCGAAATCCACGGAACCAAGGGGTGCACGAAACGGCTGGTCGCCCTGGCTGAAAAATATCCGGAACTGAAATCGAACGACGTGTTCCTGAAACTGCACAAAAATCTCGCGGAAACGGAACAGCGGATCGCTCTGGCCCGTAATTATTACAACGACGTGATCGAAACGCACAACAACCGTCGGGAGCGGTTCCCGGAAAACGTGATCGCCATGCTCGCCGGAATGAAATCGATTCCACTGTTTCAAGCGGAAGATTTCGAACGCAATAACGTCCAAGCACGTTTGGCGGAGTGATCGATCTTTTACCGTCGCGGCATCACCCCGCGCTGACGCTTGGGGCAGGCATGAATTTTATTTCTGCGCCGGTTGCGACATCAGAATATTGCGGTTGAGCAACTGGATTTGCGCTTCGAGCGCCTTGACGGAGTCGCGCATTTCGCCGAGCTCTTTTCGCAGGGAGTCGACGGTTTGTTTCAGCTCCGTCAATTCTTTCGACGGTTTCGGCGCCCACGGCGAAGTCGCATGGAGCTGGTCCTGATCGAATTCGGACGGCGATTGCATCGGCGTTTGCGGTACGGCCGGCGGCGGATTACCGTACATTCCCGGCGCACCCGGCGGAATGATTCCGCCCATCATCCCTTGCGGCAACGGGTTCGGCGGCATTGGCGTATACGGACCGGGTTGAGTCGGAACGATTCCGCCCATCATCCCGTTCGGAAGCGGATTACGCGGCATGCCCGGTTGCGGAATCATTTCGTCCGGTTTCGCGGCACGCTGGATCAGCATTCCGTTATTCTCGGCGGCCGGTTGCGGCGAACCGCCAAACACCGGCGGCTGCGGCGTCGGAAGGCCGCCGGGCCGAACCGGCGGTTGCATTCCGGCTTCGTCAGGGGGTGTGAGCCCTTGAGTCGTGAGCTGCGAGTTGACTTCCTTCAACTGGCTGAGCAGTTCCGCCTGTTGGTCGCTGAGCGTCTTCTGGAGCTGCGTATCGTTCGGATCGATAAAGCTGAGCGTCCGTTGCGTTTGCTGCAATTCGAACGTCAACCGATCCCGCATCCGCATCAACATCGCCGGATTCATACCATGCAGCGCCGCCGCTTCCGGACGCATGGCGCCGGGCTGCGGAACAGCAGGTTGCGGAGCCGGTTCCTGTGCGACGGCGACCGCCGAACCGAGGAGAAAGCACGCCAACAATATTCGCTTGTTCATAAATGAGCGGACCGTGACCTCTCGGCCACGGTACAAAAAGGTTTTGCATTGAGCGTCAAATTACCGAACGACTTGGTGATACACCTTGCCCATGCCGGGAACCTCGATTTTGTAGCGTCCCTGGTCATCGGGAAGCGTCGGCGGGTTGGAATCCCAAGTATAACCCGTCGGAACGAGCGCTTCGGTCGAGTTGATCGCTTCGTCCCATGACATTTTCTTGCCGTTGTAACAGACCATCCGGCCGAGGATGCCGAGCATCGTGCTGTTCGCCATATATTCGCCGTTGTTGATGTACGTTTCGCCGCCGCTGCGGATCGCGTTGAACAGGGCGTTGTGCTCCAACTGGTACATGTCGCTCGAAACCGTCTTGATCTTCTCACCATTGATGATCCACTTAAGAATCCTCGCACTTCCTTTGGTTCCGAACACGTAATCGTCGGTGTCATTGAAGCATTGGTTCTGCTGGCGGCTGAACGCGGTGATCGTCCGACCGTCTTCGTATTCGTACACAACTCCCATCGAGTCGTAAATGTCACCGTAAGCGGGCTGTTCGGTCCGCTGCATCCGACCGCCGAGACCGTACGCGGAAACCGGCGTCTTGTCGCCGAAGCACCACAATCCCTTGTCGAGGCTGTGAACGTGTTGTTCGACATTGTAATCGCCGGACAACCAGGTGAAGTTGTACCAATTCCGGGTCTGGAACATCATTTCGGTGTCGTTTTCCTTGCGAGCGCGGGTCCAGAGTTTGCCGGTCAGGTACGTTTCCCGAACATGCTGAACGTCGCCGATTTCACCGCCGAGAATCCGCTTCATCATTTCCTGGACGTTCAGATCGTACCGCCAGCAGAGCCCGGAAACGAGTTGCAACTTTTTCTCTTGAGCGATCTTCGCGGATTCGAGCACGCTTCGGATACCGGGGGCGTCGACGGCGACCGGCTTTTCGCAGAAGACGTGCTTCCCTTTTTCAACGGCGTACCGGAGCGACATCGGCCGGAAATGCGGCGTTTCGCAGAGCAGTGCGACATCGCAAAGGTCGATGACCTTTTTAAACGATTCAAGACCGTCGAAGATTGTTTCCGGGGTCAGATCGACGCGGCTGCCGACCTTTTCATTGGATTTAAAGGCGTTGGCGGCATTTTGGGCAATGTCCGGAAACGCGTCGCAGACGGCGACGAGCCGGGTGTTCGGATCGGCGTTGAGCGCTTGCATGGCGGCTCCGCGACCTCGGCCGCCGCAGCCGACGAGACCGACTTTCAGGACGTTGTTTTCCGCCGCATGGACGGAGCGAAACGAGTTCAACGAGGCCAGAGCGGCAGCGCCGACGGCACCGGTTTTCAGGAATTGACGACGGGATTGTTGCATAAGTTGTCCTTTCGGTGGAGCGAAAGTGAACGAATCGGGAAATCGACCTTTGGTTCCCAATTATACCTGATCGATTGACGAAAGTATAGTCTGCTCTACGAATTCACTCGGCAGTGTGCTATACTGGAAACGTCAACCCACATTTTTTCGTTTCACCATGAATTTCAAAAGCGTCATCTGCCGTTTCGTGCCGTTGCTGGACGTGATCCTGATGATGTTGGGGGTCCTCGTCTTCGTGATGGCGATTGCGCAAGTCAAGCAGCAGGCGAAGGAACGGTTCGCGGAAACGACCGCCCAACTGGAAGCGTCCGATTCCGATCCCGAAATGGTGTACCAACGGGTGTTGGCGAACCAACTGATTCGCGGGCTGACATTGGTGTACGCCGAAACCGCCCCGGGGCCGAATTTCGACAAATGTTTCCTGCTCGACGCCAACGGCAAACCTCGGAAGGAGATTCCGCTGGCGACGACGTCGCATCCGAGCGACGTTCCGGAAATCACGCCGGGCAAAACGATCGTGCTGCTCATCAGCGGCGCCGGATTCGACAGCCGCTGGACGCGACGCCGTATCGACACCATCGAGAAAACATTCGAGGTCCACATCGTTCCGCTTTACAATATCGATTTACATCTATGAGCAAATTCAAACGCAATCAGGATCAGGACCCGCACGGCGACGGAACGGGGAACATCGAGGAAGAGCTGAAAAAGAACGAGTTGCGTCGGCCGATGCTGTTGTTTCAATCGTCGCCGCTCAAGACGATTTTCGTGCTGGTACTTATCATTTTGCTGTTGGCGCTGCTGATTTTTTTCTTCGGACTCGGCAGCGGCGGCGGAAAAACGCTTCCCGGCACCGGCGATTCGATGGGAGTGAAACCGCAGACCGTTGCTGGAAAGTCACCGACGAAAGAGCTCGGCAAAACGTCCGTCCGGCGGGAATTGCGGATTTCGTTCGTTCCCTCCGAATCCGCTCCCGAAGAAGCCAAGCCGCTTCTCTGCAACGTCCAATGGACGGACCCGGTGTCCGGCGGTTGGGAAACGAGACAAGTTGCCGAAACGAACAAACCGGACTTCGAGTTTGCGCTGGAGAAAATCATTCGGGCTTGGTACAACGCCTCGCCGCCGAAAGAAACGGACGACGTTCCGATCGCCGCCGTTGTGATGACACCGTTTCCAGGCGAAGGAGTGCTCCGGAAAATCGAGGAAATCGTCCGCGACGTCGATATCCGAATCAGTATCCTGCGACTGGAAAAAGAAGTTCGGTGATCGAATGATCGCACTTGACCATTCGTAAAAGCGGAATGGGTGTCATCATCACCACGCAGACGGAGATCCAGACGGTTGTTTTTCCATTCCGTCGCACAACGTCAACTTGATGCTGCGCAACGGATGAGAACGATTTCTCTCCAAGTCCCCGCCTGCGCGGGCTGACGCCATGCTCACCCGACCTGTTTCGTTGCACCGATTTTGAGCAACCCGTCATCGGCAAGGGGATTCGGCGTCGCGCTGTCGGCGACTTCGGTCATCGGCGCTTCTTCAGCAACGTGTTCACTCTCCGGTTTTTTTTTCGGCAGGAAGAACACTCCAGCCGGTCCGGTCAAAATCGACGGGAGGAAGACCAAGTCGCCGATCAACGAAACGGAAAGCATCGCGAGCATCATAACGCCGAACATCTGGGTCGGCGTGAACGTGCTGAACGCAAACGCCGAGAGTCCGATACCGCCAATGAGCGTCGTTTCCGACATTGCGGTCGCACAGCGCTGGTACGCTTCGAGCGCCGCTTGTTTCGGTTTGAACCCTTCGTCGATCGCGGCACGGAACCATGTCATGTAATGGATCGTGTTGTCGACGGCGATTCCCATGGCGACGCTTGCCGTCATCATGGTTCCGACATCGACGAGAATTCCCATCCGCCCCATGAATCCGAAGACGATAAGAACGGGGAACACGTTCGGCAGCATCGCAAAGAATCCGGCGGTCGGGCTCTTCAAAATGAACGCCATCGTAATCGCAATCATGACGAACGCGCTGGCCAAACTGTCGACGAGTCCGGCGATCAATTCGTGTTGCGTTTTGTAGACGACGGGAACCATTCCGGTGTAGACCGCGTCGACCGGCAACGGATCCGCTTTTTTTACCGGGGGTTTCGACCAAATCATGTCTTTCGCCATTTCACCCTTGGCGGCGAACCAATCAAGGGTTATTTCGAGCTTGCCCGGCTTCGGCGGGACGACGACGAGCTCATGTTCCGGGAACGCTTCGTTCGGGAACTTCTGGTGGAGCAATTCGTCGATCATCGGATTGACGACGTTTTTCACGTCGTTGATGAACAGGGCGTAATCGATGTCCCGTTTGAGCGACCAGACCCGCATGCTGATACGCCAGAGATCGGTACCATGTGTTTTCGTCCAGGCCGTCGCTTTTTCCTTGTAAACGTCCATCTGCGCCGGGGTGATGCGGTGCCGCCCTTCACCGTCACGGACGGCGAGGATATCTTCGAGCGATTCGATACCGACATCTCGCAGTTTCGCGGCATCATCTTCGGTCAGACCGAGTTGCCTCAGATTGGGAATATAGTGGGGATCGGTCGCTTTCAACGAGGGATTTCCTTCGACGCGAATATAGTCGCGCAGCATCGGTCGATTTTTTTCGAGGCGTCCGTTCAGGGCGGATTCGAACATCAATCGGGCGTTGCTGCCTCGTTTTCCTTTCGGATCGGTCGCCGGCGTCATGGTCGCGGCGGACATCACACCGCCGATCTCGTCGGACAATTTCTCGCGGAGTTGCTCACCGACTTTGTTGACGAAACGGAGCCGCTCCAAAGTGTTGAACTTGCAGCGTTCGTTGTCGAACTTGATCACGACTTCCATCGGCACGAGCGGCCCGAGACATTCCTCCAACGCGGTATAGTGGGCGATAATCTCGGCGTTCGGGGAGTAGAACCGCATCATCTTGACCGACGTTTTAATGTCGTAAACGCCTAATGCGAAATAGGCCATGACGCCAAAACAAACGCAGGCGACGATCTTGTTGTTCAGGATGATCTTTTTTCCGGTGTACCGCCAAAACCGCAAAATAAGCGAACCCTCATCGAAGTGAACCCCCTTTTCCGCCGACGTTTTGGCGATGTTCCACGACGGATAAAAATGGAGGAGCGACGGCAGATAAAAGAACAGCAGCAAGAGCGTCGTCATGACCCCCAGCGCGGCGTAAAATCCGAACTTCATGATCGGAACCAGGTGCGAAAAATAGAGCGACCAGAGTCCGAGGGCCGTTGTGAACGCCGCCATAAAACAGGGATACCATCCGATTCGGATCGCGTTTTCCGCGGCGTGGGGAATTCCGTGAACACGTACCTCGTCGTGATAATAATTAATGATGTGAACGGACCCCGACATCGCCAGAACATAAATCAGCGCTGGCATGCTGAGCATAATCGCGTCACAGGTCGACCCGGTCAAGGAGACACACGCCAACGCGATTCCCGCCGACAAAATCGCAATCCAGAAAACGAACATCGTCAACCGAATGCTTCGAAAACAGAACATCGCGATCGTCAGGCCGATCAACGCGCAAACACCGGCAAGACGGAAAAGAGTCCGCTCCCCTTCGACGCCGATCGCGACGTTGTCGACCGGCGGACCTCCCATCACGATACCCTTGATTTCCGGCTTGTCGCCGAGCACCATGTCGTGCACCATCGCCGACAGGTTGCCGAAAACTTGCGAAACAATCGGCCGCGTATCGATTTCCAATTCCGGTTCGACACCGCATTCCCGACCGATTTCGCGGATTTTAGCGAGTACTTTCCGCAACGCTTTCTCATTCGGCTGCTTGTGGAGCGTCACGATCATGGCGGTCCGGAATTTCCCGAGCGGGAGCGGCGTACCGTCCGGCGCGGTCCGCAACGGACCGATCAGGATGCCATCGAGCCGATGCATGATCTGCGCTTCGGTCAAATAGGTCGGACTGGACGGATCGCTTCCGTACCGCTCTTCGAGAAGCTGCTTAAGTCGGGGGCCCGTCAACACGTTTTTGAAATACAGCGGCGTCGATTGCGTCGAGGCGGCATTCGCTGCCGTATTTGTTTTGGTTGGGTTTGGCGCCGCCGATGTTTCCGGTTTGGCGGTTTCCGGTTTGGCGAGTTTTCGGGCGTCGTCGGGGATTTTTTCCGGCGTCGGCTCCAAGTCGAGATCGGCAAGGAGCTGCGAGGAGCCGGACATCCACTCGGACATGTTGTTGATCGTCTGTCCGGGGACCAATTTTTCGGCGAACATTTCGAGCCGTCCGTCGTCCATCGTGCAACCGTCCCAACTGACGACGACGAAACTCTCGAACGGGAAATACTTGAGGAACCACTGGTATTCCTTTGTTTCCTCAAACGTCGACGGGAGCCAGTCGGCGACATTGTTCGCGTTGCTCAGGAGGGTCCGCTTGGTTCCCATCCAAACGAACGGCAAAGAGAACACGACCAGGACGATAATCCAAAAGCCGTATTTACTAAAAAATGTTTTGCTCATCGAAAGATTTCATTGAGGTGGCTTGTCCAAGGAGTGCGATTCGCATCATCCCCGGCTCTTGCGCTGTGTTTCGTCCCTTGAACTCTCGGGTGCTGATGTTCACTACGAGTTCAACAACAAAAACATCCACATGAAAAACATAAAGTGATAGCCTAACCCCATTCAGGCACAATGTCCAGCGGTAAAAATCGGCTTTTTCGTGATTCTTTCGTAAGGGGTTTCGTTAAATCTCCTTGATTTTGCTCATTTTCTCTCTTTTAACGCGATTTCGTAATTGGCCTGCGATTTCTTCACCCAAATTTCGAGGCTCTCGACCCAAAGCAGTGCTTTTTTGTCGTGGATCGGGATTCCGTTGAAATTGGCATCTCTTGCGCTTTTGGCAAGGTCCCGAATATCTGCGGCGACGTCAAAGAGGCGCAGCGTAAACTGGTCAAGCTTTTCCGGTGTGTATTGTTCGATGGTCATTCTGTTTTCCTTTTGTGAAAAATATCTCTTTTAATCCTTGATTTTGTCTAATTTTGGTGTATCTCTTATCATCGTCTGTTTGGGGACGTCAATCAAAAATTTGTCGTCAAAAACAATAATTTTCGTGAATTTTGGACTCGCAGAGGAAGGATACGATTTTTTTAGCGTTTGTTTCGATTTTATGTCGAACTTTATTTTATACAAAATTTTAGCCATTAATTGCCATGTTGGAAAGAAAAAAAGTGCTCGGGATCGAAAGACACCTCCTTGAAGGGGCGCTCTCCCAAAGAAAAATCGCGGCATTGTTCGGAGTGAGCCGCCGAGCGGTGCGGGACATCAAAAGAAGGGGGGTTCCCCCCAAAAGAAGGCCGCCGGAATTTTGTCATCCAAGCGGCCAATACGAACGGTGTCGCTGCTGCGGCGGACTCGTGCAAAAACCCTGCCTGCGATGCACCCTTTTGGAGCGGCTCCGAAGAAAAACCGACGATTTCGAAGCGTGAACGCCTTGCCCATCTTGGCGAATTACCGTCCGCTCCCACGATTGGGAGACGTACGACGGTAATCTCTCCGGTCTCCTCCACGGTCTCGCGATTGCTTGACGTGGGAATCTGTCCCGGAGGAGTAAGGAGCATTCTGGGGAACGGCTTGGCCGGCGCCGGACTGCGGCTTCCAGTTGGGGCCGGACTCCGTCGGCGGCGATGGTTGTCCGGAAGACGCGGTTTCGGGGCCTCCGGGAACCGACGGAGAAGCGGCAGGAGGAGTTCCGGGCCCGGGTGGAGGAGTCGTACCCGGAGGCGTTTCCGGATTCGGCGACGGCGTTCCGTCCGGCGAGGCGGGTGGAGTCGGGGTTGCCGCAACGGCGCCTGCTCCCTGCCGACGTTCCTGTTCCCGCTTGGCTTGATCTTCTTTCAGACGTTTTTCGTCGTCGACTTTTTTCAGCGCGGCGAAAACCTCGACAACCGTTGCGAATCCGTCGTTGTTGGTGTCGAGAAACAGAAACTCGTCAGCGATCGCTTTCGACCACGGTTGGCCGTTGGCGTATTCCTGCATCGTCAATTGACCGTCCTGGTCTTTATCCCGTTCGAAGAACCAGTCCGGAACGCCGACGGGGAGCCGATCGTAAGCATTCGATGGTTTCGTCGCGATGACACCACTCCCGGACGTTCCCGACGATTTGCCGCCGAGAGCCGCGAGAAGTTCGCTCATCGAAATCCGTCCGTCGTGATTTTTGTCGGCAGTTGCCGGGTTGAACGGCAAGGATGGCGACCATTCTCCTTTGTCTTTGTCGAGTGTTCCGTTTTTGTTCTTGTCGTATCGGTTCATGATTTCCCGGGCCGTCCGCATGAGCTGATCCGACGGGCTGAGCGAAACACCGGAATTCGAACCGGTCGTCCCTGTACTTTTCGGTTGCGGCTCCCGTTGTCCAAAAGCGACCACGGCGGGAAGCGCCGGTTCCTTTTCACCGAAATAGGGAACCAATGGATCCTTGGGCAACGAAATACCACCGACGCCGGAGGTCGACGTTGAGCTTTGCCGACCGCTCCCCGACGAACTTGCGGCGTTTGCAGCGGCTTTCCGTTCCAGATCGGCAATCACGATCGTTTTGGCCGGATCCCCCCCCATTTGGGTGACGAGCATGGAAACGAAACCGCGTCGATATTCCGGAATCTCGCTCGGCTCCAGTTTTCCGTCGTTGTTCGTATCCATCGCTTTGAGCATTCCGATACGACGTTCGTTGCGAGCCGCGTCGTTGCCGCCTCCCGGTCCGCCACCAAACGGACCGCCTGGAGGACCACCGAATCCGCCGCCGAACGGGCCGCCTGGAGGACCGCCGAATCCGCCGCCGAACGGGCCGCCCGGAGGACCGCCGAAACCGCCACCGCCGAACGGGCCGCCCATGGGGGGGCCGCCGGACCGGCTTCCTCGGTCTCGACCACCATCTTCCGAGCGGGAGCGTCTTCGAGCATCACGGTTTCCCTCATCTTGCGCCAAGAGATCGTTTGCCGTCCAAGCGACGAACAACCCGAAAAAGGCGAGCAACACGAACGATTTTTTCATGGGAACGCTCCCGATTTTCTGCCGGCAAGGTGATCCGAACACGCCGAATGACGTTCGACGGTCGAAATGCGCGAAGATTGAGAAGATTTAATAGTATTTTCGTCATCAACGGACGGCGTCTCAACTGCGATTGTTTCAATCGGTGCCGTCTACCCATTCTAACACGGAAGTCGCAAAAACGAACCGCTGAATCAGAAATATCCGAAAACCTTTTCCCGCAGACATCGTCGAACAACCCCAAGTGATTGAACAAGAGCCGGGACCTGCGGTTCGGAATGTTGGGGCAACCCCTCTTCTCCGAACCGCAGGTCCCGGCTCATCAGTCGTCGTTTGCTCATCACGCAACTTTCCGCGAGGCGAAGTGTCCGAACGAGAGCGGAATTCCCTTGTTGATCGACGAACAAATCATTTCCGCGACGGCAATGGACGCCAAAGCCCGTTCACCGGAAACCGCCGGCTTGGAGCCGGTTCGAATCGCTCGAACGAAGTCGTCCAATTCAAGCGAGAGAGCGTCCACGGCGTCGTTGGCAAACTCTTCCGTACGAAAATGCTCTTTCATGAACGTCGGCGCGGTCGCGGCCGCTTTTTCGAACGAAATGTTCGGCGGGGCGAAGGATCCGTCGAGGACTTCGACGTCCGGCGTGAACAACGTCGTCGTTCTCGTTCCGAAATCGATCGTCGCAGCGGTGTCCTTCGTCGCGATTTTCATGGCACGAACCGCTTGCGAAGCGACTCGGGACGCATGGAAATTCGCGACGGTTCCGTTTTCGAAACGCAATCGGGCGCTCGCCGTGTCTTCGAACGGTCCGCCGATCACGTTGAAGCCGACGGCGTCGACCGACAGCACACGGGACGGAACGACCGACAAGACGAGATCGAGATCGTGGATCATCATGTCGAAAACCGTTCCGACGTCGGTGCTGCGGAACGTGTATCCGCTGGTTCGAACAGCGTCGAACAGCGCGGGGCGACCCGATTTGATGTCATCGAGCAATGGTTTCGCGGCACGCCAAGCCGGGTTGTATTCTTCGACGTGTCCGACCTGAAACACGACCTTCGATTTCTGGGCGGCGTCGACGAGCAATTCCGCGGTGCTCCACGACGAGCACATCGGCTTTTCCATCAACAGGTGCAGCCCGCGGCGCAGGCAGCGGATCCCCATTTCATAATGCGTCGACGTCGGCGACGCCAACACGACCGCGTCGACCAGCGGAAACAGTTCGTCGAGTGTTTCACAAGCGACGACGTTGTGTTTTTTGGCGAGTGCATTGCGTGAACTTTCGATCGGATCCATCACGGCGACGAGTTCGACGTCCGGATGCGCTTTCGCCTTGTCCGCATGGAAAGAACCGAGACGACCTGCTCCGACAATTCCAAGTTTAATCATTATGGTGAGGAGTTAGGAGATAGGAGTTAGGAGTTAGGAGTTAGGAGTTAGGAGGGTGTCATTTCGACCGTAGCGAAGCGAAGGGAGAAATCTCACTCCCACGATAGAGTATGAAGTTCAAGCTCCATTGGCAAGGGTGAGATTTCTCGTTTCACTCGAAATGACGAACGGTTTGTTTCCCATTTCTAGCGTCGCACCGGTTTCGCTGCCGGGGACGCTTCTTTTTGCATGGCCTCTTCGACTTCCGGGTTGCGGGATTCACCGGTCAGGTAATTGTCGACGGCGGTGTTCGCCTGCAATTTCTCGAAGTATTTGGCAATCGCCAATTTCTGTTTCTTCGTGAAAATATCGGCGACCAGTTCCTGCTTCACGTCGTTGATGTCCGTGATGGTCGGCTGCTCGATGCCGAGACAGAAAAGAATCACGAGACTTTCGTCGACCTGAATGATTTGCGAGATCTCGCCCGGCTTCAGGCTGAACGCCTCTTCTTCAAGTCGCGGTTGTCCGCAATGCTTGCCGATCGGCGGGATCGTTCCACGGCCGACGCGTGTTTCGGTTTCCGACGAGTATTTCTCCGCCAGATCGCCGAAGTTTTCCGCGGTCCGATTGCGGTTGGCGAGTTCCCAAACTTCCAAAGCGCGGCGTTGATCCTTGCCGTCCAGCGCAATCGCAAGGCAGCGGACTTTCGGACCGTAGTTCGCTTCGAAACTTCGTTGCAGATCTTCTTCCGTCACTTGGGCGATGTTCCGCGTCAGACGTTTCAGGGCCAGCATCGGAGCGATCGTATTGCTACGATAAACGTGATACGGCGTCTTGCCGTCCTGCAGCGCAAGTTTCAACCAAAGTTCAACATTCGGCGAACCGTCCTGACGGAGCGGAACGTGGAGCATCGCCATCTCGCGGATTTCGTTGTCGATATCGGCGTCGGTCAGCACGATCGGCGGCTCCGCTTTACGGCAGGCAATGTCGATGATCTTCTTGCTGATCATCTCGCTCAGCACCGTTTTGGCGTACTGCTTGAAACAACGTCCCTGCAAATATTCCAAGCTGATCGTTTGGCCGTTGACGATCGCGGCGACGCCGGGATATTGCGACATTTTGGCCGAATCGCCGAACACGATGTCGATTTTCGCCTGACTTTGGAGCGTCGAGAAGACTTCCTCGGCGATTTCACGGGTTTTAACGTCCTTGACTTTCGTCGCCAACTGGTCCCGAACCTTGGCGATGTCGACGTTTTGCGGGGCGAGATGCTGTTCGCAACGGAAAATCAAAAACTGGCCGATCGACAGCTCGACGACCGGCGAGATTTCACCTGGCTTCAGCGCGAAAACCGTCTGATCGACGTTCGGAGGCAACAAATGTCGCCGGATCGGTTGGAGCAACCCCCCATACGGTTGGCTGGCGGGATCCTGCGATTTATGCTTGGCAACCGTCGCAAACGAATCGGGGTTCGCCTGAACTTCGGCGAGCACTTTTTCAGCGTCGGCGCGGCTGTAGAGCAAAATTTGCCGAACCTGAACCGCCGGACCGAATCGCTTGTCGTATTCTCGCTGAATTTCAGCGTCGGAAACCTGCATTCGGGCACCGCCGATCTTGCCGATCGCGAGGATCGGCCAGATGATGTCCGACATGTACTGCTCGGGAGTCACGCCGCGTTCTTTTTCGAGAAGTTCGAGCCAATCCTTGGTCGAAAACTTGAACGTCTTCGCCATGCGCTCGATTTCTTCGTTGACTTCCTGCTGCGTGATCGTAATGTTGAGCCGCTTGCATTCGAGCTGAATCAGGAATTTCTTGACGATATCCTTGAGTTCCTCGGCTCCATGGAGTTTGAGGCACTCTTCGCCGAGATCCCGTTCCATGATTTTTTCGCCGGCAACATCCGCGGCGACTTTCATTTCGACGGTCGGCTCCGCTTTCGGCGGTTCGGACTTCTGCGCGATCGCCGAAGTTCCCACGGCCCAGGAAATGAGCAACAACAAAACAATAGAGAAGCATCCTTTCTTCATCGTAATCCTCTCGTCAAACGTGTGAAATCGTGGTCCCGAAAACGGAACTCACGGAAGCGGACCATCCATGTCCATCCGGGAGTATACCGATTTCCCCACGATGCCGTCAAGACGAAAAAACAAACCCCTCTCCCCCAAAAGAGCACCTCCCGAAAAAGAGCCGGGACCTGCGGTCCCGGAGTACCGGGGCTCCCGTTAAGGATTTCGAGCCGAACGAATCCCGTCGCGCAGGCGCCAAAGGGACGGCGTCATCAACCCGCTGATCCGGAGCGTCAGCGTTTTCGTCGTATCGGTAAAATGGGAGACCGCGTAAGCTCTCGCCGCCGGGTTGCCATCCGCCAGGACGGATTTCAGCAACGGCAGTCGATTCGGGTCGCCGGAATCGGCGATCGCCTGACCGAGTTCGTCCACGGAGAAGATGAAGAAAAGATCGTTGATCTGTTTTTTCTCGTTGGTGGCGAAAACCGCGTCGAGCAATCGATCTTCGACTTGGTCGGCCGGTCCGACGGCGTAGCAGATTGCGTCTTCCCGAACGCCGAGCAGAATCGTCGTTTCCCGTTGCCGAACGTTCGGCGGAATCGCTTGAATCCACGGTGCGTTGGCGAACAGATCGTCCGGACGGATCGAAATGCTCGTCAACGAGAACCCGGCCGCCTCGGCGTAATCTTTCCGAACCGCGGCGTCGAAAACGTCCGGATAATGCTCCGCGAGGCCGGCAAGAAGGTCGTCGAACGAATTCCGAAACGTCGTTCCGCCGATAATGTTGTAAACGCCGATGAGTCCGTGTTCTTGTGAAAGCGTCGTCGCACCGTCGAGATATCCGTTCCGAACCGAGGCAAGCAGGGCGTAATAATAGCATTTCGCGATACTACGAACGATCACACGGAGTTTTTGGGCGTCGTTCAATGGTTCCTTCGGGGGATTCGCCAACTCGGGCTGCGAAATCGGTTCCGGCTGGTCGTCTTCCGTCGGTGGACGCTCCGTTGCGGACGGGGCAAGCAGCTCCGCAAGCCGAACCGAAGCGTCTCCTGCAGGAGTCGGGACCGTTTCAAGAGCCGGAGCCGTAAACTCCCGAAGAGGTTTCGCGGGTTCCGGCTGGTCGTCTTCCGTGGGCGGATTCATCGATTCCGGCGGCGATTGAGCGAGCAGTGCCGCAAGTCGATCCGAGGCGTTCCCTTCAAAAGCCGGGAGCACTTGAGGAGTCGGCGGTGTCGATTCCGTCGGCTCCGGGGGCGCTAAGCGAGGAGTCGATATTCCTGTCGCTTGAGCGGTTTTTTTCCCTTGGAGGGCGTCCCGTTCCTCTTCCGTCAGGAGAACGGCGCCGACCGTTTCGTCGAGGATGATTTCGAGTTGTTCCCGTTGCGATTTCGTCAACGGCATCACGAGATGCGCCGCCAGAATCGCACGATCCGGATGGTAGAATCCGTGAAATTCGCTTTCCGCTTCCCGACGGGCTTGGAGCAGGCGGTACCGTTCCGTTTTCGGGCGGACCGTTTCCCGTTGCGTCACGACGAAATCGTTGTTTTCGTCGTCGTAGGCAAGCGTGTATTCGAGAAAATCGGCTTGTTCGGCGAGGGAACGAAGGTATCCGATACCGAGTCGAACCCATGCTTTTTCGAGCGTGCTTTTCGCTTGGGCGACGCCGTTCATTTCGCCGACCGCCAGCGCCGCCTTCGTCGGGAGTTTCGGCATGTTGAACAGATCGAACCGCGCGGCGGCCAGACAGTTTTTATCGAGCCCCTGGAGCAGTGCCGTCGGATCGTCGGGAAGTTTGCTGAGCTGCTGTTCCATGGCGATGAACACCCAATCGCCGTGCTGCTGAACGTAAAGCTGTCCGAACGGCCAGGCGAAAACCTCTTTTTTCAGGGCGTACCGACCGTCTTTCAGCGGCTCCGCGATTCGTGGGAGGATCGTTTGGCCGACTTCTCCGTCGAGTTTCAGCGGCGTGAAGAGGATCGGATAGAAAATCAAACCGTCCGTTTGCAGGATGCAGCCGAGCGGTTGAGACGTTCCAAATCCTTGGGCGACAACGGTTTCGAACGCTTTCAGGACTTTGTCGAGAAAGATCGGTTGTTCGTCGCTCCCTCGGTTGAGTCGGATTTTCTCGGCGACGGTCAGCGACGTTTTCTTGATCTCGTCGAAGCTCGCCACGGAAAAAACGGCGACCGGCTTGAGTTCCTTTCCACTTTCGGTGAAGAGATTGACGGCGTTTCCGACCCGTTCGAGGAGCCGTCCGTCGCCGCGTAAAATCGGCGGGGCGGTCCGTTGCGGGCGCCGCCGAAACAACTGCGCCGTCGCAACATCCGCCAGAAAAAGAAAAACGAGGATTCCGACAAGAAAGGTGCGTATCTGTTTCATGGTAATTCGCCGTGTTTGGGAACCGGAGACAATTGCGAGGCATTCTACAGCCCGACGACAGCGGCTGTCAAGCGGAAATTCCGCCGCCGTTTGAGCCGCGAAGCGCGTCCCCGCCTTGAATGGATCGCAAAAACGCCGTATAAATGAAAGTGTTTGCCGAGGTCGAATGAACCGCCGTCGTTTTTTTGTCATGCTTTCGTTATTCCTATTTCCGCTTGCCTTTTATTTCTTCCTGTTGGCGTGGTTCAACGGACGTGGAACGCCGACCGTCGTTTCCGGGATCAGCGACCTGATGCTCCTCGCCTGGGGGTTGGTCGGCGTGTTTCTGTACGGGCCGGGCAAGCTGCTGATTCCGTTGAACGTCTTGACGTTTTGGGGGGGAACCGCGTGGATCTTTTGGGCGGCTTTTTACGTCATCGCCTGTTTTCTTGTCGTGCTGAAATTTCGCCGCCGGATTGTCGTGTATAATTGTCCTCAAGCGCTTTTGGAAACGAAACTTCTCGAAATGGCGAAGACGCTCGACCCGGCCGCCCAGTCGCTCGGCAACAGTATTTCGCTGCCGAACCTGCGTGTCCAATTTTTCGTCGAAACAACCCCGTTGTTCCGCAACGCCGTTCTTTCCGCGACCGGACCGTTGGGTCCGCTGCAACGGGAGGACGGCTGGAATCGTTTTCAGAACGAAATCGGCAAGACGTGTCGTTCGCTTTCCGTTCCGTTCAATCCCGTTGCGGTGTTGTTTTTCGCCGCCGCCGTCATCCTGGGCGTATCAGGGACGATTTTACTGCTGTACGATTACGTCGATGTCGTGGAAGCCGTTCACGACTCCTTGCCGTAACAACAACTCCGTTGAGAATTCAGACACACCGACATTGCCATGGACGAAATCACCGGACTTCGTGAGGCGTTGAACCTTTCCCCCGACAATATCAAGCTGCGGCAAATGATCGCGTCGAAGCTCTTCGACGCCCGACAGTACGAGGAAGCGGAAATCGAATACCGTGCCGCGATGCAACTCGACCCCCGCTCCACGGAGCTTCAACATGGTCTGGCGAAGGCGTTCCATGCGCAAGGAAAGCATTCCTATGCGCTGCTCTTGACGGAAAAAATCGTCGAAAGCAATCCGACCGCGGAACAGCTCCGGCTCCATGCCGAAGTGTTGCTGAAATCCGGAAAGACCGCCGAAGCGAAAACATTTTATCGGCAGGCGGTTCGGGATAACCCGCTCCTTGAAGACGTCGAACTGACACAGGTTTTCGGATTGACACATCGGGATCTCGTCCCGGAAAAGGGAACGGATGAAACCGGAAATTCCGAACGGATTTGGGATCCGGAGCCGATCGGCGGTTTCGGTGACGAAATCGCTGCGCCGGAAATCGAGAAACCGAAAATCAATTTCGCCCATGTCGGCGGGATGGACGCGGTCAAGGAATCGATCCGGATGAAAATCATTTACCCGCTGCAAAACAAGGAAATGTTCGCGGCGTACGGAAAAAAGATCGGCGGCGGCGTGATGCTGTACGGTCCGCCCGGATGCGGCAAGACGCTCCTGGCACGGGGGACGGCGGGGGAAATTCGTTCGAATTTTCTCTCGATCGGTCTGCACGATATTCTCGACATGTACATCGGCCAGAGCGAAAAGCAGTTGCACCGGATTTTCGAAGAAGCGCGACGGAACACCCCCTGTGTGCTTTTTTTCGACGAAGTGGACGCCCTCGCGGCGAAGCGGAGCGACATGCGGCAATCCGCGGGGCGGCACATCATCAATCAATTTCTGTCCGAATTGGACGGTGCGAGCGGCGACAACGAGGGGATCCTGATTCTCGCGGCGACGAACGCTCCGTGGCACGTCGACACGGCGTTCCGCAGGCCGGGACGGTTCGATCGGATCATTTTCGTACCGCCGCCGGACGCCAAAGCGCGGGAAGGGATTTGGAAGATTCATTTGACGGGAAAACCGACCGATTCCGTCGACTGTACGAAATTAGCCGCCGCGAGCAAAGGGTTCTCCGGCGCAGACATCGCCGCCGCCGTCGACGCCTGTGTCGAATCGCTTCTCGCCGAAGCGATGAAGACGGGGCGCCCGATTCCGCTCTCGACCGGCGAACTCCTGAAAGCGATCAAACAGACCAAACCCTCGACGGCGGAATGGTTCGCCTCGGCTCGGAATTACGCCACGTACGCCAACGAGTCGGGCGCTTACAACGAGATTCTCGACTTCCTGAAAAAACGCAACGATTAAATCATGTCCACCGAGCAACCTCATGTTCAACGGGCGATTCTCCTGCTTCAGACGCAGCGGTACGCCGATGCCGAAAAAGAACTCCGGGCCGCAATCAGCGAAGAGCCGGATACCGGTCAGCCTTATGCATTGCTCGCGCTCTGCCTGTTTGACGGCGGAAGCGGTTCCCCCGAAGAGTCGTTTCGTTTGGCAAGCCGGGCGATCGCCCTCGAGCCGGAAAACAGCTTTGCCCATTACGCCTTATCGTACGTTTGTTTGCGGCGAAAGGAATATGATGCCGCCGACACGGCGATCATGAAGGCGATCGAATTAGACCAATACGACGCCGATTATTACGGACTGCGGGGCGCAATATTTTTGGCACGGAATCGCCGTGAAGAAGCTCGCCAGGCGTTTCGGGAAGCGCTGGCGATTGATCCGAATCACCACCAAAGCCTGACGTTTCTGTCGCAAATCGAATCGCAGCTCGGCAATGTCGACGAAGCGCATCGCATCGCGAAACAAGCCGTGCAAAACGCGCCGGAAAACGCCGACGCCCATGTCGCCCGGGGATATTCGTTCGTTTACTCGAATCGTCCGAAAGAAGCGTTCGAGGCGTTCCGTGAGGCGTTGCGGCTCGATCCGAACAGCGACTATGCCCGCGCCGGACTCCTGCAAGCTCTCCAGATGCACCACTTTTTCTACCGTGGGATGTTCCGATTCTTCGCGTGGATGAACCGCCTCTCCGGGGCGATGCAATGGGGGCTCATCATCGGGTTTTTGATCGGGTATCGCATCTTGAGCAACCTGATGCGGCAACATCCCGAATGGACGCCGTTCCTCCTGCCGATCGTCATCGTCTACCTCGCCTTCGTCTTCATGAGTTGGCTCAGCGATCCGCTCTCGTTTTTCCTGCTCATGTTCAACCGATGGGGCCGCCTCGCCATGAATGCGCGACAAAAAATCTCCGGGCTCGTTGTCGTGACGTTTATCCCGCTCGGGATTCTCGGACTCGTCCGACACGGCGGTTCCGAGCTGATCGAGTTGACCGGACTCGGCTTGCTCCTGACCGTGTTGCCGCTGACCTGCTTTTTACGGACGGAAACTCCGCGGTTGCAACGGATTTACGGAATTTACACCTTGGCGATGGTCGCCGTTCTCGCGGCGGCGATCCCGACGGGCAATCCCGTGTTCGTCTCGATCGCCGTGCTGATGTTCGTCGGATTTCAATTCCTGGCGAACTATTTCACCATCCAGGCGGCCTCTCCCATTTAGCCGGTACTCCGCGTCCTCGACCATGAATTCGAAATATATTTCGTGCCTGTTTTTACTGATCGCTTCGCCGTTGTTCGCAACGGACGACATCGTCGGGACTTGCGCAAACTGTCACGAAAAAGAAGTTCGACTCTGGAACGGTTCGAACCACCACAAGGCGATGCGGCACGCCGATGAAAAAACGGTGCTCGCCGACTTCGGCAAAGAACATGAACCCGTAACATTTATTCATATCGGCTTTGACGACCTCCCGAAACTGAACGAGCCGGACTTGAAAAAGTTGCTCGATTCGGTCGACGTCGCCGACCTTGCGATGGGACTCAAGGACGCCGACAAAGCCGTTCTCCCCCTGATTCGCAAAGTGCTCGACCGGGAAAAACGAGCGGAACTCGACGCCGAAATCGATTTTTTACACGAAATCGGGTTCACGCGGCCCGGCGACATTGCGGCGGCGCAGGACCGACTCGACGAAAATGTCCGGAAACTCGGTATCGCGACACCGTTCGGCGAATCGGCCAAATTCTTTCAACGCAACGGGAAATATTTCGTCGATGTTCTCGTTACGGAAGGAAACCGCAAGGAACTCGAAGTTCAATATGTGATCGGCGTCGCCCCGCTCCAACAATACATCGTCGCTCTTCCCGACGGCGTCAACGGCGCCGGTCGGCTCCAATGCCTTCCGTTCGCCTGGAATACCGTGCGAAAACGCTGGTTCCATCTCTACCCGAAAGAACAGATCACGCCGAGCGACCCGCTCCATTGGACGAAACCGCTCCAAAACTGGAACGTGATGTGCGCCGATTGCCATACAACGAATCTCCGGAAGAATTTCGATCTCCGCGAAAATTCGTACAAAACGGAATGGGACAATCTCGGTGTCGATTGCCTGGCGTGCCACGGAATCGGTACGAAATGCCAATCACCGCAACCTGCAGGGAAAAAATCGAACTTCTTTTCGTTGACACAAGCAACACCGGCGGAGTCGATCGATTCTTGTGGAGCGTGTCATGCGCGACGGCGATACGTCAAACCGGGACCGAAGCCGCCGCAAGCCGCGTTTCTCGATTACTTCACGCCGGAGATGCTCGATGCGAATATTTATTACCCCGACGGACAGCTCCTGGAGGAGGACTTCGAACACGGTTCGTTCCTCCAATCGAAAATGTATTCGAAAGGAGTCCGCTGCACCGACTGCCACGACGCCCATTCCGCGAAACTGAAATTCGAAGGGAATCGTTTATGTACGCAATGCCATTCGGCGGGACTTTACGATACGGTTAATCATCATTTTCACCCGGACGCCGCGAAACCCGGCACGAAATGCGTCGAGTGCCACTTCCCCGAAGTTCGCTACATGGTCGTTCATCCGCGGCACGATCACAGCATCCGCAAACCGAGTCCCGACTTGACGATCGCGATGGGCGTTCCGAACGCCTGCAATATCTGCCACAGAAACCGTTCCCAAGGGGAGTCCGCGAAATGGGCCAAGGAGCGTTGCGACGCCTGGTACGGCGAGAAGCGGAAAGCGGCGGTCGGATACAGCTCCACGAAACCGATTCCCGAGCATTACAGTTACGCCATCGAAGGGGGACGCCGTGGAGATCTTGCGGCAATCCCCAAACTTGCGGAGGTCGCCGGGGAAACCGACGACCGAATCGTCCGGCCGTTCGTCCGGGCCGGCGCGGTCGCGCTCCTTTCCCGTTACGGAACCAAGGAATCCGTTGCGGTTTGCGAGACGATGCTCAAGCATCCCGACGGTTTGGTCCGATTCGCGGCGATCGACGGTTTTCGTACGGTTCCGGAAAAGGAGCGGCTCGCAAAACTTGAACCGCTCTTGAGCGATTCATTCCGTTCCGTTCGGTCCGAAGCGGCAAGATTGCTGGCGTCGATTCCGACGAAATCGCTCAACGAAAAACAACGGACTCTTTTGGAAGCCGGGCTCGCCGATTATGTTACCGCACAGAAAATAGTCGAGGACCAACCGGCGGCTCATTTGAACCTCGGCGTGTTGCGGCAGAATCTCGTCCAATCGAAGCTCAACGAAGCGGTCCTCTGGTACAACGCCTCGATACAGGATTACCAGCGGGCCGGAGCCGACTCGAAAACGTTACAAGAAGTCGAGGCGATGTATTTGAAAGTCGTCCGCGCCCTGACGGACGCCCCGCTCGCCGATTACGAACAGGCAATCGCAATCGACCCGGAGTTCGTCCCGGCACGGATCAACCTTGCGATGCTCTTCGATCAACGGGGCGAGCCGGAAAAAGCGGAACGGGAATTCCGCCGGGTCATCGAAATCGACCCGAACCTCGGCGACACCTATTATTCGCTCGGCCTCCTTTTAGCGCAACAGGATCGCCTGGCGGAGGCGGAGCCCGTCCTGAAACGGGGAGCGGAGCTTCTCCCGAACAACGCCCGGTTGCGGTACAACCTGAGCGTTGCGCTTTTCCGGCTCGGCAACAAGGACGACGCCGTGAAAGTGTTGCGCGAAGCGATTGCGTTGGAGCCTGCCAACGAGGAGTTCCCAAAGACGTTGGAGTTTTTCAAACGATAGCGCAACCCGGGAGCACCGGAACCGACGGTTCGCGGACTCAACGGACGTTTATTCCTTGAGGCGGTTTTTAGCGTCTTCGACGAGGGGGCTGCCGGGGTAGTTCTTGATCAACGAGTTCAGGTACGATTTCGCGGCGTCTTTGTTGCCTCCCTTGCTCTGCGCATCGGCGGCGACCAACAAAAGCTCGTCGATGTACGGCGAATCGGGATTGATCGTGATCTGTCGGTCCGCCAGGGAGGCCGCCAGCGAATACTTTTCCCGGGCGGTCCAATACTTGGCGAACAGCAGCGTGATATATCCGTCGAACAGCGACGCCGGATATTCGCGCTGCCAAGTCCGCAATTCGACGATCGCGCGGTCCAATTCCTTGTCCCGTTCTTTTTCCTTCCCCTTTTCCTGAGCGAACTTCGCCGCTTCCCGAATGAAGTTTTCAGCGCTGCGGCTCGCGGAACCCTGCAGCGCGATTTTTTCGGCGAAGTGCATCCCGGAACCGGTCGCTTTCGCCGACGCTTCGATCTCGTTGCGGGCTTCTTCCCCTTTGCCCTCTTCGGCGAGGAATTCCGCCTTGACTCGATGGAACGTGCTCATCGGTGTTCCGATCCCCGATTTCGGGACCTTCTTCGCGGCGGCGTCGAGGAACGACTTCGCCGCCGTTTTGTTTTGCATGTCAAGCGCGACGTCGGCGGCCAAGGCGCTGCATTCACCGCTCAAGTCGTCGACGGACAGTTTCTGGGCCGCCGCAACATAAATCTGTCCGGCGAGTTTCGTGTCGAGAAGATAGTCCCGTGCAATGCTCCCCGCCATCAACGCCAATTTATGGACGGCCGTCTCCCCTTTGAAATTCGGATTCTCGACGAGGGCCGACCGCACCGTTTCGGCGATGAGTCGCCGGTATTTCGCGACTTGCTCCATTTCGGCGGTCGTGGTCCCTTTGCGTTTCGGAGCGGGCGTTTTTTCTTTCTTGTCTTTCTTGTCCTTGTCGTCGTTTTCCTCGTCGCCGACCGACTGAATTTCGCCCGGCCGGGGGTTCAGGATTCGATCGATCTTCGCCTGGTAAACCTCGACGAGTTGCAACATGGTGTCCGGATCCAATTTTGAGGCATCGTATTTCTCCAGGATCGGAAGATAGGTGTCGATTGTCGGAAGCTTCTCTCCCTTCTCGGAATTGAGCGTGTGCGGCAAATCGACTTCGATGCGGTTCACCACGGAAAACCGATGGTCGCCGCTTTCCGCAACGAGCTCCACCGGATAAATTCCCGGCTTGAGATAAATGTGCGTCGGATTCGCGTCGTCACTGCTCTGGCCGTCGCCGAAATTCCAATGGGGCTTTCCCCGCGCGGCGATGCCGGTCGACGTCTTGTTGGCGAACTGCACGGCGATCAACTGCTGTTCGTTGTCCGGGAGCGGCACATTCCCCTGAATCCGATATTCAAAGTCCGGCGCGCCCGGCGTGTCGGCCAAAGTCAATCCGCCTGCCGAAGCCCGCGAAACCTGATCGCTCTTGAACGCTTCCGGCGGAACCAAGACCGGTTTTTGCATGTTTTCGGCCGGATTATGCTCCCAAACGAGCATCATGTTCGCCGAACTGTCGCCGGTAGCATGATAATACTCGAACGGATGCTTTCCTTCCGCGAGCTGAATTTTTCGAACGAGTTCCGGTCGGGCATCCCAGGCGCGGCCGCGCCGACCGGGTTGTTCGGCGGCGACTTTTCCGTCGATCACCACGAAACTCCCTTGATGCGACGACGTCATGATGGCGTAAGTTCCCGGTGTCGTGACGTAAAGATTCCCCGTGTATCGACTCAAAAACGGTTCGCGGCGGAAACTCATCGGATTGAACCCGTGCATTACGTTCCTGACGTAATCGGCGCCGGCCGGTTTGGCACGGTCGAACGCTTTCTTGAGCTGCTCGACGTTGTCCATGCTGAACGCGTTTTCGACCCAACGGGTTTCCAACAGCAGCCCGGCGTCGGATGTCCACGGCGGAACCTCAACCCCCTTGTTCGGCTGCTTCCCTTGCGGAACGCCGTAATAAATCGTAAACGAGGCGGTCTTTTCGTCCGTCTGGATCGCCAAACGGCAGAAATCGCCGGGACCGAGTTGCAGAATTTTGAACGGAACCGGCTTTTTCCCTTTGGTGGTTACCAACACGGTTTTTCCGGCGTTTTCCACACGGGGATCGACCCCTTTCGAGGAAAGGTTGATCAGCCCCTGATGCATGAACTGCGTCACGATGATCGGCGTGCGCGGACTGGGGGCGTCGAGTTCCCGCATCGCCCGATAGGAACCGCCGGCGATGTCATAACTCTCGGCGGCCATCGCTTCGGCGACGCAAAACAAAACCGCAACGAAAAAAAACAAACGTTTCATGAAAGGAATCGACGCAAAAGGTTCGAAAAAAGTGTTTGGCAAACGATGATTTTAGCACAACCTCCGCAAGAGAATCAAGCCCCGAATTTCCGGCTGCGATTCGGAACGGTTCTGCCGGTTCTGTCGGCGCGTGAAAAAAGATTCAACGAATCGAAACGGCGAACCGACTGCCGAAATACCGTGAAGAGCGCGGAGTACCGGCTAAATTTTTTGATTCAACCATGAAAACGCCGAATCTAACATCATCCCCCCCTTGGATCGGCGAGTGTCTCGACGACGACCATCCGGAGCGGGTCGGGCTCTATTTGGTCGCGTTTCCCGGCGAAGATGGCGACCCGCTTCGGGAAATTTGGTTGGAATCGTTGGTCGGCGTCCCGGTCAAGCGGTTCGACCGGGTTCTGTTGACGCAGCCGCTCCACTGGCCGCAGCCGATCATCATCGGTTCACTCGGCCCCGGCTTCAGCTCCGAGTCGCCGAAACCGGCGTTCGAGGTCCGCGAGAACAACGTCGTCGTCCTGCAAGGGAATTCGCCGATCCAAGTCGTTTCTCACGACGGGCGCAAACTCGTCGAAATCGGCAAGGGAATGCACGGTCCCACGATCCGCATCTGCCAGAAAGACGCCGCGATCCACCTTCCCGGCAAGTTGGCCATCTCGGCGGCGGAACTCACGCTCCACGCCTTCAGCGGCGACGTCCAGATCGAAGCGGATCACGACGTCGTCGTCCAAGGAGATCTGATTCGGCTGAATTAGGGGTGTGGCAGCCGGAAGCTGTCATGATATCCGTTTTCGGAATTTTCGATAAAGCGCCCTTGATCGAATTCCGTTTTTTGGCGACAATGGACGGACACAAACCGTCCGCAATAATCACCGCCTTAATAGGGATTCCATGCACGACTCGTATTTTCCGCCGATTCGCGATTCCCGGAACGACTACCGTGACTATCAACGACAGCGTCAAATGACGCTCGGCGACCTGCTTCTCGAAAACCGCATTATTTTCCTCCAAGGGGAAATCCGGAGCGACAACGCCAACGAATTGGTGATGAAACTCTTGTACCTCCAGAGTGAGAATCGACGCAAGGATATTCATTTTTACATCAATTCGCCCGGCGGAAGCGTCACGGCGACGCTCGCGATTTACGACACCATGCAAATCCTGAGTTGCCCCGTTGCGACGTACTGCGTCGGTTTGGCGGCCAGCGGCGGCTCAATCCTCCTCGCCGGCGGAACCAAAGGAAAACGGTTCGCCTTGCCGCACGCGAAAATCATGATGCATCAGCCTTGGGGCGGCGTCGGTGGACAGGTCTCCGACATCGAAATCCAGGCGCAGCAGATCCTCAAGGACCGCGAAATGCTGAACCAGATTCTCGCCCACCACATCGGCAAGCCGGTCGAGCAGATCGCCAAGGACACCGACCGTGACTTTTACCTCAACGCTGAAGAAGCCAAAGAATACGGCGTTGTCGATGAGATCCTCAAAAAGGCGGAAGTGGAAGCGAGCGAATAGCGAGAAGGTAGGCAACCGACCGCCGGGCGGTTGCGTGCGCCGTATTTCAGGAATACTGGCCGCACTGAAATCAGGTTCGAGTCCGGAGTACCGGACGTTGCCGCCCGGCGGTCGGCAACCTACCACTTCACCAAACATCACGATAAAAATATGCCGTTAATCCCATATGTCATTGAAAAGAGCGGCCGCGAAGAGCGGGCGATGGATATTTACAGCCGTCTGCTGAAGGACCGAATCGTGTTCCTCGGTTCACAGGTGAACGACGAAATCGCCAACGCCATTGTCGCCCAATTATTGTTCCTGCAATCGGACGATCCGAAAGCGGACATTCATCTTTACATCAACTCGCCGGGCGGCAGCGTCACGGCGGGCCTTGCGATTTACGACACGATGCAATACATCAGTTGCGATGTTGCAACGTATTGCATCGGCCAGTGCGCGTCGATGGGAGCCGTGCTCCTCACCGCCGGCGCGAAAGGAAAGCGTTTTGCGCTGCCGAACGCGCGGATCATGATCCACCAACCGCTCGCCGGAATGGAAGGAACCGCCGAAGAAATCATGATTCACGCCAAAGAGTTCAAAAACGTCAAGGAAAAGATCAACCAAATCCTGATCAAGCACACCGGACGCAGCCTCCAGGAAATCGAAAAGGACACCGACCGTGATCGGTTCATGTCCGCCGCGGAAGCTTGCGATTACGGTTTGATCGACAAGGTCGTCGCAACAATGGGAGGGTAGTGGTTGTTGAGAAGGTAGGTTGCCGACCGCCGGGCGGCAACGTCCGGTACTCCGGACTAGAACCCGCTCTCCGGCTCAGAGTGCCGAGTACGGCACGCAACCGCCCAGCGGTCGGTTGCCGACCTTTCTTCAAGCAAGGATGCTTACGATGAGAAAAATATTGACGAAATGGATGGGGACACTGACCGTCTTGGCGTTGGTCGTCGGATGCGCCGGACCGTACCAGCGGCAGATGGAGCAGACGATGCTCCTCCAGGAAAACCAGCGATTGGAACAGGCGCTTTACGTCACCCATGCGCAGCTCGTCGACTTGAAAAAGGAAAACGAGACGCTGAAAGCGACGGCCGACCAAACGAGCAAGACGCCAGACGGCTCGGAATCGGACCCCGTGCCGCAACCGAAAAAAAGGGAACGGACGCCGACCGACAATTTTGACGAAGCGCCGCCGTTCACACCGCCGAAGGTGTCGATTCCGTCGGATGCGCCGAAGACCCCCACGATTCCCGATTCGTTGAAAGGAGCCGGAGTGCATCCGAAACTGCGGTCGCCTGTGAAATCCAACACGGAAATTCAACTGTTCCCACCGGTTCCCGTCCAAGAAATGAAAGCGTCCACTCCGCAACCGACGGAAACCGAAACCGCGTTTCCTGTTTGGGGGCCGACACGATGATTTCCCCATTTTGCCTCGTCAGGTAGGTTGCCGACCGCCGGGCGGCAACGTCCGGTACTCCGGACTGGAACCTGCTTACCTGCGCAAAGTACCGAGTACGGCACGCAACCACCCGGCGGTCGGTTGCCTACCTTTTTTCGTCCGCTCGTTCGATGAAAATCTTTTTTTCCGCTGGAGAGCCGAGCGGCGACGTTCATGCGGCGGCGCTCATCCGAAAACTGAGGGAGCACGCTCCCGGCGCTCAGTTTGTCGGCTTCGGTGGGCCCGAAATGGAAAAAGCCGGGTGCAATCTCCTCGCGGATCTCACCAAACACGCCATTATGTGGTTCGCATCGGCGATTGCCCAGTATTTCAAGTTCAGAAAACTGCTCGGCGAGGCGAAAACCTATTTCAAGACCGAACACATCGACGCCGTGGTGCTGGTCGATTATCCCGGTTTCAACTGGCACGTCGCCAAGGCGGCGAAGCAGTTGGGAATCCCCGTCTATTATTTCGTGCCGCCGCAAGTCTGGGCTTGGGCACAGTGGCGAATCGCCAAAATGAGGCGGTACGTCGATGGAATCCTCTGCCCGCTCGACTTCGAATTCCGTTGGTTTCAGGAACGCGGTTGTTCGACGGCGTACATCGGACATCCGTTTTTCGAAGAGATCCGCCAAAAGGAATCCGATACGACGTTCCTTGAAAATTTTTACGCCAAATACGGCGACGGCCCGATCTTGACGCTCCTCCCCGGTTCGCGGAATCAGGAGGTCAAGGCGAATCTCGACGATATGCTGTTGACGGTCGATTGCGTCCGTTCGATGGTCCCCAATGTTCAGCCCGTCTTTGCGGCGTTCAATGAAATTCACGCCGAATACATTCAGGACCGCGTGAAGGAATTGGGGCTCTCGATTCCGATTTTCGTCGGTCGGACAGCGGAACTGATCCGCGCCGCCGAATGCTGCATGGCGGTTTCCGGCTCCGTGTCGCTGGACTTGCTCGCCTGCAACAAGCCGACGGTCGTCTACTATCGGATCGGCTCGTTTCCGTTGTTGGTGCAGCGGTTTTTTCGACGGACACGGTACATCACGCTGGTGAACCTTCTCGGTCTGGACAGCCGCCGCGATCCGAATCTTCCGGGGAGTCCGATTTTCTTCGACAATTCCGTGCGGCTTATCCCGGCGGAGCCGAGCCTTGAAGATCGAAACCTGATGTTCTTCCCGGAGTTCCTGACCTCGAAGGACCGTTCCAAAGACGCCGCGGCCTACCTGATTTATTGGCTCTCGAATCCGTCGAATCTTGCCGACCTGAAACGGCATCTCGCCGCGCTGCTGGAGCATGTCGATCGGATTTCGTCCCCGCTTGATCGGGCGGCCCGCTGTCTGCTCAACGGAATCCGCGAAAAAGAAATGGAGCGGACGCAAATTATTATTCCAACGTAAGCAGGTAGGCAGCCGACCGCCGGGCGGCTGCGTGCGGTAATCCGCAGCTGCCCCTGATTTGAGGCCGGAGTACCGGACGTTGCCGCCCGGCGGTCGGCAACCTACCATCTCAACATACCCCGATTTTATGAAACACCTCCTTCTCGCATCGTGCCTGATGTTGTCCGTTGCCGTCGCTTCAGCGGCTCAAAAAACGTCGACGGACAGGGACTGGTATCAATGGCGTGGTCCGAACTCCGACGGTCATTCCCTCTGTACGGGAACGCCCGGCTCGATTCCGGAGGGGGGCCCGAAGCTCCTCTGGAAGATCGACACGCTCGGCGAAGGTTATTCGAACCTCTCCTTCAGCGGCAACCAGATCTTCACGATGGGGGACGCCGACGGTAAATGTTACGTTATTGCTCTGGACCGCAAGACCGGCAAAGAGAGCTGGCGAACGTCGATCGGCAAGTCGGGCGGAAATTATTCGGGACCCCGTTGTACTCCGGCGTGCGACGGCCAAACGGTTTACGCCATGGGACAGTTCGGCGACTTCGTCGCCATCGACGCCAAGAGCGGCAAGGGAATCTGGCACGTCAACGTCGAGAAAGAGTTCGGCGGCAAGGTGATGTCCGGTTGGAATTTTTCGATGTCGCCGATCTTGGACGGTAAACAGATCGTGATCCCGATCGGCGGCGACGGCGGCACGCTGGCGGCGTTCGACAAAAAAGGGAAGCTCCTTTGGCGGTCGACGGAATTGAGAGATTCGGCGGCGTACACTTCGGCGGTTCCCGTGGAGATCAACGGCGAACGACAATTTCTCGTCCTCACGGAAAAGTCGATCGCCGGAATCTCGCCCCGTGGCAAACTTCTTTGGCGTTCCGACTTCCCCGGCAAGGTCGCCGTCTGCTCCGATCCGGTCTGTGTCGGCGACACCGTTTTCGCGGCATGCGGTTACGGCATCGGTGCCTGCGGTTACAAAATCAGCGGCAAGGGAACGAACTGGAAAGCGGAGAAACTGTACGAAGACAAAAAACTGGAGAGCCATCACGGCGGAATCATCGTGGTCGGCGATCACGTTTATTTTCTCACGAACAGCCAGAAGCTCGTTTGCGTCGATCCGAAAACCGGCAAAGTCGTTTGGGAAAACAAGAGCGTCGGCAAAGGGGCGATCGGATGCGTCGACGGCAAACTGCTTCTCCGCAGCGAAAAAGGGGAAGGAACCGTTGCCCTCGCCGCCGCGTCGCCGGACGGATACAAGGAATTCGGCCGCTTCGACCAACCGAACCGCTCGGACAAGAACAGTTGGACCTATCCGCTGGTCGTCGACAATTGCCTCTATCTCCGCGACCAAGGGGTGCTCCTCTGTTACGAATTTTAACCCATTTAGCCGGTACTCCACACTCCCGATTGCCAAAAGAGCCCAAGTTTCGTTGCGAATTGCTTGGGCGCATTGAGATACGAAATTTTTCGTGGAATGGAATCCTTCGGCAGGCGTTATCTCTTTGGACGCACGATTCACCGAGGATTCGACACCATGAACGCCGGTCAGCGACATCTGGAAGCCGCGGAACTCGTCGAATTGATCGACGCCCGCTACGCCGCGCTGCTCCTCTACGCCCGGAGTTGGAACGTCGACGCCGCCGAGGACATCGTGCAGGACGCCCTCATGAAACTGGTCGACGAAACCGGCAAACAAGGGCGGCCGCCGAATCCGGTCGCATGGCTCTTCAAGACGGTGCGGAACGAAGCAATCAGCCGATTCCGAAAAGTTGAGCGTCGCCGAAAGCATGAAACCGAAGCGGCGAGACTGCGACCCGATTGGTTTTCAAGCGGCGACAACGGCGTCTTTTCCCGTGAAGCGGCGGAAAAGCTTGGTGAACTCCCCGCCGACCAGCGTGAAGTCGTCGTCCTGAGGATTTGGAGCCAACTTTCGTTCGAAGAAATCGCCGAGTTGACGGCTCTGCCGAAAACGAATGTTTTCCGCTTGTACACCGAAGCGCTCGCCGAACTGCGACGAAAATTATCGAGGTAATACCATGAACGTCCTTTACCATGAAACCGCGTTACCGCCGGAATTGTCGGCCCTCGAAGCGTCGTTGTCGGCATTGGAACCGACAGCGGACCGACGGGAATCGACGAAGTCGGCGGCATTGCAACGGCTCTGCGAAACGGGGCCGCCGCTCTCCGGCGAAAAACTGATCGAAACGATCGTCAAGAGCGGCGACCGGGAAATCACGTTATCGCTCAGGGAATACGTCAAATCGGCGACGTTCGCGGCGGGATTCCAGGGAGCGGTCTTCGGAATCGTCGTCGGCATCCTGATCGGATTGGCACTCGGCGGCGTTTTGACGTTGATGATTACCAAACAGCCGGTCCGCGAAGTGCATCACGTTCCGTATTTCGTCGGCGATCCCTTGGCCGCATCGCCTGCGACGCGCTGAGCGGTTGTGAAAAGCTCAATCCGCCTTCCCCTCTCCCTCGGGAGAGGGCTAGGGTGAGGGGCATTCGAGGTCGGCAAACGAAAACGATAAAATCAAAAATTGGGTGCCGTTGGTTTTCTTGGCATTTTCTAAGAATTCAGCCACAGAGCCCCTCACCCTTCCCCTCTCCCGGAGGGAGAGGGGAAGGTAATCTCAAGCGTTCGCAAACGACGAAATCGTACAGATTCACGAGGTCTCCCATGTCCCAAACCGAAGCGCACGACGTTCTCGAATCCGCGGTGAAGAACCAACCGAAGAAGCGCGGCTGCCGTCGGGGCTGCGTGATCTGGTTCCTCGTTCTCGGCGTGACCTATTGGTGGTTCGGCTGTCACACGACGCCGCTCCGGGTCTCGAAGGAGACGACCTACGCGCTCGGTCCGATGACCGCCGACGGCAAGCGGATCGACTATTTTCGAGCCATGGAGGAACGGTACTATCCGCCGCAGATGAAAACCGACGACAACGGATATCGGCTTCTCGTTCGCGCTTTGGGTGACATGGTCGATCGCGGCAGAGAACGCCATGACCCGAAAACCGGTGAAATGAAATATGAAAAGCCCGATTCGGAACCGTTTCGGATCCAAGTGTACGAAAAACTTGGGCTTGATCCGAACGTCAAGCCGACGATGAAGAAGATCGAATCACCGTATGTCTGTTTTTCCCGGTACGAAAAAAAACACAAACCGGCGGATGGCGAACAGACGCAATACGATATTTACCGCACAAAATCGTTTTGGACATTCGACGACTTTCCGATGCTCAAGGACTGGCTCGACGAAAACTCGGCGGGAATCGATCTGATCGGCGAAGCGGTCCGCAAACCGGCCTTCCGGATTCCGTGGGTTCGTGAAAACGAGAACACGCCGATTTTCGAAGCGGCTCTTCCCCTTCCCGAAGTCCAAGTGGTGCGAGAATGGGCGCGTGCCGTTCAAGGTCGCGTGCAATACCGTCTCGGAATCGGCGACATCGACGGGGCAATTGACGACATCATAACGATTCACCTCCTTGCACGGCACGCTGGAAAGCAGGGAACTCTTGTCGCGGGATTGGTCGGTCTCGCCATTGAGGGAAATGCCTACGGTATTAGTGGGATCGGCTGCAATCCGAAGTTTCCGCCGACGAAAGCACAAATCGAACGGCTGCTCAAGGAAATCGACGCCCTGCCGCCTCGCATGACGTTCGAAGAATGTATCGAATCCGAACGGTATTTCGGTCTGGCGGCGATGCAAGATCAGTATTGGGGAAACGTCGCCGGTTATCCGGACGGATCGAGCGTTCACATGGGAGTCGGCGCTTTCATGCAATGGACCGTCGACATCAACATT
>JAVBPI010000017.1:0-16810 GCA_031549705.1 Thermoguttaceae bacterium
GGCGGCGAATGTCTCGAAGGTTTTCGGTCGGGCGTTCGTTCGTGGGCATGGCGAATCCGTTCGTCGTGAAAAAACCATATTCTGCCAGAAATCGAGCTTTCGGACAACATCAATTTCACCCCCTTTTAGAAAACGCTCCCCCCGCTCCGGGACGAAAGATAAAAGCCGCCGGAAGGATTGGAGAATTCATCAAGTACCCTATCCATAAACCGACAAGCCTGCTCCAAGTAGGTTAATTGGAACGTGCTTTCATAGAGTTCCAGACATGCCAAGCCAGAAATGCGTAATCGTCCAGTAAACCTTGCCCTTTGGCTTGGCCGTTCCGGAAGCTGACGAGCAGACTTCCATCTTCGGAAGTGAGATACCGTCCGATAAAGGCGTATGCTTTTTCGGCCGCTTGCAGATAATCCTGCTTTTCGAAGACGCGGTCGGCCTTGGCGTAAGCAACGATCATCAGGGCGTTCCAAGAGGTCTGCGACTTGTCGTCCTTGTGCAGCGGATAACGTTTCAGCCGATAGTCGTACAATTTTTCGAGCATCGCTTCCATGTCGGCGTCCGGCAGGACGGCATCCCGTCCAATCAGGTTCGGAATGCTTTTTCCTTCAAAATTACCAGAGTCGGTGATGTCATGCTGTTCGCAAAATGCATACCCATTCGCTTCGCCCAGAACCTGCCTGATTTCGTTCGGCGTAAACGTGTAATACTTTCCCTCTTCGCCTTCGCTGTCGGCGTCCTGGGCGGAATAAAACCCGCCCTCCGGAGAAGTCATCTCACGGTCGACATAGCCGAGAATTTTTTCCGCGACTCCCCGATACAGCGGATTTCTAGTGATTTGAAATGCTTCGGTGTACGCCATCGCCAGAAGAGCGTTGTCGTACAACATTTTTTCAAAATGCGGCACAAGCCATTTCTCATCGGTGGAGTAACGTGAAAAACCGCCGCCGACGTGATCGAAAACGCCTCCTTGATACATGGCTTGAAGAGTATGCTCCACCACCGCCAGCGGGTGGTTGCCTATACCAAGCCAGTGACATCGTAACAAAAACAGGAGATTGTGCGGAGCGGGAAATTTGGGGGCAGAACCAAAGCCTCCCCATTGGGTGTCATAATTCACTTCAAGTTGGGCTTCTGCTTCGTTTGCCGCCGTTTGACTTAGGAAATGAGATTGGGTTTCACGCTTTTCCGAAAACAGCGTCGCGATTTCTTCGCCAGAATTCAAAATGTCGATTTTGTTCGTTTTCCAGAGCGTTGAAATTCGATCTAATATTTCCAACAGCCCGTGCTGACCATAGCGAGGCTCTTTGGGAAAATAGGTTCCCGCAAAGAACGGTTTTTGCTCCGGAGTCAAAAACACTGTCAGCGGCCAGCCGCCGCTCCCGGTCAACGCCTGGCACACGGCCATGTAGACCGCGTCAATATCCGGTCGTTCCTCCCGATCCACTTTGATGCAAACGAAATTTTCGTTCATCGCGGCGGCAACTTCGGCGTCTTCGAAGGATTCCTTTTCCATGACATGACACCAGTGGCAGGTGCTGTAGCCGATGGAAAGAAAAATCGGTTTGTCTTCGGATTGGGCTTTTTCAAAAGCCTCGTCGCCCCACGGAAACCAGTCGACCGGATTCTGGGCATGTTGCAGCAGATAAGGAGAAATTTCATGGATCAATCGATTCGGCTTGTTCATGGAACCTCTCCTTTTTTATTTATGATACATTTATTTCAGTTGATGTTCAGCCCTTCTGGAAAGTCATCGAACCGCCATGACTCGTTGCAAAACATCTTCAATGACGGAGCGTGGATAGGCCAGGTTGAATCGCTCAAATGCCCGGCCTTCATCGCCGAAGATGTGACCGCTTTCGAAATAGACCTTCGCTTGTTCCCGGAGCCGTTTTTCACGTTCGAGATGATCCCATTTCCAGGCGGAAAAATCGATCCATTGGAGATAGGTTCCCTCCAGCGGCGTCACGGATAATTCCGGCATGTGTCGTCCCATGAATTTTCGAACGAATTCATCGTTGCCTTGAACGTACTTCAACATCTGTTCGAGCCAATTTTCGCAACGTTCATACGCGGCGATGGTGGCCGAGTAAGCGAATGAGTTCAATGCATGAAATCCGCAAGAATGGGCTGCGTCCGTGAACCGCTTTCGGATCGCCGGATCGGGAATGAAGATGTTCGATACTTGAAGACCGGAGAGATTGAACGTTTTCGACGGTGATGTGCAAACGATACAATTTCGCGTCAGCCGTTCCGGCAACGTGGCGTAGACCGTATGTCGGTGCGGTGGGAAGACGATGTCGTTGTGGATTTCATCGGAAACGACAAGGACACTATTTGTCGTGCAAATGTCGGCAATCCGTTCCAGTTCGTCGAAATCGATCCGATAATTCCCGTTTTCGTTGACGAGCGGATTGGCGATCACCTTGCGACGGGTCGCCGTGATGGAACCGGAAAACGGCCGATAGACCGGCGTTTGGATGATCACGCCATCACCGGGTTGCGTGAATGCATGGAGAACGTAATAGAGCGAAGCGACGATTCCCGGCGACGTCACGATGGATTCCCGCGCAACCATCCAGCCATGACGGCGTTTCATCCATGACATCACAGCGTCGAAATACTCATCGGTCGGGCCGGTGTAGCCGTAGATCGGTTGCGTCGCGGTTTCTTGAATGGCCTCGACGATTTCCGGGATCGGCACGAAATCCATGTCGGCCGTCGAGACGGCGAGCCCGTTTTCGGATGCGTCACCCAATGCCGCCGTCATGATGTCCCATTTGAAGGAGCCCGAACGGCGGCGATCAACGGTCGTGTCGAAATTGTAAGTCATGAGATGAAAAATGGAAAGAGTTGCAAAATATGCTTCATCATACCGAGAGCCGACTTGGCTGTATACCGGCTCCATTCCTTGCATCTCGGCCCAAAAAACAACGAGACTTTTTACGGGAGGATGCTGATGCCTGTTTTACCGGAGGTGGATTTTTCCTCGCATTTGGAATACAATGATATGAAATGCCGCTGTTTCCGTTCATTTCCCTTTGAATGACGATGCCATGAGCAAACTTTTTTCACCGGTTCGACTGGGACAGCTCGAACTGCGAAACCGTATCGTGATCCCGCCGATGTGCCAATATTCCGCCGTCGACGGCAAAGCGACCGATTGGCATATGATCCACTTGGGGCATCTGGCGTTATCCGGTGCCGGACTGCTTATCGTCGAGGCGACGGCGGTCGAACCGGAAGGGCGTATCTCTCCGGACGACCTCGGGTTGTGGAACGACAAGACTGCCGAGTCGCTGGATCGCGTCATCAAAATCGTCCGTCAATACTCTCCGATTCCGCTCGGCATTCAATTGGCTCACGCCGGGCGCAAGGCATCGATTTCCAGTCCGTGGGCAGGTGACAGGCAGATTCCGGCGGAACAGGGCGGTTGGCAGCCGGTCGCTCCATCGCCGATTCCCTTCCATGATGGCGATTGCACTCCGTTGGAATTGACGCGTGAGCGGATCGAAAACCTGGTCGATTCGTTCGTGAAAGCCGCGAAACGTGCTGAAAAGATCGGATTCGATCTCCTGGAAATTCATTCGGCACATGGATATTTGTTGCACGAATTCCTGTCGCCGTTGTCGAATAAGCGAAACGACGAGTTCGGCGGCACTCTCGAAAACCGGATGCGGATGACGCTTGATGTTTTCAAGGCCGTTCGTGATGCCGTGTCGAAAGACAAGGCGGTCGGTGTCCGTATTTCCGCAACCGATTGGGTCGACGGCGGTTGGAGCCTCGACGATTCGGTGACGCTTGCGACACGGCTTGAAAAGATGGGTTGCGATTACATCCACGTTTCCAGCGCCGGATTGTCGGAGGAGCAGAAGATCACCGTGAGTCCCGGCTTCCAGGTGCCGTTTGCCCGAAAAATCAAGGAGCATGTCGGAATTCCCGTAATCGCGGTCGGATTGATTACCGAGCCGCAATATGCCGAAGCGATCATCGCGACGGGCGACGCCGACCTGGTTGCCGTCGGACGGGGCATGCTGTTCGATCCCCGCTGGCCGTGGCACGCCGCCGCCGAGTTGGAATCCCAGGTGAGGCCGCCGAACCAATATCTGCGAGCCGCTCCCCATGCTTATAAAAATCTGTTTGGGAAATGACGAATCCGACGACATGTGACCGGTTGTTCTCCACAAATTTTGCAATCAGTATTTGACCTCGATTTTCAAAGTTCCTATAATGCAGGTACATGCTTGATCGATTCAGGTAAACTTCACCATTTTCGGAGGTTGCCATGAAAATGTTTCTGCGTTGTTTGACGACGACGGACACCGATGGGCCGGTCGCTTCGCTCGGACTTCTCCTGTTCCGTGTCGCTCTCTGTTGCGGTCTTCTGATCCACGGCATTCCGAAAGTGCTGGATTTCGAGGCCCTCAGCAAGACCTTTCCCGACCCGATCGGCACCGGTTCGTTCATTGCCCTATGCATGGTCATTTTGGCCGAAGTCGTTTGTGCCGCTCCCGTTATGCTCGGTTTCCTGACCCGCTTCGCCGTTTTGCCGCCGATCATCATGATGCTGGTCGCCGTTTTCATCTTTCATGTCAACGATCCGTTCCCGAAAAAAGAGCCGGCGTTGTTTTATCTGTGCGGCTATTCGCTCCTGCTGTTGCTCGGGCCGGGACGGTATTCCCTCGACGGTCTGATCCATTGGTTTTTATCGAAACCGCAAACGACTTCCGCACCTCAAGAATAAGGATTTTCCATGAAACCGCGACCCGTGAAACGAATCGTCGAAGGAATGCGCACCTCGGACGGAGCGGGGGTCTGCTTGTATCGCGTTTTTGCCCATGAAACGGTTAAGGAAACCGATCCGTTCCTGTTGCTCGACACCTTCGATTCGACGAATCCCGCCGATTACATCAAGGGTTTTCCACTTCACCCGCATCGCGGCATAGAGACGTTCACCTACCTGATTTCCGGCGAAATCGACCACAAGGACACGCTCGGCAACGCGGGCCGCATTCTCGGCGGGCAGGCCCAGTGGATGAACTCCGGCGGCGGTATCCGGCATGAGGAAATGCCCGTCGCCAGTGAACGGCTCTTCGGTTTCCAGCTTTGGATCAATCTACCGAAAGCCCATAAAATGACAGATCCGACCTACCACGACATCCACGAAAAAGACATGCCGGTCGTCGAGGAAAACGGTTCGACGGTGCGTGTCGTCGCCGGTCGTTACAAAAATGTTGTCGGTCCGCAAGGACAATTCGTTCAGCCAACGGTGCTGGACGTGACGCTGAAGCCGGAAGCAGTATTCTCGCTTTCCGTTCCAGAGAGTGAAACGTTGTTCGTTTATTTGATGGAAGGAAGCGGCGAGTTTGGCACGCAGTCTCAAACGGTCGAACAACGTACCGCCGTTGTATTCGGCGACGGAGAATTATTGAATGTCAAAGCCGGACCGGGCGGAGTGCGATTCGCCCTATTCGCCGGAAAACCGCTCCATGAACCGATCGCCTGGGGCGGTCCCATTGTCATGAATACAGAGGAAGAATTGGAAACGGCGTTCCGTGAGTTGCGGAACGGAACGTTCATCAAAAACGGGTAATTGAAGGAGACACATCATGGAATACAGACAACTCGGTCGCGGGGGATGATGGTTCCCGAACTGATATTCGGAACCGGAACGTTCGGTGGCGTCCGCGAATTGCCAAAATGGCAGCCGAAAACATCGGAGGGTTTCGCCGAACGTTCACAAATACCGCCGGACAAGGTGAAATTCATTCAAAAAGTCCTTTTCCGACCTCTCGGCGCACCCCGCCGTGAACCCGTCAGTGAACAGGAAATTGCCAGTTTTCGTAACAAGCGAACGTCTCGCAACTTACGTCTTCGCGGCCAAGTGCTGGCAGCCAGAAGGTCATCGGTTCAAGTCCGTTATCCTCCACTTTGACGTAAGCCGAATAACAACAACGGCTTGCGTTCTAACTTCAAACGGCCTTTGAGCTTGCGAAAAAGCTCAGAGGCCGTTTTTTGTCGCTTTTGGCAGCCGAAATCGCCCAAACTGCCAGTTTGACATGACCACAGAGGACAGCAGATGACATTCCTCCAGTGAACAGGCGCGTGAACAGGAAATAGGTCGCTCCCCCGCCGAAAGCGGCGAATACTCTATAAAACCCGGCGTTCGGCGGGATTTTTCTCACGGATCGCCCTCTGGGCGGAGCCAGAAGTTCTTCGGCGGCTCCCAAACCCACCCTCTTGCCGCCCCGACGCCCACGCTTCGCCCCAGTTGCGTTCCATTTCCGGGTTCGTTCTTTGACCCGGCTTCGGGTTTTCCGCCCACGTCGGCCACTTTTCGCGGCCCGACTTCCCAACAAAAACCTTGTGAAATCAAGAAATTTGTCGGAGGAGCCGAAACGCCGATCCGGTAGAATGGATCGCGATGGCTTGAAAATGCAACACTGATAGACGCCCCTTGTGGAATTCGGTACAATCTTTTTATCGGCGGAGGAAATAGTCTCTGTAAAACGTGGTCCGCATACGTCTTTTGAACAATCCGAGGTTCCCATGTACAACGTCTTGGTCGGCGGGGCCGCCGGGGATGGCATCGAAACCATCGTCGCCGTCTTCGAAAAAGCGCTCAAACGCTCGTGCTGCAACGTCTATTCCGTCCGGGATTTCATGTCGCGCATCCGGGGCGGCCATAATTTCACGCAGGTTCGTTTCGGCAACGGCGACATTTCAAGCCATGCCGGAAGGCTTGACGGCATCGTCGCGATTAACGAGGAAACCGTCAATCTGCACAAAGATCGCTTGGTCGATAACGGATTCATTCTTTGTGATACGGCATTAAAAATCGACGACTCGCGGGCGATCAAGATCGACATGCGGGGAATCGCGAAGTCGCTTGGCAATCCCAAGGTTGCTGGGAGCATCGCCATCGGAGCGGTTCTGAAGCTCTTCGGCATGAAATCGGAAATTGCACACGAAATCATGCGGCAAACGTTGAAACCGGAGATTCTTGAAGCCAATCTCAAGGCGATTGACGCTGGTTTCAATGCCGTACAGAACCGATACGAACACACCGGGGGAAACGACACCGACCGAATGTTGCTCAGCGGTCATGAAGCTCTCGTGCTTGGAGCTTTGGCGGCGAATCTCCGATTCTACTCGGCTTATCCGATGTCACCGTCGACGTCGATCATGGAAAGTTTGAACGCGAAAAAAAACATTGCACAAATCGTTGTGGAACAAGCTGAGGACGAAATCGCCGCGATCAACATGGCTCTCGGTGCGAGTTATGCCGGGGTGCGTGCCATGACGGGAACGTCCGGCGGCGGCTTTTCCCTGATGGTTGAAGCCCTCGGTTTCAGCGGTATTGCGGAGATTCCCATCGTGATCGTCGACGCCCAGCGGCCGGGACCGGCCACCGGTTTTCCGACGCGGACCGAACAGAGCGACTTGAAGTTTGCAATCTCCGCCGCTCAAGGGGAATTCCCCCGCATGGTGATTACGCTACGAAATCATAACGACGTCTTTTACCAAACAGCGAGGGCGTTCGACATCGCCGAACGGTACCAGATTCCCGTGGTACTGCTGACGGATCAATATCTTGCCGACACGACAACGACCGTTCCGCTCTTCGATTTGAGCAAAGTGCCGCCGATTCCGCAACGGGAAAACGAACCGGACGAGGAATACCTGCGATATCGCATCACGGAAACCGGCGTGTCGCCGCGTCGTATTCCCAGCAAGAGCAAAGCGATCGTCACGACGGATAGCGATGAACACGATGAGATGGGGTGCATCACGGAGTCGGCGTCCATGCGTGTTCAAATGGTCGACAAGCGAATGCGAAAAATCGAACTGCTGAGACAGGAGTTACAAGAACCGGAATGGATCGGTTCGGACGAATACGATACGCTGCTGGTCGGTTTCGGCTCGACGGACGGCCCGATCCGCGAAGCCATCAAAACGCTTGTGGAAGAATCGCCGGAAAAATACGGAGCGCTCGTGTTCGGCGACATCTGGCCCCTGCCGACCCAAACCGTTTCTGAAAAAGCGGCGAAGGCGAAACGGATCGTTAACGTCGAACAAAACGCGACCGGCCAACTCGCCCTGCTGCTTCGCGAACAAACCGGCATCGTTTGTACGGAAAACATTCTCAAATACGACGGGCGGCAAATTTCCGGCGAAGAAATCGTTCAACGTCTGAAGGAGATGAATTCATGATACAAGATTTATTTCAAATGCGTGAAACGGCGTGGTGTCCCGGTTGTGGGAATTTTTCCATCTTGAAAACCTTGCAGGCTGTGTTGACCGATCTTGGCAGACCGCCACATGAAATCCTGCTCATCGGCGGAATCGGCCAGGCGGCGAAGTTGCCGCAATATCTGAACACGAACAGCTTTTGCGGTCTGCACGGTCGGGCGATTCCGGCGGCGGTCGCGGCCAAAATCGCCAACGAAAACCTGACCGTGATCGTGACGACCGGCGATGGCGACTCCTATGGCGAGGGGGGAAACCATTTTTTGCACAATATCAGGCGAAACGTGAACATCACACATTTCGTTCATGACAACCAGATTTACGGACTGACGAAAGGGCAGGTTTCGCCGACGACCGACGCTTGCGTTTCAGCGGACGATCCGCATGTCTGCAATATGAACATTCCGTTCAATCCGATGGCAGTCGCACTGGCCGCCGGAGCCGGTTTTGTCGCCCGCAGCTTTACCGGAATGCCCGAACACCTCGCGAAAATAATGAAGACGGCGATCCTCCATGACGGCTACGCGTTGGTCGACATTTTACAGCCCTGTATCAGTTTCAACAAGGTCAACACGTTCCAATACGATAAGGAACATGTCTATGAATTGGACGATTCGCACGACCCGGCTAATCGGCTTGCCGCGATGAAATTGGCAATGGAACACGGCGGCCGAATTCCCATCGGCATTTTTTATCAGGAACAGATTCCGACGTTCCATCAGAAAAACAAAGTTCTCTCCGACGGTATGCCGCTGGTTGACCGCGAATACGACGAAAAAGTTGTCGCCGATTTTTGTCGGAACTTGGTCTGAAGGTAGGGACAAGTTTGGTGAATCGGTACGTTCATACAGGCCGACGTTGCGTATATCGTAATGTCTTGTCGGACAATATGATACAAAGATTTCATTCATCAACTCTCCGTCGCGGAAAATTATTTTCCGGTCACGGATCGAATGGCCTCACCTGCCTTTTTCTTCGCATGGCAGGCGGCTTCGCCGGTTTTGTCGACGACCGTTTTGCCCGCCTCCACGACTTTATCTTTGGCGGCACAAGCGGCGTCACCGGCCTTCTTGCCAAGTTCTTTTGTCTTCTTTTCGGCAGCACAAAGGGCATCAGTCTCTTTTTCCTGAACGACTTCGGCGACATCTTCGGCCTTTTCCTTGACGTAAGTCGCGGCTTCCTTTGTTTTTTCCGCAATGACTTCTCCCGTCGCCACGGCGGCGTCTTTCAAATTCGCAGCCGCGTCCCCCACTGATTTTTTGATATCTTTCTTGGTCATGGTTTTCCTCGTCGGACTTGAGAAAAGGTTGACAACAATGCATACATACTCGCGTAATTATACGCAATCGTTTTTTCAGAGACAAACGCATTATGGCAAACGCTTGTTTCAAAAGAATGTTTCATCCGCTGAATCTGTTTGACTTTCAAGAAAGCAATGCGAATAATTGTTTTGAAGATATATCGACTTCTGCCACATGGAAATGTTTTTTCACTCTTTCCCAAGGAGCCCCGGACATGTCCAGCGCACTGACACAACCCAAGTTACCGTATCAACTGGGTGATCTTGCTCCATTGTTTTCGGAGGAGCAGATGGATTTTCACTACAACAAGCACCATGCGTCCTATTTCAAAGGACTTGTAGACTTGATTGCTGGGAAACCGGAAGAAAAAATGTCCCTCGAAGAAATCATCGTTGCGGCCCGCAAGGCCGGTGGTGGCCCGATTTTCAACAACGCCGCCCAGGCATGGAACCACACGTTTTTCTGGAACGGCATGGCACCTGACGGCGGCGGCAAACCGACCGGTGCGTTGCTTAAGGCCATCGAACGCGATTTCGGCGGCTTCAACGAATTCGCAACGAAATTCCAGGAGGCGGGCGTCAAACAATTCGGCAGCGGTTGGGCCTGGCTCGTTCGAGATGCCAAGGGGACAAGTTGTCGATCATTTCGACGTCGAACGCCGAGACGCCGCTTGGAACGGATAAGATTCCGCTTTTGACTGCTGATGTGTGGGAACACACCTATTACATTGACTACCGCAATCTCCGGGCGGACTACCTGAAGAAATTTTTCGACAAGATCCATTGGGATTTCGTCACGAAACAGTTCGAATCATAACTCCGACCCTCCCACTTCCATGTTGAACGCGATTATCATTCTCGTCATCGACGCCGTCATCCTGATGCTTTTGCTGAACGTCATGGTCGGCGAACATCGCGATTTCATCAAATCGCTCATTGCCGCCATCGTCGGCGCCGTCTGTGCCGCGATTCTTTCTGTACTGATGACGCCTTTCGGCGCTCATGCCAGCCTCATTGCAACCTTGATCGTCGCCGTGGGCATGGGCATCGCCGTCTGGCTGTTGTTCTCCGTTCGAATGGGAACGGCCTTGGTCGTCGGCGTTGTCTTTGCCGTTGTCCGGATTCTCGTCTACCAAGTGTTGCTTTCACTTCATGCACCACCGCCGGTTTAACATCCGTTGAACCGATCGTTTTTTTGCAAAGGAAATTGTCATGAATACCAGTCCATCCGATCGGCCATATTTGACGCCGGAAACACAAGACTTTGTCGATGCGTTGGCAGCGCAAAACGCTCCGACGATTTACACGCTCACGCCGGAAGAGGCCCGAAAGGTTCTGCTCGACGCGCAGTCGAAGTTGAAAACCAAACCGCCTGCCGAGGTGGAAGACCATGTCGTACCGGTTCGGAAAAACGATAAAATTGATGTCCGTTTTGTTCGTCCTCAAGGAAAAAAAGAACGGTTGCCGATCATTTTTTACATTCACGGCGGTGGTTGGATTTTAGGCGACGAGAACACGCACGACCGCCTGATCCGTGAATTGGCCGTGGGAACCGGAGCGTGCGTGGCTTTTCCGATTTACTCGCCGTCGCCGGAAGTTCGATTTCCCGTTGCGCTGGAACAGATGTACGACGCGATGGCTCATCTGCACGTCTATGCGGACCGGTTTAATATCGATTCGTCGCGGATCGTCCTGGCGGGGGACAGCGTCGGCGGGAACATGGCGACGGCGCTGGCGATGATGGCGAAAGAACGTCGCGGTCCGAAGATTTTGTTCCAATTGCTGTTCTATCCCGTGACGGACGCCTCGTTCGATACTGCTTCATACCAACGCTTTGCGGAAGGACCGTGGCTGACTCGGGAAGCGATGAAATGGTTTTGGAACGCTTATGCCTCGGATGAATCGCAACGCAGCAATATCCTTGCGTCGCCGCTTCATGCGACACCGGAACAACTTTCCGGCCTGCCTCAGGCGATGGTGATCACGGCGGAAAACGATGTATTGCGAGACGAAGGAGAAGCGTATGCACGGAAATTGTCGGAAGCCGGTGTGCGGACGACGTCGATCCGGTTCAACGGTACGATTCACGATTTCGTAATGCTCAACGCCTTGGCCGAGTCGACGCCGACCTGCGCGGCAATGGCCCAAGCCTGCTTGACGTTACGGAATATTTTGTTTCAATGACATATTTTTTCAATCGAATGGAAAGGAAGCTCCAATGACACGGAAAACGTTTTTTGCGGCATTAACCATCGTTGTGGTATTGGGAATCGCAATCCTGACCGGTTGTGAAAAGAAAACGACGATCAAAAGCAGTCCGGGCGAAGGATTGCAAATCGAAACGCCAAGTACGAAAGTCGAAGTCGGCGGCGGTAAGGGAGTCCAGGTCGAAACGCCGAAAACCGATGTCAATGTCGGCGGTGAAAAGAAATAGATGCTGGGATAGGATTTGAAGAGGAGTGGTTCATGTTCGGATTTTTTCAAGCGATCGCCGACGCGATTTCCAGTATCTTTGGAATTTTGTTCAATTTACTAAAATTGCTGTTTTCGGTGATCCATATCGTGATCGTCGTTTTGATCATCGCCGTTCTGATCTGGATCGTACTGCATATCGCCAGTTGCGTATCGCACTCCGTACCGAGCAATAAGGTAACGATGAACTCGTCGGAACAGGTGATATCATGATGCTCGATCCCCTTTACTTTATCGTCGTCGCACCGGCCTTGCTGCTGGCTTTTATTGCGCAAATGATGGTTTCAAGTCGTTACGCGGCCGCAAGCCAGGTGCCCGCGTCCATGACCGGAGCCCAGGCAGCCCGACGTATTTTGGATTCGGCGGGATTACAGAATGTCGAAATCGAACCAATCGACGGACATTTGACCGATCATTACGATCCCTCGACCAAAGTGTTGAGGTTGAGTTCTGAAGTGTACGGTAATTCTTCGGCGGCTTCCGTCGGGATCGCGGCTCACGAAGCTGGACACGCCATTCAAGATGCCGTCCATTACAAGCCGCTGGTTCTGCGAAGTCTTGCGGTACCGCTGGCGTCGTTCGGATCGAATACGGCGTTCATCCTGTTTTTCATCGGCTTATTCATTCAGGCCCTGTCGTTCCTTGCCTGGATCGGTGTCGTGCTGTTCAGTTTCGTGGTCATTTTTCAACTGATCACCTTGCCGGTCGAATTCAACGCCAGCACGCGAGCAAAACAGCAACTTGCGGCGTTGGGGATCGTTTCCGGCGATCAGGCGTATCAAGTGAAAAGGGTGCTGAACGCCGCCGCCCTTACCTATGTGGCAGGAACGCTGATGGCTCTCCTTCAACTTCTTTACCTCGTCATGCGGCTTCGCGGGTCTCAGCGGTAGATCAATTCGTTTGTCGGCCACGCTCATACAGGGGCGTATACGATCCCGATACCGCCGTGCGATTGCGAACCCCAAAGCGGATCATGCCGCACCCGTTGTTCGTTGTCGTTCCCGGCGGCGTGGAAGATTGGGAAAAACGATCCCGATCTTTTCCCGCCACCGGACGTTTTGACTCAACCTTTTTTCTCCGGAATGCGAATGACAAAATGAATATGACGACAACAATCACTACGCCACTTCTCATTCGTCTGAGCAAAAAAACTGGATTTTGATAAGTGAAGCTTGTATAATTTCGATGAGTGCATTACTTTGCGTTTGGGTTCATTTCGCGGGAGAAAGCCGATGGACACCGATCAAATGGAAAAGTCACCTTCGGAACAATTTCATCGCCGTGATTTCCTCAAAACAGCCGTTGCTTTGGGCGTTGCGGGTGAATTCCTGGCAATGGACCAACAAATCACGGCACGGGAAGCGAATTCGGCTCCGGCGAATTCATTGCCGACCGGTTACAATATTCTCTTCATCGTTGTCGACCAGGAACGCTATTTTGACCGCTATCCGTTCCCCGTGCCGGGCCGTGAGCGGTTGATGAAGCAAGGCGTGACATTCACCCGTCATGAAAATTGCTCCAACGTTTGCACGTCGTCGCGGTCCGTCCTCTACACCGGCTGGCATATGCCGAAAACGGGCATGTTCGACAACACCGGCCTGCCGTGGATGACACACGATCTTGATCCGGGCCTTGGAACACTCGGTACGCTCATGTCCGAAGCGAGTTACTATTCCGCTTATAAGGGAAAATGGCATTTGAGTAACGAGCTCGATCACAATAACCTGGCGGGAGGGAAGATCGATCTCGGCATGCAGCCATCGCCGAAGTTCCATAAGATCATGGAAGGATACGGTTTCAAGGATTATCATGGGATCGGTGACGTCATTGGCTGGTCGCAGGGCGGATATCTGTACGATCCGATCACGACCGCCCAGGCCGTCAATTGGCTTCGCGGAAACGGCAAATCGCTCAATGACAATGGCCAGCCGTGGTTTCTCGCCGTCAATCTCGTCAATCCGCACGACGTGATGTTCATCGATACCGACGATCCGGGCGAATCGCGGCAATGGAAGGGGGCGCTTAACAACGGCGGCGTCGGTATGAATCCCGCCCAACCGCCGGACCATGAGATTTATCGTGCGACATGGAACGATGTGCCGCTACCGGAAAGCCGTCACCAGTCCTTCGATGAACCGGGCCGTCCGGCCGCTCATCTCGAATACCAAAAAGCGAGAGCGTCGCTTGTCGGCCAGTTTCCCGATGAAGATCGCCGTTGGCGTAAACTGCAAAACTATTACTTCAATACGATCCGCGACTGCGACACGCATGTCGAACGCTTGTTAAAAGAACTCGACCAACTTGATTTGACAAAGAAAACGATCATCGTGTTCACGGCCGATCACGGCGAACTCGGCGGCTATCATCAGATGCACGGCAAAGGTTCCTCGGTCTACCGCCAGCAGATGCACGTCCCGATGGTCGTCGCCCATCCGGCGTTTTCGGGCGGCATGCGTTGTGATGCGTTGACGTGCCATCTTGATGTCGCTCCGACGTTGCTTGCCCTGACAGGTTTGCCGGATTCGAAACGGAAGACGATTCTCAAAGATCGACAGGGAAAGAACTTCGCATCGCTCCTTGCCGATCCGGCAAAAGCCGCGGCGGATGTCGTCCGTAATGCGAGCCTTTATTGTTACGGTATGATCACTTACACCGATGCAGGATATCTGGAGGCAGTGCAGTCGGTGAACCGGCGAAACGATCTCGATGAAGAAGGAAAGAAACAGGCGGTCGAAAAATTGCGTCCTGATTTCTCGAAACGGTCCGGCATTCGTTGTGTTACCGATAGTCGCTATAAATTCGCGCGTTATTTTTCGCTCAAGGAACACAACACGCCAAAGTCGATGGAGGCATTGATGCGACTGAACGATCTCGAACTATTCGACTTACAAAACGATCCCGGCGAAATGCACAACCTCGCTGTCGATATGAAAGAGAACGGCGAACTCATCATGGCGATGAATGAAAAGCTCAACGCCTTGATCGAACAGGAAATCGGCGAAGACGACGGGAATTACTTGCCGCTGAGCGGTTTCAGCGGTTGGAATCTTCGCGTCGCCGTCGAGTGAGTCATTGCCGATCAATTGTTTCTTTTTGACGTCGACGCAAAGCGTGAACCGCTTCAACCCACAGACTGCCGTCCGGCATCGAATTCCGCTCCGGCGGGGTGCGGAGGAGGATGGGAGGCCAACTTAACCGATTGCGACAATGAAAATGAAAAAAGGATTGGCATTGATCACGGGTGCGAGCCAAACACCCCCTGATTCTTGAGAAAGGTTGATCACGATGAAAGCACTTCAAGTAAAGACACGTAGATTGCTGGAACTTTTAGAGCACGATGAAATCCCCTTCGGGGTTTATTATTCGGACGAAAAGCCCGACGGATTCGGCCCGAAACCGAGCGAGATTCTGACGCGACAGCGTGAGGCTGCCGGTGAGATCGACTGGGCGAAGGCGTTCGCGAATTTCAGTTGCCTGGTCAAAAACATCTGGCTTGCCCGGCAAAAGAAAAAAGCCGCCTGGATCAGCCACGAAGAGTGCGGTTGCATGGGCGGCGGGTTCTATGCCGGTGTCTACAGCCCTTATCTGGAAATGAACGTGCTGTACGTTTCGACGGGCGTACCGGGAATGCCGATCGAAGGGGAACACTACATGCCTTCGCCGGAAACGATGCGGGCATTCATGGAAGACAGTTCGCCGCCGCTGGGCGACGGCAAGTATTGCATCTTGAAACCGCTGGATCAATTCGAGGACACGCAAGAGCCGCTGAGCGTTACGTTTTTTGCCCGGCCCGAAGTGCTGACCGGATTGCATGCACTGGCCTGTTATGCGGCGGGCAATCACAACGCCGTGGTCTCGCCTTTCGGCGCGGGCTGCACGAGTATCGTTGCCTGGCCGTTGGTGTACGCAAAACGGGGCGTGGAATGCGCCGTCCTCGGCGGCTTCGACATCTCAGCCCGAAAGTATTTGAAAACGGACGAACTGACCTTTTCTGTTCCGATCACGTTTTACCATAAAATGCTGGACGCGATGGAAGATTCGGCGCTGACGAGGGACCAATGGCCGATCGTTTGCAAAAAAGTACGGAAAAGCAAGCAAACCTGGGGCGAAGGTCGGCCTGACACCTCGACCGAACAGCCTTGCGAAAACATTATAAGTTCGGCGTCTGAAAAAACGAAAGGAAAGAATCATGAAATACCCGATGCGGCGTGAAGATCGTGCCTTGACACGCGAACAATCCTTGGCGGTCCTGGATGCCGCCGAACATGGAGTCCTCTCCACGGTCGGTGCCGACGGAACACCGTATGGAATTCCGCTCGATTTTGTTCGAGACGGCGACACGCTCATCCTGCACGGCTCCGTCGAAGGGCGGAAAGCCGACAATATCAAGGGCGACGGCCGCATTTCGTTTTGCGTCATCGGAAAGACGGAGGTCGTTCCTTCGAAGTTCACGACCCGCTACGAGAGCGTGATCGTATCCGGTCGTGCCGAGTGGATTGAAGATGAAGACCGCAAGACGGCAAGCCTGATGAAATTGTGCGAACGGTTTACACCCGACCATTTGCCCGCCGCGAAAGAAGCGATATCGAAGATGCTCAAAATCACCGGCGTCATGATTGTTACGATGGAAACGATCACCGGCAAAGCGAACCGATGAGACTCTGGTCGCTGCATCCGAAATATCTCGACACGAAGGGTCTGCTCGCCGTTTGGCGGGAAGGGCTGCTGGCGAAGCACGTCCTCGAAGGCAGAACGAAGGGATACAAAAATCATCCGCAGTTGGAACGATTCAAG
>JAVBPI010000161.1:0-14485 GCA_031549705.1 Thermoguttaceae bacterium
CGATCTCCAGATTAACCGTACTGATTTCCGCCGTTCCCCAATCGGCCGTGATGCTCCCGGTCGCGGCGGTCGAACTCTCCTGGATGGTCAACTTGTTTTCGACGGTCGTCTTTCCTTCGAGACAAGCGAAATAGGCATCGGCCGACGCCGCCGTGATCAAGGAGGTCTTCGTCGTTCGTCCGACATGCTGCCGCGGCGTACCGGCGTCGCTCAACAGGCTGATGCTGCCGGTCCCGGTGATATGCCCGTCGTTGTCGATCGTCGACTTGCCGCGAATGTAAAACACCGTGCCGTCATTGAGTTGCAACCTGCTCCCTTCGGTGATTTCAACATGACCGGCAGCGGAGACGGCAACGGAACCGACAACGCCGGGGGCCGATCCTCTCAAGGTCAACGCGCCGTCGATCTTCCAGACGTTGGCCCCCCAACAGTAGGAGTATTGGGTTGCCAGCGTTGCGTCGACCTCGGCGCCGTTCACGACCGCCAGACTCATGGTGTTGCCGGTGGGCGAATAATTCGTAACGGTAACATTCCTGTCGAAGGTGACGAGGTCGCCGTCGACGGGAACCGCCGCTCCTCCCGCGCCGCCGCCGGTGAGCGACCAGATCGACGTATCCGTACACGAACCTGATTTGATGCAGTATTTCGTCGTCATGATTTATTCGACGTCGAGGTCGGCGGGTTCGGGCGGAATGGGCATCATCTCTTCATGGAACGACGAATGAATCTTCGAGCCGTATCCCGGAATGTTTTTCGTAACGAGCGTGCCGGTGGTTTGCAGGTCGACGATTCCGGCCGACTGGAGCAATCGACGAATACCGTCGACGTCGCCGTCGGACATAATGGACGGGACCTCGATCCACGCCTGTATGAGTATTCTTCCCGGCCCGGCAAGCCCGTCCTTGGGGATAGTGACGATATTCGCCCGCTTTTCGTTTTGCAGTTTGGCGAGTGTCGCAGGATCATCGGCGACGATGTTCGTGTCGACAATCGGCTTTTCGTCGTAATTCAAAATGGATTCGGTCATGGGATGGTGATAATGTGTTCTTTATTGATCAAAACGCCGTTATTGACGAGCTTTCGGCAAAATATAATTCCGTTACATATGAGCCGACCTTCCGGCTCGATGGCCACTTCGTCAAACCTGTAGTACTTCCCGGCGAGAATTGTCACGTCTCCGCTGACAATCAAAATCCCGCCGTTGTAATCGACCCATTCGAATCGGTTGATGTTCGCCACTTCCGCTGCCAACCGGGCAAGGTTCGCGTCCATGCCGTCGAGTCTCTCCTGCACATCCGCGCCGCCCCGCCATAGATTGTTTTCGTCGACCTCAACGTCGGCGGAAAGGAGCGGCACTCTCTTCCCGTCGGCGTTCATCGTATCGGCTGTTTGAAAGGGAACGTTCGGCATGATAGGACTCGCTGACATTCAGTCGCCCGGCAACGGAATGCCGGGCGGATCGATCCGAAAAAACGTAACACCGCTATCGACTACGTCGCCGGTACCGTCGGTACCAAAACGAACGTCCCGCCGGCGTCGGTCGCCGCTACCGGCCGCGTATAAACGCCGATGACGATTCCGCCGGTCGCGACCAATTTTTGGGCCGCGATGTCGTACCGTGCCGGATCGCCGACGGCGGCCGTCATCCCCAAGGTGGTCGGCTGGGTGTGGACCCCCGTCCGCGCACCGGCGGTGAACGTTCCCTTCGAACATCCGACGGGACAAATGAGGATGAGTTTGCCAAGCTGAACCACCTGGTCGCCGACGATGTCTGACGGTGCGGTAAACTCGATCGTGTGTCCTTCGTGAAGATACATTATCGTTACTCCTTTTTTCGAAAACGGTATGCTGAAGAACCGGCCGGAACGTCCCGGCCGGTTCGTTACGAAAATTATGCGGCGTCGCCGCTGCTGAACACCGCGGAATTGCCGTCGACCGGACAGACGCCGAACACCAGCTTGCACCGCGTCGACACGCCGTAGGTGTTGAAATCCGCTTCCCGGGTTTCGATGATCGGGTTTTCGATCCCCTTGTAGTAGCCGATCGCCATGAGCGGACGCTGATTCGGATCGCCGAGCAGCATCCAGTTGAACGGGGTGAGCGGCAACTCGCTCATGTACGGGCTCGAAACGGGTTCGTACTTCCCGATGAACGTATTCGTTCCGGCAACCGTGTCGCCGGGAACCGTCTGGAGCGTGTGGAGGGCGCGGGCCATCGGTTCGAGTTCGGTCGGGACGACCATGTATCGAGGTTGCATCCCGATCAGGACGCCGGCAGGATCCTTCATTTTGCCGAACGCGGCGACACCGGCGGTGAGTCCGGCATTGTTCAACGGGAGGTTGATGCGGTTGTTCCCCGCGACGAACAGCCGGTCGGCGTGTTTGGCGAACACGTCCCACCAAACTTCATCCAGCGTCTGGGACGCGACGAACGCGAAGTCGGCGGGGATCCGCATGAACGCGACGGTGTCGTCCGCATTGAACATGTGTTCGTCGATCGTAATCATGCCGCTGTACTCCTCGACGGTCCCTTGGTAGTTCGAGACTAACGTCTTGAGATGCTTGATCTCGCCGCCGGCAGCCCGCTTTTGCAGCTTGCCGGAAAGGTCGATCGTGCGCGGGATGAACGGATCGCCGACCGCCCCCGTCACGGTAACGACGCGGGAAAGCATTCGCGCAACCGAATTGATCGACTTGAACATCTCGATCGTCTTGATCTGGGCCGCTTTCAGCAACACGCCGATGACGGTCGAAAAACCGGTCGTCGCCGAGGCGTTGACGTTGGCGCGATATTTGGAAACGATGTTCTCGAAGTTCATTCCTTCCCCCATCGTTTCCGCCAGGCGGCGGATCCCCAACGTCCGGTTGACGCCCGACATCGCCTCGTCGATGGTCCGGGAATCGATGCGGCAATGCTTTTGCAAACTTGCCGGATCGGATCCGGTGTTCAAGAGGATCGCGGTCGCCAGGACGTTGTCGCGGTCGGGACGGTTGACGGTTCCGGTCGCGGACGCGGCGACGACGCCGCGGGTGCCGAGATGCGACGTCGGAAGTCGGAACGGTTTCGAAACGGCGGGCTGCGCCGGTGTCGCCGCGGTCGTTTCCTTTTTCGCTTCGACGGATGCGGTTTCGGCGGCCGGGGCGGTCTCCGGTTGTCGTTGCGCGATTTCCGTTTCGTAAGCGAGTTTGAGCGCCGTCTTGTTCTCCTCGTCCAGCTTCGACAGGTCGAACTGCTTTTCCGCCGCCCAAACTTCGAAATCGTATTCGAGTTGCAGCTCCGCAAGCTTTTCGTCCGTCAATTCTTCCTTGGCGATCTTCTTGTCGGTCAACCACTGAATAAAGTTCATTTTCTTGTCTCCGGTGAGAGCCGATGCAGAAATATGGACTTTCGTGTTCGAACCGGCTCCCTTTCGAACGAAAGACACTTCACGCAAATTCGCATTCTTGAAAACCCTGACGACCTTGTCGGGGTGCATTAACGTACGTCCGTTGAGCTCGAAGCTCGTTCCCGCCGGCACGTCGTAAACGTTCACGCCGTCGACCTCTTGATCGTAGGTCCGGATGCTCGCTTCGAAATGCTCCTTGTTGTGGTAGTCGGTGTAGACCTGGTCGCGGGCCGGGCTGTCGACGTTGAGCGGGCCGTACAAGTTGAGCCGCTTCCCGTCGTTGCCGAATTTCGTCAGCGTCCCGACGACCTGACGACCGTCGTGTCCCGCCATGATCGAACCGTGTTCCGTCGTCAACGTCGACAGGTCGACCGCCTTCACGGAACCGTCGTCCCACAGCATCAAACCGCCGTCGTACGCCGGTTCGAACGTCGCCATGGGCGTCGTGCCGTCGATGTCGTCGATGCAGAACGATCGGTAGGTCATGATCCGTTCTCCGGCAGGGCGGTTGTTTCCGTTTCGTTATTACCGACGGACAAACCGGCGGCACGGCGTTTCTCCTGGAGCCGCTTTTCGTAACCGACAATTTCGTCGAGTCGTTGTTCCGACACCTCGTCGTAATCCTGACCGAATTGCGCGCAATACTCCTGGCCGCTTGCGACCGCCATTTCCATCTCGGCCCTCCAGGTATTGATTTCCTTCAGGGTGTCGATCGCTTCCATCCCCTTGAAATACCAGCTCGTTTCGCATTCGATCCCCATCGCGTCCATCAACGGTCGAATGATCCAGTCGCAGACTTGCGCGAGTTTGGATTGGAGGTAGGCGACCTCCCGGAAGAACATGAGATGATCCATCCGGGACGCGGAAAAATTGGAGTCCGAATTATCGTTCGAAAGAATCGTGCGCGGCATGAACACGCCGGCACCGATCTGTCCGAGCTGCGTCGCGATGAATTCCTTGTTGTTCGAATTCGGCTGGCTCGATTGCAGCGCGTTGACCGACGCACCGTTCGGAACGCGGATGATGGAGGCGTTCTTGACGCGGGGCTTCTCGGTGTTCGTCTTCCCCCGCATGTTGTTCGGAGGATCCACGGCGACGACGGTCATGTTCGCCTGGAGCGTCGCCGCCTTGACGACCGCCTCGTTGTAGACCTGGAGCGATTCGAGGGCGCGGACCGCCGTGGCGAGTCGCGGGATCCCGTTGCGTTGTTCCGGGAATACCGGGACGAAAAAATGGTAAACCTGATCCGCGGGGATCGTTTCCTCCACGCCGTACGTCACGGTCGGCCGATAGGAGTAGGCGATCGGGTTGCCGAACGCGTCGTAGTCGATGCCGTTCGTCGCGTTTCCCAGCGTCCCGATATGGGACGACGGGATCAGCGTGTAGTCGATCCCGTACTCCTTTGCCTCGTTCCGGACGATCCGGAAAAACGATTCGCCGTCGTAGAACAGCGACTTGATCGCGGTGGAAAGCAGGTCGACGACCCCCGACTTGTCGAACCATTTTTGTAACGCCGATTGTTCCGCTTTCAGGGTCTTGTCGGAAAGCGACAGCTTCGGCCCCAATCCCACAACGCTTTGCGCCGTGGCGTTTTGCGCACAGTTGGCGTACGGATTGGAAAACGCGACGACGCGGCACATCGACCTGATTTCATTGATCGCGGCAACGGAACCGTCTTCGATCAGCTTGGCGATGCGATGCCCTCGAAGAAAAATGTCGGCGTCGCCGTCGTTCCATTCGGGCGGATTGTTGAACGGTCCGGGCGCAGCAGCGGACGCGGCGACTTTCGATCGCCGTTTCGTCGTTCGTTTCGTGCTGTTCGCTGCTCTTGCCATGGTTACCATGCCGGGTTGTCGGCGATCGACGTGGCGGTGAATCCGCCCATGCCGTCATAGAAATCGAGGTTCGCCTTTTCACGCTCCCATTTTTCGTGCGCATCCCGTTCCGCTTGCGTTTCAAACTGTCCGGAAATACCGGCACCGGAAAACCCCTTGAGGGGGCCTGAAATCGTTACGGGAATGGTCGGGTCGATGTTGCTCATGCCAACAAGATGTCGTACGCCGGAAAAAACGCAAGGGCAAAAGAACGAAAAAAGACGAAATTTTTCCGTTTTTTTTGACGGATCGGATAAAATTATCCGATCCGTCACCCGGAATCGCTTCGATCGACCTCGATCAAGTTGGAAAACGACGCGAGCGCGAAGCAGGAGGAACACGTATCGAGATGCTCGTTGTCGGCGTCGCGCTTCGTCTTCCTCCAGACGTCGTAAGAACGTCCGGACAACATGAGAACGGACTTCACTTCCTCGGCTGTTTGATGCCGCGCGTAGAGTTCATGTTCTACCGGCGCCGCGTCGAACAACGTGAGCGAGTTCCCGGTCTCCTGGTTGCCGAGCAGCATCCGCAATCGGTAACTTTTGTACGTGTTGCTGTCGACCACGATGCAATTCGGTACGCTCGTTCCGTAAATGTCGAGCAGCGGGCCGCCGTAGTTTACGGCGTTCATGATCCAGTCCCCCGTCCCCTTGTCCGCCTTGTCCCTTATCCGTCCGCGCTGCCATTCGCCGGCATTTAAGTCGATGTTCATGTATCGAATCAACCGGCGCGTTGCCGACATTCCGTAGCGCGGGACGATCAAACCGAGTCGGTCCGGATGCTCGTCATGCCATTCCGCGATGCCCGCCCAAAGAGACTCCTCCATCGTGCCGTCGGCAACGTCGATGCCGATGAACGAGAGAAAAGGGAGCGGCGCATCGGTGAGTGCCTCCGAGCCGGGAGCGACGGGCCTCCACTTGATTCCCATCGTTCGGTCGGTCAATTGCGCAACGTCGAACGGTTTACCCTTTTCGTCTTTGTAAGGGCGTGAAACGATATGGTCGATACACGCCTGCATCGCTTTCACGACGTTCTCTTCACGCGTGCCGTCATGATAAACGTCCTGAAGGTCGACCGAATAGGACCGTTTCGTCGTGATGAGCGATTCTTGTTCCGGAAAGATGCCGTGGTCGACCGTGTGCGCCCATTCGCCGTTCGGACCGAAGACCATGCTCTCGAAAGCGAGCCAATGTTCGTTGATGTCGATGAACACCACCATGCCGACGGCACCGTCCGGAATGACGTACCGCTTGCAGCCGTGCCTGATCTTTTCAAGGACATAATCGTGCGTGATCGTCTTCCCCGCCGACTCCAACGCTTTCCGCGGATCGTTTTGCTGTGACAAAAAGAACCCTTTTTCGTCGTCGGCCCAAAGATCCATCGCCGAATGGATCGGGGAAATCATCCCGGTGTTGCACCAATCGGACAACGTCTTGCATCCCTTGTCCAGCATCTTCCGGTTCTTCACGTAAAAAGCACGTGCGAGCCGGTCGTCGCCGTGGGCCTGGAACGATTGGCGACGGATGTCGGCGTATTTCAGCCACAGGTTCATATTGACGGGATATTTCGTCACACGCTGATATCGTTTGCCGCGGTATTCCGGAAATCGGGTGCCGTTGATGATTTGGTCGACGGCGTCGTTCGGGGCGACGCAGGTACCGACGCCGATAATCGGGACGTTTATTTGGATGATTTCACCCCTCGCCGTGAGAAACGGGCCGCCGAGATACTTGATTTCGTCCTTTAATTGGTCCAGCATCTTCGTGTTCTGCCCTTCGGAGGCCGCCGACTCTTCGGTTTCCACGTCGTCGAACAAAACGAGGCCCGGACGCACCTGCCCCATGTTCCGGATCGTGTGCGACGACCCGCGGATCGAGCCGGCATTGAACGAACGGCATTCGAGCAGCCGGCCGCGGAACGGCGAGAAGGGGAGGTCGGGGAAGAGGATCGAGCTGTTGTCGATCCGCATCGGGAGAATCTCGTTGCCGTAGATCGGTTCGCGCTTGCGGGATCCGCCGAGAAACCGAAACGGAAAACAGAGTTCCGGGAAGTCCGCCGCGAAAAGATCGTTGTACAGGATTTTGTCCGAAAACCACGTGAGGAACTTCCGGACCATGGTCGCGGTCGCCGTCAGGCAGATGGCGTAATTGACCGATTCGGCGTAAAGGAGGGAATGGAGCAGTCCGACACGGCTCCACGTGCTTTTCCCCTCCGACCGCGGGGCCGCGACGAATACGCAGCCGCCGACCTTGACGATCTCGCTGATCTTCGCGGTGAATTCCCGGTGGAAAACGTTGACCGGTTTGTAAAAGTCGAGCGGAAAGTACGTTTTCGCGAACGTGATAATATCGTTACGGCACGATTCGCGGCGTTCCGGATCCGCGATCGCCGGAATCAGTCCTTTCATGTCCCGATCGGAAATGGACTGGTCCCGTCGAATCTTCGCAACCCGGTCTCGTTCGTTTTGAATGCGGAGACGCCGCCGGGTGGAGAGGGCGTCTCGCAAAAATAATTCCGCGAAGCTCACTGTTTTTCAAAAAACGCCGATCGACGGAAACGCCGAAATACGGCGATTTCAGGCGTTTCGGCCTTCGGTTGACCCCTTTGTCAAAGAGAGTTCCAAACGTGCGTCCTGCGGGGGTGCTCGGCCCCCTAAAGCTGTAACTCAAACCATGAAAGGGGGTGCTCCGTCGCCCCACCTCCCCCGTTGCACGCTCCGGGAAGGACCCGCGACGCGCCGACTCATTCGAGCAACTTCGGATGACAGTTGACGGGAACGGCGTCGAGCACGGCGTTCGATTCGTCGATGATCGCCATCACCCTCGCGAGCACGTCGGCGTAATCCGCACGCTGCTTGAGCGCGTCCATCGCCAGGGCGTCGAGGGCGGGACCGTCGCGATAACCGAGACACTGCTTGCTCAACCATATGAGGGCGGTATGGCTTGCTTTAATGTACCTTATTTTGCCGTTGTCATCGGTTTCGATGTCGAGGTATCCGCGGGTCGCCATCTTGAACAACGCCTCGTTGAGCGAAACGCACTTCCGGGCGCGTCCGAACTCGATCGCTTCCGCCATACCCGGATACGTCTTGACGGCGTTGTACAGCGTATCGACCGAGCAGCGTTGGTCCGCGGCGATGTGCTCCATCGTCGTATTAATGGAACATAAATACTCGATCCGTGCCAGGTCGAACTCGACGCGCGGACGTCCGACGCCCGACGGCTTCTTTTCCTTGACCGCCTTGTCGTGCTTGGCGCGGGCCTTTTGGAAACGATCCTTCTCTTTGCGCAGCGCTTCCCGCTCTTTGCGGATCTCTTCCCGTTCGGCGTCGAGCTCTTTCCCGGTCGGCTGCTTCTTGGCCATGGCCGTTTAGTCGCCGATCGCCGCGACCTTCGTGCCGTCGATCATCACGCCGGCCTCTCGCGGAAACAGGGAGACGGCGAGTTTTCGTACGAGCATTTGGTCCCGTTCGTCCGGCGTGAATCGAACGGTCGGGATATAACCGTTGCGCGTCGGCGAATAAGCGGGATCCGCCTTGATCTTCTCGAGCAGCGCGTCGACGTCGACGTACGCCGATATTTTCGGATCGGAAATCGGCGTGGACGCCGGGGTCATGTCGCGTTCCTTGCGGAGCCGATCGATCTCCGATTGCGGGATCATGTGCGTGGCGTTCGGCGAGGCCTGCTCCGACTTCACCTTGCCGGTCTTAACCCAATTCGTCAGGGTCTTGGCGTGCACGCCGATGATTTTCGCGGCTTGCGGAATCGTACGCGTTGTTTCCGTACGCATAAAAGAATCCTTTCGTTGACGTTCGTTCTTGATCAATGCACGGCACAACGCACACCATACTACATATTTGTAAGTTTTCAAGTCGAAAACGACAAAATTGTCGTTTTTAGTACAGTCGGAATGTGACGTTCAACCGGATCGGAGTCGGGCTCGATCGGAGTGCGGAGGGGAATTCGTCTCGGTTTTGTTTCGTATTCGTTACGGAATAGGGGTGGCTCTTTTTGCGTCTTGCGGTTTCCGCCGACGGCGGTATCATGTCACGAAAATATACATCCGAAAAAATTTTCGGAGCCGGGCTTGATTTCTGTCGTATCTTTTGGTATCGTAAACCCGTTCGCCCAATTACGGACGAATGCGGCGTCGAAACCGCTCACAACCTGACGTAACTACATCTCATGAATTCCCTTCACTTTGAGGCGGCGTGTGTGCCTGCGCGCACGGTATCGCTGCACGAACTGCTGCACGAACAGTTTCTCAAGAAAAATCCCCCGAAAGACCGGTCCGATCGGAACAATATCATCAAGGCGTTCGAGATCCTGCTCGAACTGTTTCCGAATGAAGACACGGCGACGTTCAGCGCCGATCACCTAACCGTCTTCCGCAACAGCTTGACGGAACGAATATCGGAAAAAACCGGTGAAGCGTTCGAAATCAAATACTGCAACAAACTCGTCAAGTTCGTCAAGGCGGTTTTCGTCTGGGGGATGAGCCCGAATCTCAAGGTAAAGTCGCTGGCGGACATCATCCCGCCGTTGGTTTCTCCGTCGCTCGGTTACGCACTGTCGAAGGTTCCGCTCCTGCAACCGGGCGAGGCGAGGGAGAACAAGGAGCGGGACGCCGTTCCGGCGGATGCGATCAACAAGCTGTTGTCGCTTCTGCCGCCGACCTACGCCGACATCATGCGGATACAGCTCCTGGCGGGGATGCGGCCGGGCGAAACGTGCCGGATGAAGGTCGGGGACATCCGGCGGACGAAGGAGGAATTTGCGGAGGTGTCGCGGCTCTACGACGGTGAAATGTGGCTTTACGTCCAGCCGGACCACAAAACGAAACGGTACATCGGCCGGAAAACGATTCCGCTCGGCGTCGAGGAGCAGGAGATTCTCGGCAAGTATCTCGGTCCGGATCCGTCGAAACCGATCTTCCGCGGCGTGCGAGGCGGGGCGGTTTCCGGCGAGATGTACAGTCGCGAGGTCGCGGAGACCATCGAGTTGCACGGGTTGCCGAAATTCGTGCCGTACGAAATGCGGCACACGGGCTTGTCGCAAATATCGCTGGAGCACGGTCGGGACGCGGCCCGGGCGGTCGCCGGCCACACGACGGAGGCGATGACGGCGCGGTACGATCACAGCGATTTGGAAAAGGCGTTCGAAGTGGTCAAGGAGCGGAATCGGGTCTACTTAGCCCAGCGACGGGCGATGGGAAGCGACCACCCCGCCGGCGAGGTGCCGACGATCCGCATTTTCAACGGGGAATGATTTTAATTTTTCAACCGAAAAGGAGTGTTTATGCAACGCAAAACCCCAGCTTCGTACCGTGACGCCGATTGGCGTTGCGTCCTTACCGCCGAAGAATCCGGCGTCGGAATCGGCTTCGACAGAAAAGATCGCGAACCGATTTTGTTTTTTTTGAGTATCGAAAGTGCCCGCCGGTTCTGTGATGCATTACGCAATTCACTGGACGGCCTGTCGGCCGAAGAACCGACAAAGGCGATCGGCTACATAATGAACAATCCACCGGTATTTTCCGTCGAACCCGCTGAGAAAAAAACGTGCGAATACAGGATGCTTGCACCTGAAGACCGGACCGTCAGGGTGGAAGTCGCCCCTAGCGGTAAGTTGGTGTTCATCGCGGAGTTTTGTGAAAAGGACGGGCGCAGGCACAGCTACACGCTTCCGCGACTAATGCTTACTTGTGATACCAACATCGACGATATCGAGCGTCTTGTTGATGAAATGATTGTTAAGGAATCTCGACAGGAGAACAATCTTTCTTGTGCGGTTCCGGGTGCAGAGTCTCCCCAACTATCAACGGGTGATCGCATCTCCGGGCCAAACGATCCAGCGGATATTGCTTGTGTTCCTGAAAAGTATCTGGAGATCGTGTTCAAGAACGGCGACAGGGAATATGTTTTGCTCAGTGAATACAAGAGAATCGCCGTCAAGGAAAATACCGTCCTTTTATTTTCCGGCGTTTGTAGGGTGGTCGAAAAAAACGATGTCGCCAATATCGACGACATCGTTCGTGTCCTGAAATCCGCTCAGTCTCACTGAGGGTTATTCTTTGATCTCTTCCAACCCTTTTTCAATCGCGTTGACGGTGTTGACAAATAGCGCAGACAAGAACTTTGCCTGCTCTTCGGCTGAGCCTGTTGGACAGTGCTTGCTGTCATTGCAGGATTTTTGGACGTTGCTCTGGATCAGTTTAATAAGTTCCAGGGCGATTTGCTCGGTGGCATTCATGGAGGATCCTTTCAAGTAAGAGTGAATGGTGGAACATTAACGCCGCTATTTTACATGATTTCCGAAAAATAATCAATAAATGCAAAAAAGCTCCTTCGGACAAGGGCGGGGTGAATAGGTGGAACTAGATCTCCTTTCAGCCCTTTCCGGGGGAGCGACTAAGGAAACAAACCAATGGACGACAGGATCTATCGTAAGGCGTCAAACCGTGCCGTGTTTCGTGCGGAGAAGGACGGCGTCGGAATTTCGTTCGACGTCGGCGAGGAAACGATCAGGCTTTTGCTTGAAATCGACAATGCCGAGAGTTTTTGTAACGCCCTACGGGAATCGCTGGACGAACTAACAAAAAGGGAACGACAAAACAATGAGATGAGTGAAGGAAAGACGTTCGAGGAATTGACGCCAGAGCAGTTCATGGGACAAGTGACGACATACGCCATCCTGAAATTGTCCGCCGGGGGCTCACCGGAAAACCCGGTGTCGTTCACCCCGGAAGACGTGCAAGAGGAAGTAGGTCGGATCATCCGCGATGGACTCTTGATGTTTTTTCGAGCCCGAGGCGTTCACAATCCGATTCTCTGATCCCACAACCTTTATTAAAGGAGCGAAGCTATGTCGAATGACGAAAAACAACGTCCTGGCGAAAAATTGGAATCACCGATCTACATCGAAATTAATGGCTTTGGGTGGATCGTCTGGATGATCTTCGCGGATATTGTTGTACACACCTTCTATTCGTTTTTTCACACGCACTAGATCGGCATATGTTTTAACGGATGCAAATTCGGCTTTGAGCGTTAGTGCATGGGAGTAATCCGTTGCTTCGATTGCGGTCAACGCCTTGTGAATTGATAGCGATGTGTCCATTGCAATCGTGTGCGTTATTTTGTCAATCGCAAAACAAAACGTAAACACGATCACGGCAAGCAGCACGAAAGCCTTCGAAATTTTCGCCGCCTTCCATTGGAATTGAATTTGAATGCCAATAAATATCGTTATTAAGAAAAACACGACCGTGTAAATAAACCACGTCGCATAAAAAACGACAATCGGAGAAGATGAGAAAAAGTATTCAACCGTGAGAATAGCCGACTTGTTTCCGACGGATGTAAACGTTGAAGTGACAAAAGAACCAAACCCGCCTGCGATTCCAGGCAATAGCATCACAATGGCAAGAATAATAGCAATGACAGACAGTTTGCCGTAGTGCTCCCTGCCTACGTCCTCAATATTCTTTAGCATGATACAAGTCTCCTTTCGGATTAGAGGGAAAAATAGTTGTGTTTAGCGATTCACTATTCTACCTCTTTCCGGGAGGGGCGACAATTCAGAGAAGAAATACACGGAAACGTCGTTCATCCCGGATCGAACGAGGCTAATCTAAATGGTTCCGGGGGTGCCGTGCGGTGCTGCTTACAAAAACCGCTCCGCTGTCGTCGGCGTCAGGTAGGGATGTACCGCAAGGAGTCCCGACGGTATCGGCGACGATGTTTTCGGTTCGACACACTAAAACCGATGACGCCGGAAAGACGAGCTATGGAGTCTCATTGCCAGACAGATAGTATGAGGTCGCAATCCCTCCGCGACGTGAGCGGGGGAGACAGCCGGGAAAGACCGACGTTGCAGGGATCCGGTCGTGGGGCCGGGTGGTATGAGCGGGTGCTTTCGGGCACTGGCAGCGAGCCACGAGAGTGAGCCGAAAGGCAAAGCGGCGGGTTCGACTCCCGCACCTGCAATTGATGTTGAGACACCGCTGTGGGTTGCTTGCGATGGTACCTCCCAGGCAATGGCCATGCATGGTGGGGCGGAGGCGTCTAACTCTGACAGCCGGGAAAGACCGGCGACTTTCGGAGAGCAAGGCGACGCCGCTCCTTTCGGAATGAGTGGGACATGGATGGGAAGGCGTGCCGGTTCGATTCCGGCCTCTCCGAGTTAGACGCGCATCGCCGGGACGGTCCCGGTGACAGAGGTTTTTCGAAAACCCTTTTTTTGAAGCGTTGGAATGTTCCGAGGCCGAACGGAGATGATTTAGCCGTTGGTCGCGGAACGCCGAACGAGCTCAACCCCTCCCCCGTGTCGACCGGCGGGAGGGGTTTCGGTTCTCACCATTTTTGAAACAGAAAGGCAAAATGTTAAAAAACTACACCGAATTCACGAAAGAACACCCAGGCAACGATCGGCAATACGCCGATACCTGCATTCAAGAAATCGTCGATATGCTTGCCGAGGCCGGAATCACTTCCGATCTCGCCAGAGAAATCATTGTCGACACAAGAGAGGAGATCGATCGACGGATGGGGATGTCGTCGATTCCCGTATCTAATAATCGTCGCTAGGCCACTCACTTTTCAGCAGTTTCATCGCTTGGTTAAAAGCGTCAATGTACAGCTCTGTAAATTTTTTCCCGGTGATTTTGTACGTGGAGCCCTGTACATAATCCGCTGCTTTGAGCTCGGCAACCCTCATGGCAATTTTGTGGGCAATCTCATTGAGTGTCATTGTGCATTATCCTTTCGGAATTGAGGAAAGAATGGTTGAAATTGAACATCACTATTCTACCTCTTTCCGGGAGGGACAACAATTCAGAGTCGGGGATGAAGGCGGTACTCCGCCGCAATCCCCGGACCGTTTCGAGTAAATTTCGGAAAATGGACATTGAATCCATAATCATTCAACCCGCATCGAACGGAATCCGATGACAATACTACGCTTACGGCAGGAATTCGAACCCAAAACACGCCGAACCAGCGCGCGCAACGGATTCTTAGTCCGTTGCGCGCGCTGGAGCAACGGACTTTTAATCCGTAGGTCTCGGGTTCGAGTCCCGACAATCTCACTTTCTTAAACCCTTGAAATCCTTGATTTCAAGGGTTTTTGTGTTTCTTGACTTTGGCTGGTGTCGTGGTATACTTCCGTTATACGTGGTGCGTTGTGGTGTTTTTCGGCCAAGCACAGACAAGATCTAGACAAGAAAC
>JAVBPI010000076.1:0-13664 GCA_031549705.1 Thermoguttaceae bacterium
GAAACGTTCGAGGAGTTCAAGGAAGGAATCAACTCTTGTTTGAAGCAAATAGGCAAACAGTATAAGAGAGAAGTCGCAACGCTGATGAATCCTGAATTCCAAAACTTCAAAAACTATAAAATAATGACCGCGTAAGGTATATTGGTAGCGGACAACGTTAGGGTTCCACCGCCGGTTTTCTCAAGATCACCATTATCACCCGTAATCAGTTTGTCGTAAGTTTCGGTTGTTCCGGCGACCGTCGAAAATTCGAGCGTCGAAAAGTTGGTCATCGTGACGGCGCTTGCGGCGCCGACGTCGACCGATTTCGCGGTCTCGGCGATGATTCTGCCGCCGCTGAGGATGATTCCGTTCTCGAAATAGTTGGTTCCGTTCAACGTCAGCGTGCCGGTTCCCGACTTTTCGAGATTACGTTTGGCGCCGGCGATCGTGGTTTCCGTGTTTCCGGCGACGGCGGTGCGGATATTGCCGTTGATCGTGTAGTTACTGGCACCGAGAACGTCCATATCGGCGACGATAAAGGTATCGCCTGCTGGGCTCGTGTTCACGGTGAAGTTGTCGACCGTATACTGCGACTCGAAATGGATACGGTCGCCGTTCGTGAATTGCGTGACGGTCGCCGTGCCGCCGGGGACGTTCGTCCAGTTGTGCGGCGAATTTTTGTCGACGAAATTCTCCCAACTCGAATCGTCGCTGCCGGTCCAAGTGAGCGACGTGTTCGGCATCGTGGCGGCGACCACGAGATTCAGCGTTTTCGCCGTCGAGGGCCTTGACGGTCGCCGCTTTGCCGTCGGCGACGGTGATGCGTTGGTTCATCGTGCGGGTGTCGAACGCCACGGAGCCGTCGCCGGTGAAGTCGATGCGTCCGCCGGTGATCGCGCCGCCGGTGAACGTCCAGTCGCCGCTCGCGATCTGCATCCCCTCGTTCGTCCCCTGCTTCGCAATGGTGACGCCCGTCGCTTGAATTGCGACGGAACGCGGAGTACCGGCTAAATGATCGAAGACGACCGCGTCGCCGTGCAGGAATTTCGTTTCGCCGGTCAAGTCGGTGCTGCCGCCGCTTTGGCCCGCCCAGTTTTCGGACGTCGCGTTCCAAACGCCGTTGTCGGGACCGGTCCATTTCACAATGCCGTTGCCGACGGTACTTGTCAGTTGCAACACATTTCCCGAAACGTCAAGCGACAGTTTTCCGGCGGCGCGGGTGTCGCTGATGAGTTCTCCATGCGTTTTGTCGAGCGTCTTGTTTGCGGCCGTGATTCCGGTCGCCTGAACGAGATTGTACGTCTGAGAAGTCCCGTTCCCGGTAAAGGCGTCGATGTCGATGTTCATCGCCGTCGGATTGACCGAAACCGTGGTGCCGTCGAGCACCAGGTTCGTCGTGGTTTGTCCCACTCCGTCCGCTCCGGTCAGGTCGAAGGCGAGGGTGCTGCCCGAATCGAACGTGATGGTCCCCGCACTGATTTGATTCTTCTGAGCGCCGTTTGTTTTCGCGTCGGCAAGCAAGGTGGCGCCGGCGCCGAGCGTGAAACTGCCGATGTTGTTCGCGGCCCCGTAGACGGCACCGTTTGTCAGTTGCATCGTGCCGTTGTGGATCGTCGTGTTGCCGTAGACCTTCGATTGGTACTTGTCGAAACGCACCGCGCCGGTGTATTCCTGTGTCGGCTTCGTCGTGTCCGCCCCGGTTTGGTTGATGTGGATGTTGAGGTTTTGCTGTGTCGAATTGCTTTCGACGGGATCGTAGAGGAGGACGCTTTTTCCGGCGGCGGCCGCGAGATGCAGCGTCCGGTTGCCGTTGTCGTTGCGCATGTAAATGGCGTTGGGATTTCCGGCGGCGGTGTTTCCCTGGAACGTCAGGTCGCCGTCGTTGGCGATGAACGTGCCGTTTTCGCCAACATAGATCGCCCCGCCTTGGCCTGTCGCCTTGTTGTTCAAAAACGAGTTCGTCCCGCCGCTGAGCTCGACTGTGGTGCCGAAAATCTCGCCGTAAATCGCGCCGCCGGAGACGGCTTTGTTGTTGTCGAAGAACAACGTTCCCGTATTGCCGATCGCGCCGAGCGTGATGTCCGCACTTCCCGCTTCAATGACGCCGCCCCAGAAACCTGATGCCGTATTTCCGAATCTGGTGAATCGGAGCGTTTTGCCATCGGCGGCGGCGACGGCGACGGCCCCTGTCGTGTTGATCGCCCGGTAGTCGACGGAGCCGGGCGTGACGTTGCCGAAGCCTTTGAACGTGACGCTTTTGTCGCCGAAGTCGAACTGCGTGCTGAGCGAAGCGTCGTCGCCGTGGAGCGTGATCGTGTCGCCGTCGGCCCAAACGATGCCGGAGGTGGAGCGGAGCACTTCGAGCGTGGCGTAGGTTTGGCCCGGTCCGACGTTGTAGTCGGCGGCGACAACCGGCGCAGCCCACGGTGTGCTCCAAAATGCGGCGATCAGAGCCGCGCCCGTCAGGAAACGACGACTGTGAGACTTGGAAGCCACTCGCTGAGGGTCGTGGCTCTGATTGATGTTCTGATGGCTCGAAAAAAGACGAATGTTGGCGAATAACGCCCGAACGGCACGATCGATGAGATTGTTTTTCATGGAAGTTCCGGTGAGAACAGAAAAAGATGTGCCCTCCTCAAGAGGACACCCGGCTTTCCACGCATGTCATAACTGACAATTGGAGTGATCGTTTTCTTGTATCGTCGTTTCTCTGCCGATGGCGTGAGCGAATGCTTGGCTCGGAAATGCGGAATTGGGATATTTCTTGCGATGCTTGAACGGTGAGCCGACGGCAGCGGTAGCCGCTGCGTTTATACTTGTCCTGTCCAAGTTGGTGTCTTTCCCCCTCTCCCGAGGGCCGGGGTGAGGGGCGAGCGAGTCGAGTATTGGGGCGACGTAGAAAAACAGGGAAGGCATTTTATGGTTTTTGGGTTCTTTGGGCCACAGAGCCCCTCACCCTAACCCTCTCCCTCGGGAGAGGGGACGGGAAATTCAAGCGTCACCACATTCAAAAACGACAAGCGGCCCGCGGTCGCAAAGAACCGAGGGCCGCTTGTCGACCATCGAACGATTTTCATCGTTACGATTAATAGAGAACCCGAACGAGTCCGGAAACACTTTGCGAACGATAATGATCGGAGACGAGCAAGCCGTATTCGGCGCCGAATTCGAGGAAACCTTTCTTCGCACGCAATCCGAACGCAAAGTCGCCGACGTTTCGGTCCGCCAGGCCGGCCGTCAGGACGGTCGGAACATCGGACCCGGCGGCCGTGACGAGGTAATCGTTGCAAATATCGCCGACATTGGCGAGATATCGTGCCCGGAATTCCTGGACGAGATCGACATCGCCGAACCGGCTGTTGTTCGTAAACCGGGCTCCCACCGGCAGAACGAGCATATTGGCGGAGGAATCGGCACTGTAAAGGACGTTTTCGCCGTTCCAACGGGATGTCAGCGCACCTTGATAATAGTGTCCGTACTGGATTCCGGCGGTCGGAATCACGCGGATGCTCCCGAGGCGGAATGTCTTTTCGACATCGAGCGCCAAGCTGACGAGTCCGTTGTTGTACGAACCTTCCAGCGGAGCGCCGCCGTTCCATTGGGAGAGGTCGTTATCCATTCCGGTCCAACCGGCGATCGCTTTGAAGTCGACAAAGCTGCCCCGTTTCATGTAATAAGCGTAGACACCGCCGAAGAACGTATCGTTGTTCGTCTTGAGTGTTTCACCGGTACTGAACGCTTTTCCCCAACCGAGGTTGCCGACGACGCCGATGCGGTCCGCGCCGATCGTGCAGTCGCCGCCGAAGACGAAACCGTACTGATCGTTGATGAAACCGCGTCGGAATCCACCGCTGTACAGACCGAACGCCTGATTGTTCATGTAAATCGGAGCGGCCCAAAGTTTGGCGATGCCGGACGATTGCCGTTTGAAACTCGGGAACGAAATGCTCGGATCGCACGGTCCACACGGATCGCATTCGATCATATCGCACGGAGCCGGACACGGATTGCATTGGCCAAGCGTCGTGCAACCGGTGTCGCAACCGCGTCTGCCCGAACGGTCGATGCGCGGCAGGAATCGGATCGAATCGATCATTCGGTTCGTCATCGCCGTCAGAATCGCGCCGCCGCCGCTGAGTCCGACCATGTCGAAGCCGGATTGGACGGAGATAGCCGCATCACGATCGTCCTGAATCGACAGCGTGTAGTCGAGGAATCCGTTGCCGCCGCTGTAACCGTCATAAACGTCGTTGATGCCGGGCGATACGTTGTCGAAGCTCGACCGCATCCGTGTCAGGATGTAATAGAGATCACCACGGTTCGCACCGGAACCGCTCCAGAGCAGATCGGAGACCGTGTAGAGCCGTCCACCGTTCGCGGTGCTGGTTCCATTGTTCGAATAAAGGATGTCGCTGCCGACATAAACCGTTTTCGTGTCCCCGACCTTCATCGAGGTGTACTCGACGAAACTCGTGTCGACATTACCACCGTTGGCGATGACTAACGAGCCCCCTTGAAGCGGCGCGTCCGCTCTGGATTCCGTGGCGGTCAAATACAACGCCGTGCCGTTTTGAACGCTGACAGCGGTGTTGTCGATGCCGCTTCCTTGCGCGATGGTCAGCGCACCGCCGTTCAGCGCGATACCGCTGCCGAAGGAGTTGCGTCCTGTGTTGGCAAACATCACCGAACCGGCCGTTTGAGTGTACAAGCCGCCGGAACTGATTGCGCCGCTCCCACCGAATGTGTACGAACCGCTGACATCCATCTTGCCGGGTGCGACGGTATCAACAACATTGACCGTCTGCTTCCCTTGACCGGTGAAAAAGACGTCATCCCCGGTGAAGAACTCATGCCCTCCCCAGTTGCCGCCACCGTGGCCGGTCGCCCAGTTTCCGTCGCCGCTTCCCTGCCAGGTGAGGTCGAGTTTCTGGTCGTAAATATTCAGCGTGAATTCCGTGTTGTCGTCCGATGCAGTGACCGTCGTTCCCGAACGGTAACCGCTGAGGTCGAACGTAGTGCTCTTGATATTGCTGTCGGTGCTGTCCGGAACGTCGATCGTCAGGAAGTCGCCGCTTTCCGAAATCAGGAGCTTGATTTTACCACCGGCGTTGACCTTTCCGGCTTCGATGCTGAGAACGCCCCCCCCTTCAACGGATCGGTTCAGGATCGAACCGTTCTCGAACGTCATGGTTCCGCCGTTGAGATTGATGCTTCGATCGTCGCTGAAGTCGAGTGTCGCTCCGTTACGCACGGTCATGCTGCTACCGTTGCCGTTGAACTCGAAATCCCCATCAAGATAAACGGTTCCCCCTTTAATGTCGACCGTTCCCTTGCCATCCGCTCCTGACGTTCCGGAAATAAGCCCCGATCCACCACTTCCGCCGTCCCCCCCGAAATAGGTGTCACCGATGAACTGAACGGCACCACCGGTCATCACGAATGTTGCATCCCCTCCTTTTCCGCCGTTGCCGCCGTTGCCGAGGCTTCCCGCGATAGTTCCAGGGTTACCGTTCGCTCCATCTTCAGTCATCGGTATGATCGGCCAACCCTTTCCACCGGTTCCAGCTCCGCCGACTGCGCCGCCGTCACCCCCTTTTCCGCCGGCGCCGCCGGCGCCGCCGAATGTTGCGTATTGGAAAACGATCGTGCCGTCGGAAATCGAAATCGAGGCGTCGCCACCTTTTCCGCCGTTGCCACCATTTCCGCCGTTGCCGCCGTTGGCACCATCGCCTCCCTTGCCACCGGGAAACTGGAGCGTCGGTTCATAGAAGTCGCCGTATCCTTTACCGCCGATTCCCCCTTGGCCGCCGGCTCCTCCATTGCCGCCATTCGAACCGGCACCGCCGTTCCCCCCCCATTGGGTATATTCGTCGAAAATAATGTTGCCACGATTGATTTGGAAGGTTGCACTCCCTGCGGCTCCGCCGTTTGCACCGGCACCGCCGACACGTCCGAATCCCCCCGGACCGCCTTTTCCCGCCTCACCGATTGCGGAACGTGCTAAAAGGTCGTCGGCGTCCGTTCCTATCCCCCCTTGCCCGGCAGCACCGCTGTTGCCGCCGACACCGGCTTTTCCGCCATCACCGCCGAAAAGCGACACGCCACTGAAATCGAGTAGATCCGTAGTGTTGAGCGTCAGGTTGACGTTTCCGCCGACACCACCGGCGCCGCCGGCACCGCCGAGCCCGCTGTCGCCACCCTTTTTGCCGTCAAAGCCGGCGGCTTGGACTCCGGCATAACCTGTTTCGCCTGGCCCACCGGCTTCGCCGGCGGTGCCGTTCGCCCCGAGATTATTCCAATCGATTCCATAGAGATCACTTGCCGAAGCGACCACCTTGGAGATGAGCGCACCTGTGGCTCCGCCATTACCCGGCGCTCCCGCCGTGCCGTCTTTTCCCGTGTTTGCCGCGAAAAGAGGAGACGACATGGCAAGCGTCCCTCCAAGAACGGCGAGTCCCGCCAACTGGCGGCACTGATGCAAAGCGGCGAGAATACGATTCGGATTTCCCGGACTGCTATTCGGGGTGGAATGTTTACTTTTCTTCTGAGTCATGATTCACCTGTATCTCTTACAGTGGGGAGGATGGCCGAAAACAGAGCGAATGTCGTTACAATCGTTGTTTTGGGAAAAATCAATACAACCGGCAAAGTCGCCGTGTTTCAACTTATCGGCATGATCCCTACATCAGTCAAGTAAAAACGGTAATATCCGTAATTTTTTGAAAGCTATTCAAGTTTCGAACGACGGCTCGTCGCTTCACGGCTTTTGTTTCAAGTACAAAGTTAGGGAAATAATCTTTCGTGAAAAGGGACAAGGTATCGTCATCCCCGCGCAGGCGGGGACCTAGACGAAGGAGGCAAAAACCGTTTGCATCCGTGAATATCGTGTGCAAGAGCGCATTGAAAATAAATCTCCAGGTTCCCGCCTGCGCGGGGATGACGAACACTATTTCGTTAACTTTGTACTAGCCCTCTCCCGAGGGAGAGGGAAGGGATATCAACGACGTGTTCAGGGAATACTTGGTCAAAATCCTCTCTTGAACGAGATATTGCCGTGCTCTTGGTCGGTTTTGGCAGTTTGGGGGACATTTTTCTGTTTTTCTGGTTTTGCGAACGTTTCCGTTTTTAGCCAAGGTATCAGTTTTAGCAGACGATCTCTTTTTGAGGGCTGTCTCTGTTTTCAGCGATCGTCTCTGCCATGCGAAGTCAAGAGGGGAAAAATGGACAGAATCCATAAAAATGTTTCCGTGACCTGTTGCGGTTGCGGATTCCAGTTTGAGAACCCGATCCAGAGGAACCCGGAGATCGTCTGCCCGTTATGCGGAATGCAGTTGGTTTGCCCATCGCTTCCTTACGCTCACGCTTCGGGGACCACCATACCGGAAATGGTCGTTGAATCTCGACGGGAAGCCCACGCCAACGCCGATCCACCCAGTAAAGTTCAGCCGTGCTCCGTCTTGGAATCTCCGACTGCGGTTCCGTCGCTTCGTGAGCCGCGTGAAAACCGAAAAAAAGGGTGGAAAATCCTTCTTGGAACCGTTTCGCTCCAATTTGCCGTCCTTTTTTTCGCAGGGCTCTGGCTTTCCGCATCGTTTGAAACAGCCTCGACGTTGAGGAATACCGTTGCCCAAAGAAACGCCACGGATTGGAAGCAGCTTTTCCCGACGCAAAACGAGAAGAAAAACGATGCTCCATTATTGGAACTCACGTCGCTTTCGGTTTCGACACATCAAATCAATCCCCAGAACTTAGCGACACTTCCGATTGATCCGTTCAAGGAGCCCCATACGTCGGCATCGGTTCCGGCTGCCAATGTTGCGGTTCCCGAGCCGACCGTTGCCGCTCCGGTTTGCAAAGAAATCGAGTCACCGCCAATGCCGGTGGTCGTCGCCCCAATTCCAGAACCGATTGCCACCGAACCGGTTGAAGAATCCTTGAAGAAAACCGAGCCCGCCTCGGTCGATGTTGCCGCAACGCACAAGTCGGTCATTGTCGATCCGATCTTGGAGCAATGGGAGAAAATCGAAGCGGCGTCGATTCCCGTCTCCCCGGCTCCGGAATCGGTCGTTGCCGCGCCCATTTCATCCGCTCCGTCTTCGGATGCTTGGTGGTTGCTTGCCGCAATCCCCGAATTCCAGGCGGATCCGCTCCCTGCCGATCCCTTGAGCACCCAATCGGTCCAGCCAACTCAGCCGCCCCAACCGGCGATGGAGAAGACGTCTCTCCCGGAATCGGTCGACCCTAAAATACGCCTTCAACAAGCGAAAAACGATCTCAAGGAAGCCAAAAAGCTGGTTCCCGTCGATCCGGCAAAGAGTTTGGAATTAGCGACCTCGGCAATCCGGGTGTTCAAGGAGTTGGGGGAGCCGTATCCCTCGGATGCTTATTGGATGATGGGCCAGGGATTTGCCGCTCAGAGTTGGGGAAATCCGTTGTTGGAAAATTTCCCACCGATCGAAACGTTGACGTTCAGCACGGACGGGCATTGGATGCTGACCAGCGGTGGCGACCACGCGGTGTGGATTTGGGACTTCTTACGGCTTCATGGAAGCGGTGAGGGGTTCAAGTTGGACTCGTTGGATCATTCGTTCGTGAAGTTGTTTTTCGCTCCGGACCTCCGTTTGGCGGTAGGCGGGACGGTCGATGGCAAGATTTATCTCTGGAACACGACGCTTCGTAATCCGGCGGAATCGGTGATCGTTTTGAAAAATACGGTTCAGGGACTTCGCGATTTACAGGTTTCACCAGATGGACGTTGGTTGGTGGCATATGGAGGACCGCCGACGTCGATGCCATTGGTCCAGCGGAAAATACAGGATGATCCCGTTTCGGATTCGCTGCGTCGGGCGCTCGGCAATGATATCTTGCTGGTCGGACATCGGGAAGAAATCGATTTCCGTGACAGTGGGCCGGACACCCCGTTGCGGTACGATATGAATGCGGTTTGGCTCTGGGATCTGCAACGGATCCAAGGAAAGGAACAGCCCCAGCCGATTGTGATTCGCGGTCATGATAAGCCGATTCGAACCATGACGATCAGTTCCGATTCCCGTTGGCTCATTACGGGAGGGGAGGACGCGACGGCACGCATTTACGATTTGAAGGGAGAGTGTCCCGGCGCCGACCAATCGGTTTTGCAGGGGCATCAATACGACGTCACGGCGATTGCGGTCGAGCCGAATTGCCGCTGGATTGCGACAGGAGGCCGAGACAACACGGTACGGCTTTGGACGCTTCCAACGTCTGGTTCGCCGACGATGGCGGCGGTACTTTACGGTCATCTCGGTTGGATCAGTTCGTTGGTCGTTGATCAATCGGGAGAGCGGTTGATTTCCGGGAGTTACGACAAAACGATTCGGATTTGGACGATTCCATCCGGTCTTCAAACGTCACCGAGTTTGCAACCGACGGTGATTCACGGCGATCAGGGGGCGATTCGTCGGATGGCTGTTTCCGGGGACGGCAAACGATTGATATCGTTGGGAGCGGATTCGAGTTTACGCATTCGAAGCCTTGAGGGTTCGTTCGACGGGGACCACTCGTTGGTACTGAGAAATCGAGCATTTCCGATTTCGCAGTTTGCGTTGACGCAAGACGACCGTTGGCTTGTTTTCAGTTATGAAAACACGGAAACTCCGGCGAACAGTGGGATTCGGATTTGGCCGTTACAAATGGAAGAGCTCGTCCAGCAGAGCGGCGAGTTGAAATGACTCGCCGGGAAACGAGTTTCGTATTTCGTGCAAAAACCAGTCGGCCGATGTCGTCACCGCGGTTTGGGAACGACGAACGTAAAGCGGTTCGGCACCACTTCGATTTCGATCGGCAAAACGCCGCCCGGGTCGCCGTCGAGTTGGAACGGAATTTCATCGTTTGACGTGATTCTGTAGCGCATTCCCTGGCCGAGCTTGGCGTCCGAAAGGATTCGGTGCATTCCGCCGCACTGGGCGAACGCCGTATATTTAATCCCGTGGATGATCGAGCCGCCGCGGAACAGGACGTGATCGAGTCGGCCGTCGTTTCCCTTGGCGAACGGGGCGAGCGGCAGTCCCCAACCGTAAGCGTTCAAGTTGAAGAAGAACGCCCAACGAGCGGAATCGTCGACGGGTTTCCATGCCGACGTCTCCGGATCCTGAAGGTCCACGGTGAGTTTGGGGTACCGGTATCCGTTGAGCGAACGACAGATCGGATTCATGTACGAAAAATAAGAGATATGCGCTCCCTTCCGGTGTCCTTGCCGGTACCGTTCTTCCCGATGCGCGTGCACTTGCCGGACGACGTCGGCGTCGAAACCGCAGCTCACCATCACGAGAAAAAGCCGACTGCCGCTCGCGCCGCTGACGAGCCCGGCGTCTTGTGTTACGGAATATCCGTCGTCGATGATTTGAGCGAGTCGTTTCGGGGTGCTGCCGAGCCGAAAGAATTTCGCCAGCAGATTGGCCGTTCCGGCCGAGAGAAGCGTTACCGGCGTTCCCGGTTCCGTCAGGTTGACCAGCGTCGCCGCCGTCCCGTCGCCGCCGACGCCGACAAGAGCGCGGAGCCGTTCTTCGGCGTGGAGCCGTTTGGCTTTTTCCGCGACTTCAGCCAAGTCGGTCAGCAACTCGACGCCGTAATTTTTGTCACGCAACAGGCGAACGAGTTCTTCGGCGCGGACCATCGGCGAGCGGCGGCCCGCTTTCGGATTCACGGAAACGATTATTTGATCACGCATGGAATCGATGGATCGGAAAAAGTCTTGAGTGTTGAACGTAACGCGATTTTACCTGAATTCTCCGCGACTTCAAGGGAACGGCAGGTCAAATCGCATCATCGGCCCTCGGTTCCTTGGCCCGTTCAAGCGTTTCTTCGGTACTCTGCGGATCGACCGTTCGGCAGCAGGCGACCAATTGATCGAGCATTCCCTGGATATCCGCTTTCCAATCGGCCGCGGAGCCGTCCGCCGGTGCCAGTTCAAGAAATTCCTCGAGCAACAGGATCAACCGCAGGAGATGTCGAAAGATCACTCCTTCTTGCTTCTGCAACGATTTCGCAACGATATATTTGTTGAAGTCTCCCTGGAATTCAAGGAGGACTTCGCCCGCCGCCCAAACCGGATTGATCTTGACGAACACGGTCGGATATTCGTACTCAAAAAGCCGTTTCAGTTTCTCGGCAAGCGGGATCACATAGACCCGATCTTCGAGCCAACCGGCGAAATGTCGTCGCTTTTCCCGTTCTTCTTCGAGTTCCTCTTCGGTTTTCGGAACGAGTTCTTCGGCCGTCGCCAAGCCGAGTTGTAACAATAACGAATCGACACGCTCCATGGAAAGCGGCCCGTTCGGGAGAATATCTTGTTTCGGTACACGAACATTCGGCCCGAGCGACGGGGGAAGTTCGAGCAGGCTCTCGAACGCTTGCAATCGCTCCGCACGATCCGCCATGCCGAGGTGCTTCATCAGGAACAAACCGTACAACGGATTCACGCCGCGCAGTTTCATCAATACGGGGAGTTGTTCCGTGGGGTACGCAAACAAAGAGCCGGGAACGAAGTGCAGCGCAGTCCCCGGATTGGCGGACGAGTTCGGTTCTTCGGGTTCGGCGACAGGTTCCGGATCAAGCTTGACAAAACCGGCTTTCCAAAGCGTGAGGAGCATCTCGTCGAGTTCCTTCTGTCCGGCATGGAGTCGTTTTGCTCCCATGAGTCGTCGCGCAACGATTTTGCGAACCGGTTCGACATCATGGTCGAGAGAAATAATGTGCGCTAAAAGTCGCCAGGGAAATTCGCCTCGGCTGGTCAACTTGGCCGGGGGTAAATCTTTCAACTTAAAGAACTGCTCTTCGCTCCAATACTGTTCGGTCGTTCGGCGGGTCGGCTGCTTTTTCTTCATTTTTTTCTTCATCTCACGCAGCACGGGATCTTTCGTGTCCTCGGGAATCCGGTCGTACTTTTCCCGCCAACGGGCAATCTTCACGTCGTCTTCGTGAGCCAACGCAAAGACGAATCCTTGCGTGTCGAACTGCGGACGTCCGGCGCGACCGAAAATTTGATGGGCGGAACTCGACTCGATCATCTTTTTGTCGCCGGAAGGTCCCTTCATCAGCGTCGGCAATACGACGGATCTTGCAGGAAGGTTGATCCCGGCGGCGAGTGTTTCCGTGCAAATACAAAACGAGAGCAGTTTTCGTTGGAATAAATCCTCGACGATGCGGCGGTACTTCGGAAGGATCCCGGCGTGGTGAATTCCGATTCCCCGGATGAGAACCTGTTTCATTTTCGGACCGGCCCCTTGGGTCCAGTCGTACTGGTCGAGAATTTTCGTAATTTCTTTTTGTCGCTCCGGCGTGATCATGTCGCGGCCCCGGATTTGGTCGGCGATTTCCCAGCATTCGTTGCGGTCGAAGCAGAATACCAGCGCCGGCGTGAAGCGGGTTTCATCATCGCCGCGGACCATGGTTTCCAACTGTTCGTTCAGCAATTCGTCGCCGATCCAATGGTATGTCAGCGGGACCTTGCGTTCCTTCGATTCGATCAGTGTTAATTTCCGTTGCAGGTTGTCGCGGAGCCAGGCGACGAATTCGTACGCATTGCCGACCGTCGCCGAAATCAACAGCGTCCGAACGTGCGGCGGAAGCAGGCCGAGCGTGAACTCCCAGACCATCCCCCGTTCCTGGTCCGCGAAATAATGGAATTCGTCCATAACGACGGTGGACACTTCGTTAAATGAGAAGATCGAATGTTCGTCGGCATCATGGGCAAGCAAACGATTGAAGAGAATTTCCGCAACGACAACGAGAATCGGGGCGTCGGGGTTTTCGCGACGGTTTCCCGTCACGAGACCGACGTAATGCTTGTTGTAACCCCAGCGTTCCAGAGCGTTTTGGATTTCCCGGTATTTCTGTTCGCAAAGGGCGATCAACGGCGAGGTGTAATAAGCCTTTTTACCGGTTTTCATTGCTTCGAAGATTCCGGCTTCGGCAATGAGCGTCTTTCCCATGCCGGTCGGGGCGCAGACGAGCACCCCTTGATCGGCGGAAAACCACGCAAGGACCGCTTCTTCCTGAAACGGATACGGCTCGAACGGCAGCGTGTCGAGATACGCAAATGCAAGATCTTCGCGTGTCAACTCAGGGGACATACGAAACCTCCGGGTCGATCGACTCGCAATAACGTGCCATTAAATCGGCGGCATGGTCGATGTCGGTGAGCGAAATCACTTCAACCGGAGTGTGCATATACCGATTCGGAATGCTGATGAGGGCCGTCGCAACACCGCTGCGGTTGACTTGAATCGAACCGGCATCGGTTCCGGTGATTTTTCCTTCGGCAACGATCTGGACGGGAATTTCGTGCGTTTTCGCCACGGAAACGAGGGCGTTGACGAGCTTCACCGTCATGTTGGGCCCTTTCGTAAGCACCGGTCCGCCGCCAAGTTTCACTTCGCCGTTCTGCTTCTTTTCGATGGTCGGACAATCGGTTGCGAATGTCACATCGGTCGCGATCCCGACGTGCGGATCGATTCCGAAAGCACTGGTTCTCGAACCTCGCAGACCGACTTCTTCCTGGACCGTCGAGACGGCGAAGACGCCGACTTTCAGTTTCGACGGATCAATACGGCGGAGCGCTTCCATGGCGACCCACATTCCGGCTTTGTCGTCGGTCGCCGGAGCCGCGATTAAATTGTTGCGCAATTCCCGGTATTCAAGTT
>JAVBPI010000242.1:0-26709 GCA_031549705.1 Thermoguttaceae bacterium
GCCGACGAAAAGAAAAAATGGGGCTGGACCAACAACGTCGGCGGCGCCGATTTCCTCGTTCTCGAAGGAACCGACGGCAAACGAATTTTGAACGGTCCGATGAAAACATTCCGAATCGCTTCCGGTCCCTGCCTGACGGAAACAGTTTACACCGGGCGGACGACGGACGGAAAGATTGATCAAACCGTTGTTGCGTCGCTTTACCGGACGGATGATTGCGTGCGCGGAATTTTCCGGGTCTATTATTCCGCACGGGAACGGGTCGACTTCAAGCGGCTCGTTCTTTTTCAAGCGGGAGCGGACCATTACAGTTACACCGGCGAGAAAAAAATCGCGGTCGGCAACGAAACGGGGCTCGTCAAGGAATGGAACACCCAATGGGGAGGAACCGATCCGGAACACGGCGTCAATCGAACCGAACCGCTTCGACTCGACGGACAGGTTCCATGGGTTTCCATGCACGACGCTGCAAGCCGCGACAAAACCGGAACCGGCGCTTGGGCGAATCGGGGGATTATCGTGCGCCGCTGGAACGCAAAAATCGGCGGTAAGTCGGCTTTGCCGTTCGTTGTCGAACGTGGTGCGACGGTCCGCGGCGAACCGACGTCGTTGGTCGACATCGTGCCGCCGCCGAACGTTACGAAATTGGAGCCGGGGGATTTCGTCGACGCCGAATTCGAGCTGGTCGTCGTTCCCCAAAAAGCGGACGATTATTACGGTCCGAACGAATCGCTCCGCCGGGCCTTGGAAAAGCACGGAAACAGCGCGGAAATGATCCGGCGTGAGGCGGTCGGCAACGACTTGAAAGTCGACGCAACGCTCGGAACCGTGACGCGGCTTTTTCCGCTGAACATTCGCGTCGGCGAGGGGAAAGGAAAAGAGTTGGCGACCTTCACGGTGCGCGGCGGCGTCGGCTATGTTCCACTCTGTTTCACCGGAATGTCACAATATGGTCCTTTCGAATTGGCCGAAAGGAAAGACGGCCAGGAAACGGTCGTCGACCAATCGGTGTTCGGCAACGATTTTTGGCAAACCGATTTCGACCCCGAAAGCGGCAAATACCGTGTCGCCTACACGATTCCGTTCGACAATCCGGACGATTCCCCCGCGGAGCGGACCTTCCTCTTCCGCAAGCGATAAGTGGGATGATTTTCGCGCGCATTCGCCGATCGGCAGCGTATGGGAGCGTTTTCGAAAAGGGGGCGAGTTTGACCTTGTGTGAACGGTTGTTTTCACCGTCCCCTCTCCCCGAGGAGAGGGGACGGTAAAATAAGCGTTTCTCAAAAACAAATCACCCACTATCGGCGAACGCTCCAGCAGCGTATTGACTCGTTCCGACAATCATGTTATGTTTCCGCTACCTGAAATAAGAATCGAACCATCTTTGTAGGTCTTTCCATGTCTTCCCGCACCCTCGCAGTTCGATCGGACACGCCGAAAATCTCCGCTTTTCTTTTCGATGTCGCCAGCCTTGCCGTTGTTGCCTTGGCGATTTTCTATTGGGGCCAATATATTGTCTACACCTGGACGACGTGGAAGTTGTCCCCCCCCGGTCTTCTCATCGTCGCAGCCCTTGGCGGATTCGCGGCGGTTCCTTGCTGCCGTTCGGCGATCCGGGCCATGCGTCTGAATCATTCGACATCACTTGCCGCCGTTCTCGCGGTCTGCGTCATGATTCTTCTCGGTGTCTTGTCGCTGTTAGGACGGGACATGAATATCAACGTTTTTCCCCTTCCCCTTGCGGAAAAAACGACCACGCGCGAAGAGCAGACCTTACAAGGGACCGTTGAATTTCGGGAGTTTCAATTTCGTAAAAAATCGTCGGCCGCCGCCGAATGGGTGGTTTATCTCGCTCTTGGCGATAACGATCCCAAGAAAGAAGAGAAAGCGATCGTGGTCTTTTTCGATCGTAAGCTTGAGCCGAAACGTCGGGTGATCACGATTCGCGGCGGCGAGCAACCGATTGAAATCGTGGAAACGGCGCCTTACGAATCGGTTGCACTGTCTTGGCCGTTGCAGGCCCCGATTCAGTTTCTTGCCACGGCTTCGATTCCGTTGGCGAGCACATGGGCTACCGCGACCAGGTTGGGAAAGATTGCCGCGATCCTGCTTCCCCTGTGTATTATTGCCATTCTTTTCATCGGCGTTACCCGGCAGATTTACCGTGTTTACCGCTATCTTACGGCCAAGGCGAAAAAACCGCGGCACCGCGTTGTCGCGGTGTCGGATCTCCCCCCGCCGTCGGAATGTTGGAGGTTCTCGAAAAACGAGATGATCGCCCTGGGAATCGGTTTGTTCCTCATTTTCACCGTGCGCATGCCGATGCTTGCCCCCATTGAACCGAACGGTGACGATGTTTGCCGGGCTGATTTTTTCTCGCATAACGAATACCTGTTTCAGGGAGCGTTCGGCGCCTATTTCCTTGCCGGAAGGTTTACCGCCGTCATTCTTTCCTGGTTTTTATATGTTCTCGCGGACATTTCCATGGTTGAGTCGCAATCGGCCTTCAGCGTCATCGCCTTCATCAGTTTTTCTTTGACGGGATTGTATGCCGCACGCGCATGGAAACTCTCCAATAACGTGACGCTCACGGCTTTAGTCGTTTTATTCGTCCAATTCCACCCCTATATGCAGGAATTGCTTTGGTTTCGGACGGCATCGATCTTCTTTATCTTTTTGCCGTTGGCCATCTTGGCCGTGGCAACCGTTCGCCCCAACGCGAGATCGATCATCGGATGGGCAATCTGCCTTGGAATTTGTTTCGGCGCCTATCAATCTTTTGCGAACGGCGTGGTCGCTGTGGTGTTTTTCGCCCTGCTTTTCGAAACCGTGCGCGAATGCCAAAGCCGGGCCTATCCATCGATTACCCGCATCATTTTCAACGCGAAATTTCCCGAACGGTGCTTGACATTGGCTCTCGGCGTATTCTTTTACTTCGTCATGGGCAAATGTTTTACCCTTGTCGTGGGGCGGCCGCCGTACAACTACGCGGAAACGATGCATTCACTTAAGGAGGTGACGCGTAAAATCAACGCGTTGGTCGACAATTACTGTATTTTCTATTTCCAGAAGGATCCCGTTTTCAATTTCAACGTCAAAGCGATCATGTTGGCGTTGATCGTGATGGTGTTCGTCGGTTTGTTCGTTTCACTATCACGCCGTCGAAGCGCGAAGTACCCGACCGATCGCGTGGCGATCGTGGGCATGTTCGCCTTCCTTTTCTTCGCAGCTTCGGTTCTCGCTCCGTTCGGATCGTGGATTCCGACGCGATGGTCGTTTCTGCATTTCCGTACGGCTCAAATGATTTCGCTTTTCTGGGGAGGTGTTTTTCCATTGGCCGTCATCGCATGGGAACAACATGTCCGCCTCCGAAACGTCCTTTGCGGGATCGTTTGTTTTGTGGCTTTTCTTTTCATTCTCCTCGACGCTCAATCGGTTCATAACGGCTCACAAGTCGTCGCGTTTGATACGGCCAAAGTGAATCGAATCATCGCCGACCTGGAAAAAACCCCGGGATTCGACAAGGTAAAGCGGCTTTGTCTGATTCCGCAACACGGAATATTCGATCGTTACGATTATCATTTGAAGGGCGAAAATCTGACATTGACGGGATTTGGTGTTTTTCATTCGGTTCTTCGTCTATGGGCGACTGCCGACGTCATCAACAACAGGTCGGGGTATCGTTTCGAGTCGGTGTGGAGCGATCAGGAAAAAGCTCGTTACATGAACAAGTATCGGGATATTCCCATTTGGCCCGCCTCCGGATCCATCGTTATTGATGGCGACACCGCCGTCATTCGCATGGGTAAATTTTAATCATCCAACGGTTCCCCTCATGAAAACGATTACGATTGCCGCTCCCATGTTCAATGAGGAGACGATCATCGCCGATTTCATCAACGAAATCGACGCCGTCGTCGATCCTTGGCGGGATCGGTACGATTTTTCCCTCCTCTTGGTCAACGATGGAAGTCGCGACCGTTCGGAAGAAATCCTCCGAAACCTTTCTTCACGACTGAATATTCGCGTGGTTAATTTTGTCCGTAATTTCGGTCATCCGGCCGCCTGCGCCGCCTGCCTCGAATTAGCGACAGGGGACGCCGTCGTGCTCATGGATTCCGATCTGCAGGACGACCCTGCCGCGATTCCTTTGTTCCTGGAAAAATGGGAGCAGGGATATGATATCGTCTACGCCATTCGGAAGGATCGAAAAGAATCGATTTTCAAGCGATCTCTTTTTCTTCTATTTTATCGTCTCCTGCGGGCAATCGCCAGTATCGACGTTCCCTTGGACAGCGGAAACTTTTCACTGATGGATCGAAAAGCCGTCGTTCAGATCAATGAGGTGGAAGAGCGCAATCGCTTCTTGCCGGGAATCCGGGCGTACATCGGCTTTAAGCAGACGGGAGTTCCGATCTCTCGCCGCGCTCGTCATGACAATGTCTCCCGCGTCGGGTTTAACGGACTGTGCCGTCTCGCCCTGAACGCTTTTTTTTCGTTTTCCTATCTCCCGATTCGCATCTTCAATGTGTTCGGTTTCTTGGCGATTGTGCTCGCATTCGGATTGACCGCCTATGCATTGCACCAAAAACTCATTGCAGGCATCACGCTCCCCGCATGGACGTCGCAAATCATCACGACCGTCTTTTTCGGGGGAGTCAACCTTCTCGGCATCGGAATCGTCGGCGAATACGTCGCAAGAATTTACGATCAGCTCAAGGGATACCCGAAATTCATCGTCCGCGATTCATTTAACATCCATTCATCCAGCAAAGACGCCATTGATCAAGGCGACGCCGAAGAGCCATGACACGAGTTTGGTTAATCAATCCCCCCATGCAACCGCACGAAATGTTCGCACGCGGCTCTCAGGCGACCGCCAGCATTAACCCGCCGCTCGGACTGGGATACATCGCTTCTTACTTGAAACGCCACGGCCATCCATGTGAAATACTCGACGGCGCCGTAACGCCGATTCTTCTGGAAGAGGTTGTACGCCGGTCGCACGAATTCGATTTCCTGGGAATTACGGTCGCCTCCGCGTATTACCTGCGGGTTATCGAGTTGCTGGAACTGTTGAAAAAGGCCCCCTCCCGTCCGCCGATCATCGTCGGTGGTCCCCACGTCACCGCTATGCCTGAATCCGTCTTGGACGACGGCGCCGACATTGCCGTCGTTGGTGAAGGGGAAGAGACGATGCTCGAACTCGCCCGGCTTTACGAGAACGACACGGAACATTGGCGAGATCGTTTACCGGAAGTCCGTGGGATCGTTTTTAAGGACGATAACGGTATCGTTCAACGGACGCCCCCTCGCCCCCCTATTTTCGATCTGGATCGAATTCCGCTTCCTGCCCGGGATATGTTGCCCATGCGGCTCTATGGCGGAAGTGTCGCCCGATCGTCGGCAACTCCATCGCACACCCTCCTGACGTCGAGAGGTTGCCCTGGGTGCTGCACTTTCTGTAACCATCGTACTTTTGGTAACAATTTACGCTATTTCAGTACCGATCGAGTGATCGAAGAGTTTTTTCAACTGAGGGATCAATATGGAGCCAACGCGATTCAGGTTATGGACGACAACTTTGTTTCGAATCACGATTTCGTTCACGAAGTATGCAAACGTCTGACCAATGAAAAATTCGACAAGCCGTTTTCCGTCGAAGCAAGGGCCGATTCCGTGAACCCCGCCGTTTTGAAAATGCTGAAGCAAGCGGGATGCGACTACATCGCCTTTGGTGTTGAAAGTGGGGCCCAACGGATTCTTGATTTCGTCCAAAAACGCGAAACCCTTGATCAGATCCGACAGGCAATCGCGTGGGCCAAGGAAGCGAGGCTCAGCATTCGAGGATATTTCATCCTCGGCTTTCCGACAGAAACCATGGCGGAGATGAAGGAAACGCTCCGATTCGCCAAGGAATTGAATATCGAAGTCGCGTCCTTTACGCTTTTGGTCCCCTTTCCAGGAACCGTCGATTGGGTTCGCGCACAACAATCCGGAACATTCGACCCGTGGTTTTTCCGAAAACAGATTCTTCCTGAATTCAACTTTCCCGACCAGCCGTTTTATGTGCCGGCAGGGATGACGGCGCAAGAACTGCTGAAGTTTCACCGTTACGCTTACAATAGCTACTATTTTCGTCCGCGATTCTTGCTCAAACGTCTCTTTGCCGTGAGAAAAATGTCGGAATTATGGGTACTGGCCAAAGGAGCGTATACGTTGGTCGCCAACTGCTTCATCACGAAAGAAGTCAAAGGATGACGTGCATAGGCCATTCAAGCCGCTCCGAGTTCCTCCGACTTCGATGCCACCATGACACTCGCCATTCTTTTCATCTTTACCTTCTTGGGGTTATCGCTCTTTTCTTCGGCGCAGGAAACGAAGAAGCCCACGTCGTCGCCGAGTCGGGAATCGTCCTGACGTTCGATGATTCCTCTAATCTCGAACGTTGGGCAAAGCAGAGCCCGCTGTTCGAAAAAGATGGAGACAAGGCGACGTTCTTTTTCGACAGGCCGGACAAGCTCACCGACCACCAAAAAAATTGCATGAAAAAACTCGCCGATGCCGGTTGAGAAATCGCCTGTCACGGGTTTCGGCATCGGCGGGCCAACGAGTTCGTCAAAGAAAAAGGAGTCGACGGGTTTCTCCACGAAAAAATTCTTTCCGCAAAAAAATCCTGGAGGAGCTCGGTTATCCGCAACGCTCTTTCGCCTATCCGGAAAGCCGCCGTGACGTGGAAACCGACAACGCGTTGAAACCGTTGTTCCGACATGTTCGTAGCTGCGGCGGAGCAAGTGACAAGTCGATAAAAACGACAACGTTTTCACACCGCTCGACAAGGTCGGCGAAAAATTCCTGATTCGCGGCACACGGATCGACAACATCGACAAAGCGAAGATCGTCGCGAATATTCGTCCCGGTTTTGCGGCGGTTTCGCTGTTGGCGTTTCGTACCGCCGCCCTCTCAACTTCACTTGCGATCACAACCGCTTTGCTGACGCCGTTCCTGCAAATCGGGATGGTCGTCGGCACGGTCGCGGCGGTATGGCTGTTTTTCGGCGATACGTTACAAAAAGTCTTTTCCGCCATGTGATCGAGCGGCTCATTTTGTCCTTGCTTTATTGTTCCGGTAAATTATAATCCCTTCCATCGAAAGTAACCGGCGCAATGCCAAGGAGAAAACCATGCTGATCGAAAAAACACTGACGGCGCACACCGCGAACAACGACATCGACAATCCGAGCGCTTCGGCGACGTTTATCGTCGTGTCTGACAATTGGCAGGACGGCCCAATGGACATTTCGCTCCAGGGGATCGCGGATCGAATCACCGACGCCGACGGAAATTTTTGCGGTTGGCTCGCCCCGGGTACGTCGTACTGCTTTAATAACAAGACTGATTCGCGACTTGTCGCCGGAACGGTGGAAGTGTCCGATCCGAAGGTGAAGGACATGTACGGCACATACAATCTCGACATCGGCCCGAACGGCATTATCATGCGTCCCGGCATGACGTCCGACGTCCGCGTCTATTGGACCGTCAAGCAAAAGTACGTCGAGAGGCCCGAATACACGATCGAGTGCAAGCAGGACGCCAAGGATGACGTCGAGGAAGTTCGTTTTTTGTACGATTTCGTAACGGGCAAGCCGGTGGTGAACAGTGCGGGGGACTTTTTCCCGTCGGAGCCGAAGATGAAGATTCCGCTCCTCGTGTACGAAATCACGCGACGGGAGAAGAACAATCCGATGACCGTTCGGGAGCAGTACACATACGCCGTGAACTCCGATCCATGGTGCGGTGCCGTCCCGGGAACCGTGTTGATCAACTCCATTCTTCCCAAGTGGAACGGAAATTACTGGGAGGTCAAATACGTCCTCAAATACAAACAACGCGGCTGGGGAGAGAAATTCCTCGACGAAGGAAAACGGCAGATCAAAAATGGTCGATCTATTCCGATTTTGGACAACAAAACAAATACGCTTGCACAAGGGGCGCAAAAACTTGATGGTCATGGTCATGTGCCGATCGAACGTGATGCTCAGGGGAACCCAATCTTGGATGACAAAGGCAAAGAGAAACCGATAGAGAATTATCCCGGTATTTCTTTTCCGCTTGGCAATGACTATTACTGGAAATATAAAACATTGCCTTTTGCTGTGTTAAATCTTCCGGATATATTTGTTCCGATTTCGAAAACGAGTTTGTAAACTAATGGTCTTTTAGTCATCACTGTCCATTTGCATCAATTCGATTTCTAATAAAAGAAATAAAACAAAAAAAACTTCATTTCGATGGTTTGGTCGGTTCAATCCGGCAAGATAACGCTCTTTCGTGACACTGCCATCGGAATTATAGGTTGGGCGATAACATTCGTTTATATCATTGTTTTGAATGCTTTTAGCGAAAAGATAACGTTCTTTCGTGACACTACCATCGGAATTATAGGTTGGGCGATAATATTCCGTTTTTTCACTTTTTTGAACGCTTTCCAAATAGAGGTATCGTTCTTTCGTAACGCTGCCGTCGGAATTGTATGTTGGACGATAATACTTCATTTTATTGTCATTTTTGACGCTTTCCAAGTGGAGGTATCGTTCTTTTGTAACACTACCATCGGAATTATATGTCGGTCGAAAAAACGCCGTTTTGTCACCGCTTTTGACACTTTCCATATAGAGGTATCGTTCTTTTGTAACGCTGCCATCTGGATTGTAAGTCGGTCGGTAGTACTCTGTTTTGTCGCCGTTTTGAATACTTTCTCCTACGAGATAACGAACTTTTGTCACACTACCGTCAGGATTATATGTCGGACGATAATACTCGATCCTTGCCCCAGTCGGTTCCGACCACCCAATGGGCGAAAAGACCGTTTTGTCGGGAGCATGAAAGACAAGTTTGGAACAATTGGTTTCGGCGACACCGACGAGAGCGTTTTTGTTTTTCCCTTTGCTGAGAGCCGTATAATATCCCGTTTTACCATTTTTCGTTTCGGACCATTGGACGAGCGTCCCATCGGCTTTGTGGAACTCGGTTTTCGTGCCGTTAACTTCGCTCCAGCCTTGCATCGGTCCTTTGACGGAATAGAAAACCGACTTGTCGCCGTCCGGCTCGTTCCAACCAAGCAGATTGCCTTTCACATCGAAGAATTCCGTTTTTTTCTCCTTCGGTTCGCTCCGACCGACGAGAACGCCTTTGGCGTCCCGATAATCCGTTTTAACACCGCTTGGTTTCGCCCAAGCCACCGCCGGACCGAGAAACCAAGGCTCCTCGGCTTGAATCGTACAATCCGTCATCAAAAAGAGGGTAAAACAAAGTAGAGAAAAAAGTCGTGTTTTCATGGTTTCGCAGCAAATCCGAAAAGGAGAACGAGCAGATTTTGCACTTTGGGAATATGGCAATTCGTTCGTCATTTGCGACAACAATAAATTATATGAATTTTGAGCAACAACGTCAAGATATAACGATTTCTTTGAAGATGAGGCCCTTATGACAGAACAGCTTGACATGATTTCACTGGCCGGTGATTCGTTGTCGCCGATTGTCCTGACATCGGAGTGGAAGTTCGCCACCGAACCAGGAAGTGGCGAGGGAATCAATCCACTCGATCATGCCGGTTGGAAGGCGACTTTCAAGCGGCTATGGTTTTGCCCCGCAACCGGCAGCTACGAAGAAGCTGACTGGAATCAAGAGGAGCATGTAGTTTTCGCACCTCTCTCACCAAAGAAGAAACCGTCAAGTAACATAGGAGACCGTCTGTTTTCTGTCTATCGAGGTCGTTGGGAGGCGTTCGAGGGAAATACATCGCATGGTATTTTGTACGGCGTGGTGATGGAGGCGATCCCCCAATCGTCGGACACGACCGCTGAATTACCGGACGGAATCGGGCGGGTCAAGGTGCTCGGTAAGATTTACGACGCCGACGACAGCGAGACGGAAGAGGAAACGCCCCCGGAGCCGAAGTACGACATGTGCGTCTGTCTCGAACTCGGCGAGACCGAGGAACTCCTTGCCGGAACGCAGGTCAAACTCACCGGGCCGACCACCGTGAAGAATCCCGACTTCGATTCCGAAGAGGAAGAGTCCGACGATAACCCGAAACACGTTACGTTTTATCACGCCGTCGAAACCGAGAAGATTTATTCCGGTTACATTAAAGAAGAATTGCACCCGGGCGGCTCCGCGGCATTTACCGTTAAAACATCGAAAGAGAGCCGCGACTTCACTGTTTACAGCGCGCTTGTCGAGGAGGGAACGATTCTCCCCGCCGGTCACGGCGTCGAAGTCGAACGGCGGCCCGGTCCCTTCGGCCCACGTCTTGAAATCGTCAACGGCCCTTGTGTGAAAGGAGCGTCGGAAGCATGAGCACCTTTGGTAAATGGAACAAAGATTGGCCCAAGAAGTGTTGTTGCCCTTCCGAGAAGTGCGGCGAGCACTGCAACGGCGGGCTCGTCGGCGGTCATCTATATTCGTTCGAATCCGGGAATCGCTGCGACCGGTTGGGGCAATGGAATACGTCGGAATATCGCAAGCCCGGCACGTTTCCGAAGTTGCCGTATTTACTTCTAAGGGACTTCGGTTGCGGTTCAAACGCCGGTGGTTACGTCGACGTCGTTCGGTGGAAGCTCGTCGAGAACGGTCGGAATATCATGCTGTCCGGGGTTTGTTCCTCGTTCGTGCCGCAAGAGGAATTCTTCTGGAATCCGAACAACCCCGAAAGCGAGAAGTCCCCCGTCGTCGGATTGAATCTGCACAAAAAGCCGACGCATTACGCCATTGTCGATGGAGCGGCCTATTTCGACTTCGGTAACAAATATTACAAGCATGTTCTCTTTGGCTTCGACGAAAAGCCGTTCTTTCGGCTTTACTGGAAAAAGGACGATTACACGTTCGTCGAGCTGATGTTCGACTCCCCCGTCAAAGAGCCGGTTACGGCGATCGGCGGCGCCCTGGGGAACATGATCGTTTGCACTGCCAAGGAAGTCTATCACTACTTGGTGATCAAGGATTTCGTGCGACGAAAACAGTTGCCGGGGCTCACGTCGGCGGATTTCCGCACTTATCCGCACGGGTGGAATCTCCTTGTTCGTAACAATAAACTCTGCTTCTCCGATAAAACACGCGGCGGCGTCTTCGAATTCGACGGCGAAACGATGCGGCTCTCCGGGGAGCGTGAAATCAACTATTTTGCGAACCTCGACCCCATGACCAGCGGACGCGGAATTCTCGTCGACGACGGCGAGCTGTACCAAATTACGAACCGAACTTACCGTTGTAACGCCACCTTTGACTTGGTCGGCACAGGCGCGTCGTCGATTCGGCATATCGTCGCCAATAATCGTTTCATCAGATTCAACGGCTATACGGCTTCGCTCGTCGATCGAACAGGGGCCGTCGTCGGCGTCCTGCCAAAGCAAGCGGAATCGCTTCGTGATGCTCATTTGAGCGGCGACTGCTACGCTTGTGTCCGCGTTAACGGCGACGTGAGCAAGGAACCGGTCTGTCACGTTTATCGTAAAGACGAAGAAATCGAAACCGATTGGGAATCGATCAAGAGACCGAATCTTGTTCGAATGCTCAGGAACGACGACGTCAACTTCCTTGTGTGCGGCTATGCGACGTCGCCTTACGTCAAGATTTATAAAGAGACGATCATCGAGCGGGAAATCGTGGTCGACGGTGAAGTCGTCGACGTCGTAGAAATACCGCACTATAAACACTTCCAGACGCTCGGCGGAATCGACGCTCTTTCGGAGTTGCTTGCCAAAGAGGCGAATGGGGAGCTTTTCATCGGAACGAGTCAGCCGACCGCCCCGTATTTGCGGCTCTGGAAGCACGACGCCGATACCGATAAATTCATTCCGGAAACACTGCCGACGTTTGCGGAAGACCTCGTTGACGGCGAATACGCGGAAACGCTCGACAGCCGGGAAGTCCGCGACTTGGCGTATTACCATAACGTTTATTATTTTCTGACCGATAAAGAGTTGCTGAAGCGGACCGGCGACGGCTGGGTGTCGCTGCTCTATCCGATGCAGAAGCCGACGAAACCGATCCGGCATATCTGTAACATGCCGTCCGGCGTGGGGAACGTGACGGGCAGCTGTTTCGTTTCGACCAATCAATTCCTCTTGGCCGGTGAGGACGGATTCCTTTGTTGGACGCTGGGGGCGGGTTACTTGCGGGGAACCGTTCATGAAGGTTTGAAAGCCGACTTGAGCGGCGTTAATTCCGTAGCCGTGTCGCATCCCAATGCATTCCTTGGTTTGACACCAAACGACGCGAACGCTCACAATGTCTTTTGCGGTCTCGACAACGCTCCATATTATCGTCACTTCAAATATTTGTTCGTCAAGGATGCAAGCCTTGGCCTCGTTCGGCGATTCTTTAAAGACGTAACGGAAACATTTCAACCGATCGACAAACCGGTCACGCATGTCCAAACCGCTTACCTTTATTTCAATCTGCCGGGGTCGCGGGAAGCTGTGGTTAATCCGGTGGTTTATCCGGACGCCGAAACGAACAAGACGTGGAATTTCTCGATATACAATCCGCAAATCTACATGATGAGCCAGGGGCCGTATCAGGCTTGTCAACTGGGTTTTCTCTGCCTGGTCGACGGCAGACCGACGTATTGCTGCCTCAAGGAAAAAACGATTGCGAACACGGAAAACATCGTCAGAGACACGACTTACGGCCAGACGCCCAAAACGTCGATCAGGGATTATTTCGTCACGTTTAACGTCGAGGACGTATTGCGACGTCTCCAACTCAACGGGAACGATACCGAACTCGGCAACCGATTTTGGATCGACGACGAAAGCGGCGTCGATGGCGTGGAATTCCGTACGCTGAACACGAATCTTTACCCGACGTTCGAGACGCGGTCGGCGTACCCGCCGCCGGTGATTCGTTCTCACCGATGCGACTTCATGGGCGTGGTCGACGGCGAACTCAAGACGTTCGTTTCGCGGCCGCAATCGAACTTACCGCACGGATATAACATCGAGCGGGTTCGGGAAAGCGCAAACAGGCCGATCAAGTGCGCCGACGCCCTGACGCTCGAATCGGATGCGATTCTCTGCATTCTCGACGAAGCTCCCTTCGTTCGTGTCTACCGGCAAGGCCCGAACGACGGGATTCCTTTCGGCCTCAACGAATGGGTCCATCACGCCGACAACTATATTCCCGTTGCGCTGCAATACGACTGCTTCAAGGGGTGCGAAGAAAAGTTCGATGATTTCCTTGGTAACAAATATTTCGAAGACAGATGGTGTTCGCCGAAGTCGCAGAAGGTCGTTTACATGCCGTTCGCCCTGCATGACGTGAGCACCGGCGAAATTGCCGAGGCATTGACGTACATTATCGATTACTACCCGGAAACCAAAGAATACCGGCACAACGGCGTCAAGATCGACACGGAGACGTGGAAGGACGAACATAATCCGTTGCGCCAATGCGGCGACAAATTCACGAAGAATTACATGTATTCGAGCGACCTCGACGGGGTGCGGTACCTGAAGATCGTCGACGCCGTGAAGAGCGATTGGGAGTCCCGCGTCAAGCAGATTTCGACGCCGCCCGACAACGTCTACGAGTTTGACGTTACGGAAAAAGTGATGAGGTACGGCGACGATTGGAACCAAACCGGTTGGGAAGATGAAACGACGACGCGAACCGCTTCGAGCGGTCCGCTCTTCCCGAACTTCCACGCCGACAAAGCCGTAAGGGTCGGTAGTTACAATAACGGTGCCATCTGTATCGTCGAGTTCGATTTCGAGACGGGAGAAAAAACCATCACGGGAATATCGACGACGGACATTCTCAAGTCGGTCTTCGCGGATGACGACTGGAAGTTCCAGCCGCCCGACGGTAACGATTACGGATATTCGCAAGCGCCGGCGGTCGTTGCCGTTAACCTTCTCAACCATCTCCCCGAATGCATTTCGGGCCGCGACGGCACGTTCTGGATCGGGAGTTTTACGGCGACGCTGGACAAGGACTTTCAACAGGAAGTGTCGTATTGGTACCCCACGAAGCGGCGGGAGGTGGTGTTCATGATCGGCGTCAACGACGGCAATATCGTCGCAAAAATATTCCTTGATCGGACCTGTCAAGCCTACCCGGAATGGGAGCCGAACAACGAATACGATCGGATTGAATTCACCGCCTACGCCTATCCGTCGAACGGCGGCGTCTATTACCGCGAATGCAAATACAAGGACTCCGGAATGGGGGGGAGTCCTTTTTCGGACGTTTATAAAACGTGGGCCGACGACGTGATTTGTCAAGCGTCAATGGGATTCGTCGACGGCGTCATCACCGAAAGCGGCTTGAAACAGTGGGACGAATCTCGTACCTCGACTCCTGTGCCTGAAGGGGAATATGTTTGGCTCGGAAGAAAGGTCGTTTGCGTCGACGACGAAGGGAATCCGATGGCGAATCGCATCCCGAAAGCCGAGAAGCACCGCATCGAGGATCTTCCGGACGTCGGCGAACCGATCTTCTTGATCGACCTTCAGTACGGCTGGGGAATCGTCGGCGATCATGAATACTATTACAAGCTCTGCTCTCTTCCGGACCCGGTATTGATATGAGAATCGACGAATTGAAATCAAAACTGTTTCAAAAAACGAAGGAGCCGGAGCGGACGCCGCCGGACTTCCCGACGTTTTTCGCACAAATAAAGAATCTCGCGGGAACGCTGACGGCGTTCGCCCGGGATCGGTTCCGGCTTACCGACGAATCCGAATGGCGACGCCGCTTTGGAATCTGCAAGACGTGTTCCGCGTTCGTCGGCAACCGCTGTTCGAAATGCGGATGCTATTCCGAAATCAAAAGCCGCATCAACGCCGCCGATTGTCCGATTGGCAAATGGTAGTTTTTCTTGGAGACTCTCCCCACTCCATGCGCCCGGAGTCGTTCACCAGGCCTCTTTCTTTTTCGTCTCCTCTCTCAGTCTCCTCCGTCCCTCCGTGTGAGACGAAAACAATGACGCAGCAACAAGTTAGTGAAACTACAGTGGTCAATGGAATCTTTACTGGAAAACCGCCCAATAAACGCCCGCAATATTTCACCGCCCCCGGAAAAATCCGTCGAGTTTGATTTTCTCTTGAACAATTTGAAAACCCGGATATAATCTACTCGACGTTATTGCGGTCGTTTCGACTCACGTTCTCATTTCCGAGGTCCAGCATGTTGCGAACTTTCACGATTTCCTCGTTTCTTTTAGCGTTGTTCCTTTTCGGTGGATGTGACAAGAAAACAGCCGCTCCCCAGCAGCAGATCCCCAACGTCGTCGTTGATACCGCCATCGAACGTGATGTACAGCAGTACATCATTGCAACGGGTTACGCCGCAGCATACGAATACGTCGACATTCCCGCCCGCGTCGGCGGATTCCTACGGGAAATCAAATACGATCCGGGCGATTTGGTGCACGCCGGACAGCCGCTCTTTCTCATCGAACCGGACCAATACAAGGCGTCCGAACAGTCCGCCGAGGCGACGCTCGCTTCCGCCAAAGCCGAACTCGAACTCGCCGAAGCCAACCTTGCCCGGACCAAGCAGCTTCAAACGCAAGGCGCGTCGACGATCGAAGATCTCCAAACCGATCAAGCGAAACGGAACGTCGCCGCCGCCAAGGTTCTCGAAGCGGAAGCAAGTCTGGCAACCGCCCAATTGAACCTGAGTTACACCGATGTCCGGAGCCCCATCTTCGGGAAAGTCGACCGTAATCTCGTCGACGTCGGCAACATGGTCGGAGCCAACGGCTCCAACACCACGCTGACCAGCGTCGCCGGCATGGATCCGATTTATATCTATTTCGAAATCAGCGACACGCAATTCAACCATATACGCGAAATTTCCGAAAAGAACCAAACCGAAGAGTCGAAGATCATTTTGGCAAGACTGAAGCAGATCAAGGAAGCACGGGCAAAACGCGGCGAAAAGCCGACCTCGCCGGAAGCTCCCGCTGCCGACGCCAAACCGCCGATCCAGGAACCCCTCGTCAACGGCGCCGGCGAGGTCGCTTCGCTCAAACCGTTAACATTTCATGTCGGATTGATCAAAGGGGCTGCTCCGAACAAGAGCGAGTACCCCTATCAAGGGGTACTCGACATGTCGTCGAACAAAATCGACAAAGCGACCGGTACCATTGAAATTCGCGGCGAGATTCCCAATGAGAAATACGACATCTATCCGGGTCAGATTTGCCGGATCCAGATTCCGACGTTCGTCCAAAAAGGCGCGGTGCTCGTCAAAGAGGAAGCGGTTGCAACGGACTTGAACAGCAAATACGTTTTTGTCCTCGACGACAAAAACGTCACGCAACGTCGAAACGTCGTTCTCGGCGAGTTGCAAAGCGATAACATGCGCGTCATCGACAGCGGTATCGCCAAGGGGGAACGGTACGTTTCGGTCGGAATTTCCAAGGCCCGGGACGGTGGCGAAGTCAAACCGACGCCGCCGACCGAGAAAAAACCTCAACCGGAAACACCGGCGAACGTAGAGCCTCAAGAGACAATCGCCCCGGCTGAAACGGCTGTGCCCTCGCCGCCAACCCCAACCGCCGAACCGTCGAAAGCACCTGCTGAACCGGTGAAAACGGAAACGAAATAGATTGATTTCGGGAATTTGCGGCGTTCATCGACCTTCGTGTGAAGGGGCGGGTTTCTGTTTCCACGCCGGATACGCCAATGAGAAAAGCGTCAGCAGGATGACGCCGCCGCCGAGAATCCCGGAAGAACTGAGCATCCAGAGCCCGAAACCGCACGCCAGCCCCCAGAAATGGGGAAAGCGACGCAATGACTCACGAAAATGGGAGCTCATCAACGTCAGTCCCACGATCAAGACCGAAATCGACCAGGGCCAAACGTATTCGTATCGTATGCTCTCGAAAAACCGGTAATTGTTCGGCAGCGAAAGGAGTCGGATCCCTTCCGGTTCCCCTGCAATGACGCCGAACTGCCGAACCGCCCCTTCCGTCAACGATTCGCCCCACAGGATGAACGAGTTGGTCGGCATCTGGAATTGACGTTCGGACTCTTTACGGTTTTGTGACAACCCGAGCCGTTCCAACGCTTTTTCCTCCCGAATGGTCAACGCGCCGAGCATGGTTTTGGGGACGCCGATCGACTCGATGAACGAGCGCAATGATTTCGGAGACGTTTTCGCCGATTCGAACAGCGGGAAAGACTCTCCCGTATCGCCGTTGGCCGCTTCTTCCGCGATTTGAGTTTCGACCATTCGTTTCAGGCTCCACCAAACCCTGCTCCACTGGGAGAGCCAGTGTTCCACCTCGGAACTCCGTCCGGGGAGCGGTGTCGGGACCGCCTCTAATTGGGCAACAAGGTTTTCCATGCGGGCAAGGTTCAAGCGGAGTTGAATTCCGGTCGCGTCTTTTCCGGCGACGGGAGTTTTCTGCCCAAGAAATTCGTTTCCGGCTTTCGGGTCGTTCTCGTCGCGGTTCCGCAGCGCCGAAACGGACATCGGCGGAAGCGATTGTCCGTCTTTCGTTTCGAACGCCAACGTCCAAAGCGTTTCTCGGACTTCAACGTTTTCGAGGATCGGGAGCGGCACGGACATTTCCGAGCGTTGGGTCGTCCACTGTTCGAGAAAACGGTTCGACGCAACGGCCGTATCGGACGCCAACGAACCGCGGAAGAGGACGACGATCCGTTGCGGATAATCACTCGCACCGAGATCGATCTGCCAACGGTTGTCCGACAGGCGGTTTCCTTGGGAGACGATTCCGGCGCATGTCACTTGGATCAATTCGAAACGATTGGGTAGACGCAACACGAATCCTTCGTGTCCCCGACTTTGGATGTCGACCGTCGCGACTCCGTAGATGTCGCCGTTTTTCTTGAGGAACAGCTCGACGTCCGACAACGAAGCGACGGGACGACTGTTCTGCGAAACGATCGACGCAACGCCGCTTTCACCCGTCAGGATGAAGAACGAGCGGGATTCCAGTAAGTCGTTCTTTTTCGCTTCGAGGGACGTTGTTGATGCGAGTTGCTCTTTCCGCGTCCCGTCGTCCATGGAAGCGAGCGTTTTTTCCGCCAGGAGTTTCGCCTTGGCGGCGTCGACATTGGCGAGCATTCGCAGCTCCCAAGAAATCGGTCCTTGCGGCCATTCTTTCGGAAGAGCGAGGTATTGAACGATGTCCGTTCGCTCTTTTTTCTCCCATTCAGCGACGATTTTCGGGAACACAATGGACGTTCCGGTGAAATTGTACGGAACGCGAATTCGAAGACGTTGCCGTCCGGACAACGGTTTGTCGGGGGAGAGCAACAATTGCGATCTCCCTTTTTTCTGTTCCAATTTCGAAGGATACGGCGGATCGACGAACGACGGAGCCCCGCATTGGTCGTCCCAGAGGAATCGGATCGAATCAAGCTCCCCTTCCGTGATCGTCCAATCGAGGTCGATCGCGAATTCCCAACCGTCGCCGCCGGGAACTTGTTGGAGTGAAGTGATCTGTTCCCCACGGATTCGGGGATTGTTCGGAAGAATCGTCCATGTCGGTTGCCGTCGCGCCAAATCCGTCGACGCCGTTTTGGGCGCTACCGTCGGCAACGGCGCGGAAAGCTGCTTCCAGATATCGAGAAAAATCGCGTCCCCGAACGAAGCGGGAATCTCCGGGATAAAATCAGCTCGTTGCCAACCGAGCAGGTTCTGGCGGCCGACGATCACCGATTTCGCACGGTAAATGTTCAGGTAACACTCGTCCGTTTGGACGTTCGGGAAACTCAATAGCGGAATTTGCGTTTCCCGTTGGTTTTTTTCCTTGGCAGGAACCGTCGACGCCAATTGTCCGTAAATCGTCGCCGTGAAACCGCCGCTGGTTCCTTTCTTGAAAAAGATCGTGTACTCCTTCATCCGGACGCCGTCGACGACTGAAGTCGCCGAGAGCGTCCAGCGCGTTTCGACGATGTTTTTCTGCGAGTTCTTGACCTCGACGTCCACGATCGCCAGCGTTTCCGGCGCAAGAAACGTCTGTTGGAACACCTCGCCGCTGGAGGTGAACGCCGCCGCTCCGACAAACGATGACGCACCGAAATTCAAGAGAACGGATTGGTTGAGGCGCAATTGTGCCGGCAGGTTTTTCGTACGGACCGGCAACATCCATGTCGAATCCATTTTCGTCAAGTCGTACGCCGCCCTGACCCGCTCCTCGACCGCGGCGTTGTCGTCCGTTGCATTGACGGCTCCGTTTGCCGTATTGTTTCCCACCGTGATCGCTTTCCACGCCTTTTCGAAACCGTTCGTCGACGCCGCGTCGGGAGGATCGACCACCATGAGCGGGTCTTCGGAAACGGCAAGCAGCGACTTCGTGATCCTCGCCTCGGTTGCCGTGATCTGCGGCGGACGAATCCGACCGATTCCGGGAAATCCCTTTAAGACGAACCCCGCTTCGATCGTGATCGTTCCGGAAACCGGGGTTTTGAAAACGAGTTTCGTGATTTCGCCCGGAGGCTTGACGCCGTTTTCCGTGATCGCCGATTCCTGGGACGTTTCAACATGCTCGATAGACGCTTCGGCACACTTGAACTGTCCCGACAGTTGCCAACGGGGATCGGTCTGCAACAGGAGTTGCCGAACTTTACCGTTGTCGATCCGATATCGAAACACGGCCTGAACATCGACCTGCCCGGAGCGAGCCCGCAACTTGAAGAGTTGTTCGACGCTGATATTCACCAAATTGCCGCGGCTCGGCTCGTCCACCCAGGAGAAGGTCAACCGGCCGGAGGGACCGATTTCCGAAACGGAAACAGGGAGGGCGAGCGAGTTCGCCGTGGTCGCCCCCAGGCAGTCCGCAATGAGAACCGGCGGCGATTCCGGCGGAACGGTCAAACGCAACGTCGTATTCGATACTTTCGGAATCGACATCGAAACGCGGCTCGTTCCTTCCCGACGAATCGGTTGAGGAACCAGCGCAAGCTCCAATTGGTGTTTTCCGGGTTTCTGGTTCTCCACATTGAAAAGGAGTTGATTTTCGTCGCTTGAATAGTCGCCTCCGTTCTTGGAAGCGTTGCGTCCCCCCCAAGTCGGCTGGATCGGCTTCTGGTCCCATTTCCCCCCGTCCGGCAGGAGCGGAAGACTCGGAAGTTGAATCGTCGTGCTCTCTTCGTCGAGAACGATTTCGAAGGTTGCTTTCAAGTTTGCCAAAACGAGATTTTGCGTCAGTGGATCGAACGCCAGGGAACCTTGGTATTCGGCTTTCTCGATCCGCCAGTGTTTCGTCGATTTCGGCTCCATTCCCAAGGATTGCTTGTATAATTGTCGCAAAAAAACATTGGGGACCCAAACGATTTCGCCGACCACCCGATCACGCCGGTCGATTGGAAAGAAAACGCGGTATGTTTCTTTCGGCGCCGTTTCCACGGGAGCCCCCGCCGGCAAAACCGCCGCCGCCCGACCGATTTCGTATTGGGGCGGACTCTCTCCGTCGCCGGTTGAAGAACGGCTCGGCGGTGCCGGAGTCGCCGCAGCAACCGGAGTCGTTGAATCGGCGAACACTCCCTGAGCGATCGCCAACGCCGACGCTCCCCAAAGAAGGCTGCCGAAGATGAACCATTGGAAAATACGATGTCCGCCCGATGATTTCGGCGTCCCCGGCTCAGTGATCGAAGGGGTGTTTCCCTCCGAACCGGTCGAAGTCGTCGAAGACGGAGCGGAGTCTCCTGTCGAGGAGGGACGGGAGCCGTGAGATTGGCGAGGATGGAGGCGATCGACGACGTCCCGAATGATATTCTGGTTGAGTTCGAAGGACAAGGAACCTTTCGGAGACGACATGGAAACGCCTTGCGTGCTGCCGGGTTCGTTCTCGCTCTGCTGCGGCCGTTCACGAAGCCGGCGGCTCTGATGCCAAACGGTGCGAGGACGAATCAACGAGAAGAAAAGCGCAACGGCCGTTCCGAGAAAAGCGCCGCTCGGAACCCCGAGATAACTCGGAACAACCAACCTCGCCCCGATTTCAAAGACGAACAGGAGAAGGACGAGGAAATACGGCGACGAAAACGGCTTCTTCCAGGAGAGCACCACCATGGTCAGGAACACGATCCAAAAGATCGACGATGAAAGATTGCGAGGAACAACGAAAAGAGGCTTTTCCGTTTCGTATTTTGGATTGTCCGTGGCGGTCCAATCGGGGGAGATGGATGTCAATCGCATCATGTACGGCGCGACCGTCCACGGAGGCAACGGAACCGACGGCTCCTTGATCCATTGCGAAACGGCGAACCATTGAGGTGAACCGGCTGTCGGGTTGGGAAACCGTAATCCGTCGCCTTCGGAAACGGACGCTGTTTTCGAAACACTCAGCGGCTTCGGCAAAAACCGAAACGCATCCCCGAGCAGTTCCGTATCCGACCGGTGATGAACCGCCGCGGAGAGGAACGATGTGATTTGGAACGAATAATCATATTCACCGACATCGTTGAGCCGAGGCGAGACCAACAGCACCAGGCCGGCCTGTTCGAAAGCGTCGGTTCCGCGTTTCGTGAATTCGGGGGATTCCGAAGCGATGACCGGCGTCGTCGGTGTGATTTCGAGGGGACGCATCGCTTGCCGGTCGATGGAAACGTCGACGCGAACCTGTCCCCGACTGTTCCGCCGCGACAATCCGTTTTCCGATTCCATGGCGATCAACAGTTCCGCGAGCAGTTGTTCGTTCCCCAAGGCGTCCCCCCAGGTCGAGGACGAAACATGTTGCTGGACGTTTTTTTCCGGCGAGGACGCATTCGTCCCTTTGGTTCGGGTATTGACGGTGATCGCCGTTTCTTTCTCGACCAAGGCGCGTCCCAACCAATCGAAGAAAACCTGTGCCGCAAGCGTCGCCTGTTCACGTCGCTGACGATAGGTCAGGCAAGCGTTCCAGTCCCCCAGAAGGAACGGACGATAGCGCCGATCGCCGAAAAGTTCGTTCATCGCTTTCGGGAACAATGCCGTGCCGGATGTCGTCAACCGCTTATCCTTCGTATAAACGTCGTATCCTTGCGGAGTCCACGCCGCCCAATTCGTCGAGAGGATGGGAATGTCGGTCGTCGGATATCGGGGAAGCAGATTACGTTGCGACGCCAAGGGCTCCCGCTGGAACGAATACTCCAGTGAAACGGCGACGAACCGCTGACGCTCCGGTAGGGGAACGACAATGGAAAAAGTTCCGTCCACCCCGAAGTCGGAAGTCCAGGACGTCGGGGCGGCGTCGATCCAGACGGCTCGAATGTTGTTGGAACGGACTTCGTCCGGGAACGAGATACGCAAGGAATCTTTTCCCCGATTTTCGATCAGAAAGAGTCCGGTGTTCCGAACGGTACCATCCGCTTCGAACTGCGAATCCAGTCGGAACGACCATCCCCAAGCCGCCGGGGGATGCTCGTCGGGGTTTTGACGGTCCAACATCAGCGCCGGTTCCGTGGTGAGGCTGACTTCTTCACGCGGATCGTACCGAAATGTTCCCAAAGTTTCCTGGTAACGGTTTCCCGTCGGAGCCGCGATCGGAACCGTCGTCAAACGGCGGTTGATGATTTGGTAAAAATACTCCCTCGGCGAAGTCAAGACGACTTCCCCCTTCTGGGACTCCGCAAGCGGCAAATAGGCCAACGGAATCGGAACGGGCTCCGTTGTCGGGATCGTCGTCGACGCCAGGATTTCGAACGGCTTCGTTTGCGTAACGGGAAGTTTCAGTTCCCATGTCTCCCCCCGTTTCAGGTCGTCCATGATGCTCCGGGGACCGAAGGAAGCGAGAAGCTCCTCGATTTCCGCCAAGGTCAGCCGCCGGGTCTGGATCGGGTTGAGTGCCGGAGTGTTCCCGCTCCAAACCCATGGGGTTCCCTGCCTCGCCATTAAATGCACATAAACACGGTCGACGGACGAATCGGTCGGCGAGCAGCGGATTCGAAAGGTCGGAACCATATCGTTCTCTTTGAGCAGCACCGTCTGCGCGATTTCGGCGGTGTAGGCGGGCTTGAGCAATTCGAGCCGAACGCGAACGTCCTGCGTTTGTGGATTGAGTACAAGAACGGTTCCTTGCGGAATATCGACGTACCGTAATTTCAAACGGAGATCGAGCGGATCGCGCATCTCGCCGGAAAGCGGGATCGACGCGGAAAACCGGAGGTGATTCGAGGCGTCGGGATTCAGCGCGATGTAATTCTGTTCCCCGTTTTTTTGTTCGAATTTAAGCGGAACGAGTTCCGTCAACCGGAAATCCTTTTGCGTCGAATCGGGATAGTATCCCGAAATCTGGAGTCGAACCGGTTCCTTGGGACGCAACGGACGTCGCAGCAGGACGGAAAGAATTTTGCGTGTCGGAATTTCCGCAACGATTTTTCCGGTCCCTGCCGGAGATGTTGCCGGTTCTTTTTCGTCGACGATGTCCCACGAAAGAACGTCGTCCCGCGTTCCCTTGACGGAATCGATGATCCAACGGGGCGACACGGGAAAATCGAGCGAATATCGTTCACCGTCGCCGAGCGAAGCGTCGACGATCATCATGCCGCGGGTTTCGTTGTTTCCCCATGTGATTTGCGTTGCACTTGCCAGGGAAGCGGCCGGCTCGGACCGGGAAAGACTGGCCGTCAAATAGGAATCGGTGTCGAAATACTGAAACGCAAACACGTCCTGGTCGTTCCGGTTCGCGGAGGCGATCGGTTCGACTTGCGTTGCGCGGACCGGGACGAGTTTCGTGGTCGACAATGGACGTTGAACGGCGACGACGGCCCGCGATTCCTCCCAAAAAATGTTCGGGGACAACACCCAGGTCCGGGGAAGGTCCCACGGCTGATCGAGCTTGAACGGCATTTGGGCGGTGACGTTTATTTTCTGCGAGTCGCTCTTTTCCACGCCCCTCAGATCGATGTGAATCCGGGTTCGTTGTTTTTCGTCGTCGACGGCCGTAACGCTCCACGGGACAGGCCGATCGCCGTACTTGACGTCCGTCGGCTGGAGCGGTGCTTCCAGTTCGAACGAAAGTTCATTGACCGGAGGATCCGCTTTGTCGAAACCGACTCGTGTCGTCAATTGCGTTCCCTGCGACGAAATGGTGTAAATGATCGTTTGACGGACGCCGATTTTGCGTGAGGTGTCTTCACGTTCGTCCATCGAGAGCGTCAGCGTCGTTCGGGACTGTCCGCCGAGGAGAATTCTCCAACGACGCATCGTGGTCGTTCGCTCCCGTTCGTCTTCAAGCACGATTCCGACCGGCGTCGTGGGAACGATGGAGACCGGCAGGTCGAGCACGATCTCCAAACCGAGGCAACGGGGAAGTTGGAAATCGAATAATAATTGCCCCTGCGGACTGACACGGCTTCGAAGCGACCAACGGAATCGAACCTGATTCTTCGCCCCTTGCTTGAATTTTTCCGCGGGAACGATCAGGACCGTTTCCCCCAAGGATGTTTGCGCCATCGAAACGGCGGTACCGTCGTTGAGTACCGGCGAGCCGATCCATACGCCGAGCGGCGACAGGGGATAATGTCGATACGCCGATTCCGCATCCGTCGGCGTGGACGGCTTTTTCATGGCGTCACGAAATTCGAACAGGCCCCGTCCATCGACCAGTTGTCGGTTCTCCAAACGAGCCTGGAGTACGATTCGGGTCAGTTGATCGTCCGAAGTGAGATTCGCCGTCGTTTCGGAAACACGTTCAAGCCGCGAAACCAAGTCCTCGAAAACGCTTCTTTTGACCGGATCGTACCTCCCCTCCGCCCACGGCCAGTCGTCGAACCGATCGACCGGAGCGAGCCAACGACGATATTTGATCGGCGATTCCTCGACGGACGGCGTTTGCGCAACGAGTCCGCTTGTTCCGAAGAGCATCGTGAAGAACAGTGTTCCGATCAGGATTTTGGGGACAAACGATACATACATGGATGGGCGTATCCGATTTTCATTCCACTTTCGGGTCGGATTCGTCAACGATTACGGAGTAGACTTCAACGGGATTCGAGGCGTCGTTCGGGGCAACCCATGCAGAGCGGTTCGTGTGAAAATTCCAAGCGTCGTCGCGGTTGAGGATTCGATAAACATAACAAGCGACCAAGGCGAGGACGACCCCGAACGACGAGGCTTGAAGTGCCAGGAGAACCGGCGCGGGATGGTAAAAGATCGTCGCCGCCAGCGCAATGCCGAGTCCGAGGAGCGAGCCGGCGTAACGAAAACGGGGAAAATAGATCAAGACGAGCCCGACCAGCAGCGCCAAGCCGCTCGACGCCAACACGATCCACGACCGATCGAGAACGTAAAATGAAACTTCCGGCGTCGGGTGGTAACTGCTGAAAAGATATTGGTTCGCCTCAATGGAAATCGGCGGATTGTCGGTGGAATTGTTACGCAAACCGATCTCTTCCATCTGGTACGACGGAACGCGGCCCCAGAAGAAGCGGTTCCATTGCCAAGTGTATTCCGGCGTCCAATCGGACGGCGGCCGGACGACGTGGAGGTTGCCAGGAAGGATCAGTTGCCAATAAAGCGTGCGGACGAGCACCCCTTGATCGAAGTGGGGAAGCTCCATTTCGACGTGCCGTTGGTTCGAATCGTCGGGAATTTGGTACCAAACGTCCAGCGTGATCGACCGTCCCAATTGGGCCGGCGTCAAGGAGATGGTCAACTCTCCCTTGGGAGTCGGACGGAGCGGCAACGGGGTTCCATCCAATCGGACGGAAATTCGTCCCTTGTGGGTTGCGGGGGGGAGCCGGAGCGAGATCGACTCCCGATCGCAATTCAGAAGAAAAACGCCGTGATCCATTCGGATTTTACCGTTGAGCCAGGTTTGGATCCATCCCTTTTCCAGCGTGGACATTCCGCTGACATCGTTTCCTTCCAGCGAAACGAGAAGGGAAATCTTGTCCTGCGGTTGCGACGCCGTAAACGCCGTGTTGCGTGTTTGTCGGGGAAGGGAAGGAACGCTTGCCTGCTCATTTTCGAGCGGTTTCCAGACACCGTCGCCGTCGCCGTGCAAATCGACATGGACGCCGTTCGGGACCGTCAGATTGACGTCGAACGCCGTTGTATTGACGTCGGCGGGGCGAACCAGCGGTACTGAAAAGGAGGGAATCAGATCGTGTTCGAGAACGACTTGGGGAATCGTGTATCGGACCGTCAACGGAATGGTTCCGATCTTCGCTTCCGGAAGTGAGATCCTCTTTTTCGTCCAGGAATCGGTCGGCGACTCTCCCGGGCCGGGAGGGACGTCTCGCGATTCCAGGATTTTGTCTCCGAACGCAACGGACCAGCGTCCCGTTTCACCGACGGACTTCGGAATGAGAAGGAGCACCTTGTCGAGCGCTTCATAGGCGACCGAATAGGTCAGCGTTTGCGTCACCTGATTTTCCGGTTCGAGAAGTTTGATACTCGTCTGCGCCGCCACGGAAACCGTTTGTTGATGATACTGGGCGTCGACGACGAGAACGGCGCCGGCCGATTCCGTTTGGAAAACGAACGGGTCTTGTTGTCGTTTCGGCAACTCGATCCGAAGCGGCAGCGAATACCGACCTTTGCGGGTCAATCCGACGGTTCGGCTCGGCGGAACCAACGCAAGAAGCGACGGATCGATGAACGCCTCCGTCGAACTTTTGTCGAGTTCGGAAGGAAGCGAATTCGCTTCCACGGGAATCAGCTCGACGTTGTCGTCCGGGACGATGACCAACGGGGCCGGTTCGACCCAGTTGGCGATCGGACTCGGCAGACGAATCGCTAATCG
>JAVBPI010000191.1:0-16896 GCA_031549705.1 Thermoguttaceae bacterium
TTTGAAGAAGTTCTTCAAAAGGTTCGCCGCCGCATCACGACTCGAAGCGGTTTCACCCGGTTTGGGGGCCTGCTTGGGGGGGGTGGGGGCTTCCGGTTGTTGGTTTTGAGCCTCTTTGATCGAAGCGAGAACATCCGCTGCGTCGATCGTTCGGGTATCCTGATCTTGATCGCTTTCACCCGCTCCGAGCAACCAGTCGGCGATTTCGGATTCTTTCGATTCCGCTTTGGTCGTCTCGGACTGAATCTCGACGGTACGGGCAACGGCATCGGAAACCGATTCGACTTTCGGTTTCTTTTTTCCCTTAACCTCGACGGTGATATGGACGAAGAACTCAAGCGGACCGACATTAAGCTTGTCGCCGTTTTTGAGCTCGCTTTCCATGGAAACACGTTCACCGTTCAAAAACACGCCGTTTTTGCTCCCCAAATCACGGACCGCAACGTATCCGTCTTCCGAAATCACCGCACAGTGATAACGACTGATCAGTTCGCTCCGTGGTTTCAGATGACAATCGTCGGCGCGGCCGATGATGAATTTGGGACCGGCAACCGGAATCACTTGACCGGCTTTGCTTCCACTGGCAACTACCAATTGTACTTCCATCGCAATACCCGTATTCTGTTAATCTGTATTATCGTTCATCCGCATGGAGCCGCAGCCCCGACAATAATATAAGTCCAAAAAAGAACGATCAATCAGGATGGTTTCGACAAAACAGAAAGAACGCCTCAATTTGCCCGCCTCTATCCTATCATACAAGTGATAAAGGAAAAATGAAAGCGAAATCAAGGGATAAAAATTATTTTTTTTGCGTCCAACCCTCGTCAGTATAGCGGTCTTTCCAGAGTAAATCAACACGTTTTCGAATTGTTTTGGAATCAAAAAGTCGAAACCGCCAAAAAAAATCATTCTCCAACTGTCGCCTCAGAACGGAAACAAGGTCGTCGTCGGAAATCGCTGTTCCACTGACTTGCCGAATTCCGTCCAATTCCGGCGACGCCGCTGAGCGATCAAGCAGGATGCTCCCATGTTGTAGAACCCCGCAGAAGCCGTTGCGGTACTGCGCACTGCCGACGATTTTTACTTCGGAGCCGTTTTGTCGAACGACAACGTCTCCGGAAGAGATGCGTTGAAAACAGAGAAAAGCATCCTTATCCCCGCTCTCGACACCGGAAAGTTCCGACTCGATCCCCCAGTTTCGCAACGCCACGATGATCGAACGATGCACCGATTCATAAAGCTCAAGACGCCGCGACTCGTTCGGAAGCACGAGACTATAAGTCAACTCTCGATCATGCACGATCGCGCCCCCTCCGGAACGCCTTCGAACAACCGAAGCATTCCGACTCGCTGAGTGAGCGTTCCGGGTTTCGTAGCGCTGAAAATAGCCGAGTGAAACGGTCGGTTCGCTCCATCGGTAGAAACGGAGAACGGGAAATCCCTGTTCCAACAGCGATTCGTCCACCGCCATGTTCATCGCCCCGCTCATCGGTGGGTCGTCCAGATAAAAAACGTCAATCACCATGAGAACTCCGCTTGCATTTTGCCTCGCAACGAATCCGAGTGCGTAGAATACCTCCGTGCCGGCTCATTGTCAACCGCCGAATCACCCCGCGATATCCTGTAATCCGGCATGAACGACGCAAACATGTTGACGGTCGGATTCGACCGTCTTGCATCGCGGCGATGGATCGGATAAATTTGATTTCGCGGCGAAATGTCAGGATCGAAAGCAGCAATCCACCACCGTCTTCCCATTCTCCTGCCTCTCCGCCGGGGCTCGAATTCGTCCCGGAAAACCATCGTTGAAAGTCAAGATGAGTCGATTCATCCTAATGATCATCTGTATTTTCGGTGTCGCTCACGCTTCTTTCGCCGCGGAGCAGGATTTCAACGAGCGCGAAGTGGTTTCACTTGCCGATCTCGATTGGGATTCCGCCGAAGTCGGTTGGGGAAGGCCCGAAAAAAAAGCGTACCATTCTTTCGAGAAAACATACGATAAATCTCTTTTCGCTCACGCTTATTCGAAATACGTTTACTCCCTCGACGGAACATGGGAAACTTTTGAAACCGTTTGCGGTATCCGACACGACACAATCGGGGTTGACGCCTATCAGCCGGCGAGCGTCGTCTTCGTCGTCAAGGGAGACGACAAGGAACTGTTCCGCTCCGAAACGATCCGCATGAACGCCGTCAAGGAGCTTTCGCTCGATATTCGCCGCGTCAAAAAATTTGAGTTGATCGTCGAAGACGGTGGTAACGGCAACCATTCCGACCACGGCGTTTGGTTCGCACCGAAGCTGTCGCGAAAAACCGTTTCTCGAACGCCGCAGGGAAAAGCGAAGCCCAAGACGAAGGAATCCCCGCAGTCGCCAATGAAAGAGACCGCTGATATTCCGCCGATCAGAGTCGTCTACTTCGTTCCGGCGGATCGGCAGCCGTTTCCCGACGCTCCGGAACGCCTCGGTCGGGTGATGCTCTGTGTTCGGGAGTTTTTCCGAAAGGAAATGATCCGTAACGGTTTTGGCTCGAAAACCTTCGCTCTGGAATGGGGCGCGCCCGGAAAACTGAAACTGCATGTCGTCAAGGGGGAAAAGGGAACGCGAGCCTATGATCGCAACGGCGGCTCGGGAAACTTCCATGAGGAAACACGTTCGGCACTTCGAAAACAAGGAATCGACCCCAATCGGGAAGTCGTTTTGGTTTTCAGCCAACTGTTGATTTGGGAAGGAAACAAGGCGATCGAACTCGGCGCTTACGTTGGCGGTGGCGGACATTTTTCCGGTTTGGCGTCGGTTTACGACGATCCGCACCTCGACCCGCTTTTGTTGCCGAGCAAGATGCCGGGCGGTTATTACGGCGGTCCCTGTTCTTGGGGCGAGTTCAACTCCCATTACATCGGTGGCGTCGCTCACGAATTGGGACACGCGCTGGGGTTGCCGCACGGCGGCGAAACACAATGGGAAAAAGAAAATCTCGGAACGTCGTTGATGGGGGGCGGCAATCACACGTTCGGCCAGGAATTACGGGGCGAAGGACGTGGCACGTTTTTGGCGAAGGTTGCGGCGTTGCGACTCTCCCGGATTCGTGCTTTCGCCGGAGAATCGACCGCCAATCGTGATCCCGCCGTTTGGACGATCGAGCAGATGAACGCGACCTTCAAACCGATTCCCGGTTCGCAGGCCAAAGGAATTGAAATCGTCGGTAAAGTTTCCGCGACCCCTCCGTTGGTCGGAATCGGCGTCTACAACGAAGACGAAACGCTCGGCAAAGGCTCGTCATACAACGCCAAAACCTGGGCGATACCGGTCGGCAAAGACGGGCGTTTTCGCTGCTTGATGACCGACCTGAAATCGGTTCCGTACACCTGCCGGTTTTGCGGCATTCACGAGAATGGGGCGTGCAGTGAAATTTCACTGCACTATTCTCTCGCAAACGTCTCGGAATCGACCTTGGACGAATTCAATCTGGTCGCCCCATTGGATCGTCTCCGGAAAGCGTTTCGCGAAAAGGACCGTGATGCCATCCAGCGGGTCCCCAAGGAATTTACGAAACTCAAAAGCGTTAACGTCCAAAAACTCGCCGATTTCCTCTGCTCGCTCCTGGAGCCGGAAAAGCTCGTGGAAGTCGCGAAACTTCCCGGCAACGTCAAGATCGTCGATTTGAGTTCCGCCGCGTTCCTCGACGAAAAAACGGAATGGGAGCCGTTGCGACGCCGCTGGATTCCAGGATTCGTTTTTATTCGTATCGATAATCGGTTCTTCAATTCCGGTCTGTTTGCCCACGCCCGTTCGCTGCTCAAGGTCGATTTGGGGGGAGCTTGGCAGGATTTCGAGTTCGGCTACGGAATCCAGGACGCGTGCGGCGGCTGCGTCCGATTCATCGTTCGCGGCGACGGCAGGGAATTGTTTCGCAGCGAACCGGTCGACGATCATCGATATCGCCAATCCTCGGTTTCGGTGAAAAACGTTCAAACGCTGGAGTTGATCGTCGAACCGGCCGAGGGTGGCGGCGTGGGCTGGACCGTCTGGACGAATACGCAATTGAAACGATAGGGACGATTGCGGCGTGAGGGGGGTGACGTTGAGAAACCCTCCCAAACGATAAGAGTATTTCATTCCCTGTTCAACCGGAGTTGCCGATATGGAATTGCTCATCGCCTTCATCCTGATCGTTGTTTTCGTGATTTTCTTCCAAGGGCGATTGCGCGAGCAGGAAGAAACACTTCGCAAATTACGGGAGCATCTTTACCTGTTGGGCCAGCGGATCGCTTCGTTGGAAACGCCGAAAACGCCGCCGCCGCCGAAAGACGAGCCGCCGGTGACGTTTCCTGATCCGTCGCCGGAAATTATTGAGGCGGTTCAACAAGCCCGTGAAAAAACCACCGCTTGGGAACGTCGGACGCGAGAAGCGCAAACCCCCCCCATGCAACCGTCGGTCGATCCGACGACAATCGCCGATCCCGCCGCTCGGACCGCCGCCCAATGGGAGCGAGCCGTTCCGCTGCATCGACAAAAAAACGTCGAACCGAAACCGGAGATGGTTGCCGCATCGCCGATCGAAACACATGAAGTCGCAGGAGTCACTGAGCGGCAACTCAGCAAACCGTTGTCAGACGCCGAATGGGAGAAAAAGTACACGCCGCCGAAACCGGTCGACGAATTTCATTGGCAGGTCCTCGAACTGTTCATTGGTCGCAACATGCTCGGTTGGGGAGCCGTCGTCGGGTTTGTGCTGGCGGCGTCGTTCTTCATTCGATATGCCGTCAAGGAAGGTTGGATCGGTCCCGAAATGAAAGTCGCCGGAATCGCGATTCTCGGCGCCCTTTTCCTCAGCGTCGGTAAGTATTTCTCGATGATCGGTTGGCGCCGCTTTGCGATGATGCTCTCCAGTGCGGGAATCATCATCATTTTTCAGGCGGGATACGCTTCCTACGCTTTTTACGAATTGATTTCGCTTTCCTGGGCAAGCGTCGTGATGTCGCTGATCGTCCTTTTCTCGTTCGGTTTGGCTTGGCATTACGGGTCGAGACTGCTTGGTATCATTTCGATCATCGGCGGCTTGGCGGTCCCCGTACTTCTGGCAACGGAAGTCGACCGTTATCCACAGTTCTTCACCTATCTCGTCATTCTCAACGTCGGAACCTTGGTGCTGACGAACCTGCTGCATCGGGCGCCGATTGCATTGGTTGCGTTTCTCGGCACCCAGGTCGAATTTTGGGCGTGGTACGACAAGAACTACGAACCGGAAAAACTCGGAGCGGTGCTGTTGTTTCAAGGACTTTTCTACGCCGTTTACTTGATCGACACGACGATCGCGGCGACGCTTCCCGTAAGAAAGTCAACCTCCCTACCGACATGGGACGACGCCGTTCGCGCCATTCTTTCGCCGATCACGTTGTTCGGAACGGTTTGGATTCTGCTCCGACACGACCCCGTTTACGGCGATTGGTTGGGAATTTTCGCCTTCGGTTGCGCCGCATGGTACGCTCTCCTCGCGGTACTTTTTGCACGCTGCGCGGCTAAAACGCAAGCGGTGGGTAATCTCTCCTGGAACGCCGGTCCCGCTGCGGCGACAATCATGTCGCTCGCTTTCGTCGCCGTGGGAATTCCGCTCCATTTTTCGGCGGCGTGGTTTGCGCTCGGTTGGGGAACCGTTTTCGCCGGACTTTGGTATTTCGGCAATCGTCTGAAAAACAAGGCGTTTCTCGTCATGTCGATGATTTTCGCGGTTCTCTGCGCCATCCGTTTGCTGCAACACGATTTCGCGGCTTACGGACATATTCCGTCGGGGGAGACGCTCCAACCGTTTGGAAACGCGATCGCGCTTCCGATTTACGCCATCGCCGCCGTGACGATGCTTTCCACGGCGCTCACCCGACCGGTTTTGCGTCAACTGAAAAAAACGAACGAGGACGGCTTATCGATCCTGAACGGTCTCCTCGGATTGGCCGGTTTCGGAATTCTCACGGCGGTGTTGTCGTGTGAATCGGCGTTCTATTTCCTGCATCGAACCGACATGTTCGGAGAAAAAGCGCCATTGCACGCGTCGCTCGCCCTGACGCTGCTTTGGACCGTTCTGATGCTGATTCTCACGGAAACGGGGGTTCTGTTCCGGTCATCGTTCCTGCGAATGGCAAGTCTGTTCGGTTTCATCATCATCGCGTTCAAAGTTTTCGCCGCCGACTTCGGTTGCCGAATGCGGTTCGAGACGGCGATTTTCAATCCGTACTGCTTCGGTCTGTTAGCCGTCGGCATTTTTTTCATCGCCGTCGGTGTCCAAATGCAGCTCGTCGAGCGTAAAACAGACTGAGGGGATTTTGCTTTCGCCCTGTGGAAAAAAATGTAATCCTTTGGTATGATACGGGCGATATCCCGCCCTATTTAGCCGGTACTCCGCGTCTCAACCACGAACCGCATGGAGAAACCCGGTTCTCATCGCCTTCTCTCCTCAAATTCATTAATGCTTCCCCCCCAAACGGCGCAAGACCTCGAACGGCAAATCGTCTCGACCAAAATGGGAACATGGTGTTTCGACGCTGCTTCCGGAACGGAAGATTGGTCGACCGGCCTTTTCGCGCTTACGGAGATTTCTTCGAGAGAAACGCACCCTCCGCTCCGGGAGGTTTTTCCGTTGCTGGATCGCAAAATCAACCAGGCGGTTTCGTCGAAAATCGCCGACGATGATTTCCTTTTCTCGTTTCGGTCGAAGCGAATCCGTTGCTCGCTGAATCTGTTTTACACCCGGGAAGGGGCCTTGGAACGGATCCAAGCATCGTTTCTCGAAGCAGAAACCGCGACGACGGAAAACGCATCCGACGATGTTGCGAGCATTCTCGTGACGGCGATCCAAAGTTCGCCGGATATCGTCCTTTTCGCCACGGACCGAAACGGTATCCTGACTTACACCAACGGCAAGGGACTTGCCGCGATCGGTGCGGAGCCGGGGGTCGGGGTCGGCGAAACGATCGAGAACTTTTTCAAATGCGATGACGATGCGAAGCGCGAAATCCAAGAAGTCCTGAGCGGTAAAACAATCACGACGATCGCCCTCAACACGGGCCGCTATTTCGAACGCCGTTTGGTCCCCTCGATCGGACAGGACGGAACCGTCAGCGGACTCGCCGGATTCAGCATCGACATTACGGAGCGGTACAAAGCCGAAGAAACGCTTCTCTCCCAAAAGGAATTGCTGAACAATCTTTTCGACAGCATTCCGGACAACGCTTATGTTCTTGATCGCGATTTCAACGTCCTCATGGCGAACGAAGCCGCAAGGGACATGTTCGCCGATCGTGAGTTGGTCGGCCCACCGTGTTTCAAAACCGTCCACGGAATTGAGAGTCCCTGCAAGTTTTGTCCCGTCATCGACACGTTTCGTTCGGGAATGCCGACACGCAGGGAGTATTTCGATGAAACCTTTCAATCGTATTACGAGCTGACCAGCTTTCCGATCCGGGATGCGGAAGGAAACATCATCGGCGCAACGGAAATCGCGAGAAACGTCACGGAAACCAAACGGATCCAGGAAACGCTCCGCAAGAGCGAAGAATTGCTGAACGATCTTTTTTCGAGCATCTCCGACGGCATTTTCGTCATCGACAAAGAGTACACGATGTCCCGGACCAATCGGTCGATGGACGAAATGTACGCCGAACACTTGCCGTTGGCCGGCAAAAAATGTTACGTGACCTCGTTGCTCGACGAAGTCTGTCCGAACTGTCCGGCGGAAAAAATGTTCGCGACCGGCAAACCCGTCACTACCGAACATTATGAAACGCCGACCGACGAAAAACCGGGAATCTGGTTGGATCACACCGCGTATCCCGTCGTCGACAAGACATCAGGCGAAATCACCGGAGCGATCAGCGTGATCCGGGACGTTACCGCACGAAAAAACGCGGAGATCGAACTGCAACAGTATCGGGAGGAACTCGAAAAGCGGGTTGACGAAAGAACGGCCCAATTGCACGCCAGTGAACAGAAATTGTTGTCGATTCTCGAAACGAGCACCGCTCCGATTTCCTTCGCCGACGGAAACGGGACATTTACCTACATCAACAACGCCTACAAAGAGATGCTCGGGTACGATGGAGCGGACCTGATCGGACGGTCGATTTTTACGGTTCTGCCGGAAAGCGAACGAAAAACGTCGAGGCGTATCGAGGATATCGTCAGCGCGCCCGAAGGAAAGTTTCGGTTTACATTACCTCTCCAAACGAAAGGAGGAAAGCTCCTTTGGGGGGACATCAACGTCAGCGTGATTCACGGCAACAACGCCGACGAAACACTATTGATCTCCGTGATCGTCGACGTCACCGCACGGCAGCAAATTCTCGACGAATTGAACCAGGCGAAGAACGCCGCCGAAGAAGCGAGCCAGGCGAAGAGCCAATTCCTGGCGACCATGAGTCACGAAATCCGGACGCCGCTCAACGGCGTCATCGGTCTTTCCGACTTGATGCTCGCAACGCCGCTCCAGCCGAAACAGTTCGAATACGCCAAACTGATCAAAGCGTCCGGCAACTCGTTGCTCTTCCTGATCAACGATATTCTCGACTTCTCGAAAATCGAGGCGGGCAAATTCGATCTCGAACACATCGAATTCGACCTCTCGGACATGGTCGAATCCGTGATGGGAATTCTCGCCTCGAAAGCGCACGATCAAAATCTGGAGCTTGCCGTCACGTTCGGCCCGAAGGTTCCCCGCCCCGTGTCCGGCGACCCGAACCGGCTGCGGCAGGTGTTGATCAACCTGATCGGGAACGGGTTGAAATTCACCAAGGAAGGGGGCGTTCGGATCCATATTTCGTCCGAAAACATCCGCCCGACCGAGCTCACGATTCGGTTCGAAGTGATCGACACGGGAATCGGCATCGCGGAAGACCGCTTGAACCGTTTGTTCCAGCCGTTCTCGCAGGTCGACGCCTCGTCGGCACGACTTTACGGCGGAACCGGCCTCGGCTTGGCGATCACGAAAAAACTGGTCGAACTGATGGGAGGAACCGTCGGCGTCAGCAGTACATTGGGGGAAGGCTCCACGTTTTGGTTCAGCGTTCCGCTCCAGTGTTCCGAAAGCATCACGGAATGTTTGCGTTCGCAAATGCCGCTTTGCGTCGAACAAAAGGTTTCGATCTGTCCTCGAAGCGACAAGGAAGTCTGCCCGGGAAGCGGACGTCGTGCCGGGTTAAGCATGAGGGCGCTCTCCGGAATCCCGACGCTGGTCGCCAGCGGCAATAAAATCCAGCGACAGGCGCTTGAGGTTCAATTCAAAATCTGGGGCTTGGCGGTCGTCACCACGGACCGTTTCGACGTCGCCGTTACAAAAATAAACGAAGCCGCCGACGCCGGAAATCCGTACCGGTTAATCGTCGTCGACGCCGACTTGGACGCCGATCATCCGGGGGAGGAATTGATCCAATCGATTCAAGGCGACGACCGTTTGAAATCGACCGCCTTGATCTATTTGGTGCCGCTCTCCGCGAATACGGAGGATGCCGAACTGTTTCCTGTCGATGTGCAGACGATCACGAAACCGGTTTATTGTTCGGCGCTGTTCAAAGCCGTCGCCAAATCGCTCATCGAAGATCATGCCACATTGTTGCATGTACCGATGGCGGAGACGGGGTGTGCACACACCGTTCCGACGCTGAAAGGGCCGCCGCGTACGCTGAAAGTGTTGGTCGCCGAGGACAACCGCGTCAACCAGATCGTGATCTCCGAAGTGCTCAAGAACGCCGGAATCGAGTGTACCCTCGTCGCCAATGGAATCGAGGCCGTCGAAGCCGTTCGGCGATCTTTCTTCGACGCCGTCTTGATGGATTGCCAAATGCCGATCATGGACGGATATGCCGCGACCGGCGCCATCCGAAAATGGGAAACGGAGCAATCCGTCAAACGGCTTCCGATCATCGCCCTGACCGCCAACGCCACTAAAGGGGACGAGGAGAAATGCCTCCAATCCGGAATGGACGCCTATTGCAGCAAGCCGATCGATCCGAAACTGGTCGTCCGACTCCTCGAAAAATGGACCTCGCCGAATTCGTAAACGATAAAAAAATTAATTCTCGTCATTCCCGCGAAGGCGGGAACCTGAAGATTTGATGGTAATGTGTCGTTGCATCCGTTGTTCACCGTGCAAAAACATCACAACGAATGCAAACGGTTCGACACGACGTTCGTCTGGATCCCGCCTGCGCGGGGATGACGATATTGTTCCTTTACCCTGTTCAAGAACAACAGCCGACATCGACAATAATGAAAACGCATTTCCTTTCCTGTCTCATTGTCGTTCTTGTAACGACGCCGTTGTTCGCCCAATTTAAGTACCGAAACGATCTTTCCGGTCAACCGCGAACGCTCAAACCATACGTCACGAAGCTTTACACGCCAAGCGGCGTCGACATTTTGCGTGACGCCCCCGCGGACCACCTGCATCACCACGGCTTGATGTTCGCGATCAAAGTCGACGGCATCAACTTCTGGGAGGAGTTTCCCACGAAAGAACACGGACGCCAGCAACCGATTTCGAGCACCCAAGCCACCGCTGTCGCCCAAAGCCGAACGGACATATCGGACAAAAAAGAATCGTGCGTGAAAATGGAATCGACCTTGGAATGGAAGGACGCCGACGCCCAAACGCTGGTTTGCGAAAACCGTACCGTCGACGCTGTTGCCGACGACTCGAAACCGGCCGCAACGGTGCTTGATTGGCGCACGGAATTGACGCTCCCCCCCGGCAAGGAAAAAGCGGTGCTCGGCGGAAACAACTATCACGGCCTCGGGATGCGGTTCGTCGAATCGATGGACAAAGAGGGAACGTTCATTCCGTCCGCCGATGCGGGACGACGGGAAAACCGTTTGACGCCGTGCCGCTGGATGGCCTACACCGCGAAGGTCGACGGCAAGCCGGTCACCGTCGCGATCGTCGACATGAAAGAGAATCCCCGCCCGATGTTGGCGTTCACGATGGGAGGGGACGGCAAGGACTTTGCGTATCTCTCGGCAACGACGAATTTGTACAAGGAACCGATCACGCTCACGCCGGAGAAACCGATCGTGTTCCATTACCGCATTTTCCTCTGGGACGGTACGAAAAACGCCGACGAAATCGAAGCCGCGACAAGTCCGAAATAATCGTCCCGATCAAGTGTTTCACTCATCCCTATCCTTCATTCCGATACTGTTGCTTTGATGTTCCCGACAATCGACGTCGTCGACGAAACCGAGGTCGACGAAGAGCTTGACCGCCGGATTCGACACCTCCTGACGCTTTGCTTTCCCGATTGGAAAGAAATTTTCAAGGAGCGACGAACCTGGCACAACACGAAACCGATTTGCAGCGTCCTCGGATTCGAGGACGAGACGCTTATTGCGCACATTTCGCTGGTCGTCCGAACGATCACGACGACATGGAATTTTCGTTACAATGTCGCGAGTTTCCAAGGGGTCTGCGTTTCGCCGGACCAACGCCGACACGGTCTCGGCAAACGGATGCTTCAAACGGCGATTGACGAAGCGACCCGACGAGGTTTTCCGTATGCCATCCTTTTCTGCAAGGAGCCGCTCGTTCCGTATTACACCGGGCAAGGTTGGCGGCTTGCGGACGATTCCATGGTCATGTGGAACAACCGTGACTTGCCGATCGCGATGCGGTCCAATTGCCCGATGTATTACGAGTTGACCGACGTTCCGTTTCCGGAAGGACCGCTCGACGTCCACAGCCCGAGTTGGTCGTAACGCCCCGGGTCGGGTTATTACCGTACTGTTTCCCGTTGTTGAAAGAAGAATCATGAAACGAATCGCGTTTCTGCTTGCCGTGTCGATTTTTGTTGTAACGCTGGACGCCGCGGAACCGTCCGGCGGCGGAATTTTGTTCGACGGCGAGACCGGTTATCGTGTCGAGGCAAAAGAACTCAAACTCGAACCGAAGCAGCTCTCGGTTTCCGTTTGGGTGCGTGTCGACCCCACTTGTTTCGTTCTCGATTCGACGCCGATGTTCGTCTCGCTCGGCGAAACCAACATGGACGGCTTCAAGCTCTACCTGAACAACCGGAAGCCGTCGGCGGTTCGGATGCAGTACGAATACGATCCGCAACCGAACGCGGGAGTCGGAAAAACGTACACCATGGCGAAAGCGCCGATTCCCGAGGCGGGGAAATGGGTTCACTACCTCGGAACTTACGACGGCCAAACGATTAAGGTCTACATGAACGGCGAGAAAAAAGGAGAACAGGCCGCCGCATGCAAACGTGAAACGCTCAACGCTCCCGCCTTGACGTTCGGAGCAACCGCCAAACAGGAGCATTTCCTGAAGGGGACGCTCGATGATATTCGCCTTTGGAATCGAACCCTCGACGCCGACGAAGCAGCCCGAGTCGCCGACGGCAAGAATGTCGACAACGGTTTGATCGGTCGATGGACCGCCGACAAATTCGAAAAAGGGAAACTGACCAACGCCGTCGAAGACGGTCCCAATGCCGTACCGTTCAAAAAGGGGAGCAAGATTCCCATGACGGCGGCGTCGGTACCGATCACCGTCGATGGAAAACCGCTCGAATTCTTCGAGCCGAACAAAACCGATTACTGTTTTTTTCTGCCGGGCGGTACCGACGCGATTCCGGTCGTCGAAGCCGTGGGAGCCGACGTCGCCGCGCCGGACGCCGACCGTTACGTTGCCGTAACGTTAAAAAATCCTGCCGGTGAAAAGAAAACGTACCGAATCGCCTTCAAGACGCTTCCTCCGTTGGATCTCTTCCTGTGCATCGGGCAATCCAACATGGCCGGTCGCGGCCCGATGGACGAAGCTCAAGGGGACATGAAGCCGCTCGACAATGTTTACCTCTTCACGCCGGAAGGAAACTGGGTGCCGGCGAACAATCCGCTCAATCGTTATTCGAGTGTCCGCAAGGAGTTAGGAATGCAGCAGATCAGTCCGGCGTACGGTTTCGCGAAAAAACTGTCGGCGAAAACCAAGCGTCCGATCGGCTTGGTCGTCAACGCCAAAGGAGGCACACGCATCGAATCCTGGCTCAAGGGGAGCAACGATCGGTTCTTCGACGAAGCGGTGCGGCGTGCCAAGGAAGCCCGCCGATGGGGAACCTTCAAAGGGATTCTTTGGCACCAGGGGGAAGGCAACTCCGGCCAGCCCGCCGCCTACCCGGCTCCATTGAAGAAAATGGTCGGAGATCTTCGTACCGAACTTGGCGATACGCGACTTTTCTTCGTCGCCGGAGAAATCGCTCATTGGAGTAAGAACGACGCCGGTGAACCGTTCAACAAAATGATTCGTGGAATTGCTTCCTTCCTCGACCACTCCGCTTGGGTGTCGGCCGCCGATTTGACACCGCTTCGGGGTGACGTCGCCGACCCGCATTTCGATCGGCCGAGCCAACTGATTCTCGGCGAACGGTACGCCGATGCCGTACTCGAAGGTGTTTATGCACACTAATCGGCGAACGATCGTCCGGCGAGGGTGCGATATAATAACGAAACAGGAATGACAACGTGGACAGTTCACGGTTTTCGAAACTCTCGCAAGCGGTGATCCGACTCGATCAATCGCTCGACCGGCTCCTTCCGCTTGCCGAAAAAGCCGGCGTTGCGTCGCCGGAGAACGAGGATTGGCATGCGCTGTTGAAACGAAAATTGATACCGCAGCTCTCGGAGCGGTCGTTCCTGATCGTCTCCGTGATGGGGGGGACGAACACGGGAAAATCGTTGGTGTTCAACCACTTGGTCGGCTCCCACACCAGCGCAGTCGATCATCGGGCGGCGGGAACGAAGCATCCGGTCTGCCTTGTTCCGAAGGACGGCGACGAGGCGGCGCAATTCGAACGAATTTTGCAACGGCATTTCGACAAGTTCCGGCTCGTTCCCTGGAAACACGCCGGACAACCGCTGGAAACGAACGAGGAACACCATCTTTTTTGGGTCGAGGGAGAAAATGTCCCGAAAAGTCTGCTCCTGCTGGATACGCCGGACATCGATTCCGACGCCGAAGTCAATTGGGACCGGGCCCGGAGCGTCCGACATGCTGCCGACGTGATCATCGCCGTCCTTACCGAACAGAAATACAACGACGCGGCGGTCCGCCGGTTCTTTCGGGAAGCGGGGGAGGCGGACAAGCCGGTGATCGTGTTGTTCAACATGTTCGACTTGAAGTCGGATCTCGACCATCTGCCGCGTTGGATCGACCAGTTCTGCGACGAAACGCATTCGAAACCGTTCGCGGTCTTTGTCGCCCCGCACGACAGAAACGCCGCGGAAAAACTGGAGATTCCGTTTTACGAATACACGTCGGAAGGCCCGAAATTCGAGACGCCGGTCGATTTACGCAACATTTTAAGCGAATTGCAATTCGACACGATCAAGACCCGGACCCTGCTCGGAGCGGTACGGCAATTGACCAACGCCGAGTCGGGAATTCGTTCGTATTTGAAACGGATCGATGCGATGTCGGCACAATTCGCCGAAGCGTTGACGACACTGGGCAGCATCGAGGAGACGACCGTTCACTGGCCCGGTTTGCCCTCGTTCCTGCTGGTCGACGAAGTCCGCCGCTGGTGGAACGAAGGGCGTCCCGATTGGTCGAAAAAGGTCAACGGCGTTTATCGTACCGTCGGGAGTTCGCTTCTTTGGCCGCTCCGGAAAGCAACGTCGATGATTGTTTCCAAGCCCTCGGTCGATCCGCTGGAACTATTCCGGATGTCGGAGCACAAAACTGTTGCGGAATTTGTCGGAACGGTCGTGAAGCGGCTGGAAAAACTTGCGGAGACGTCCAACCCCATTTTGCGCGACGAAATTATACGGATGATCGGCGGCGAACGGCGGGCGATGCTGGTCGAACGGGCTCACCAAGCCGTGGATGCATTGGAGCCGGTCGACGATGCTTTCCGGAAACGGTTGCAACAATATCTGTCCGATTGGGCGAAAGATTATCCGCAGGCGGTCTCCTGGCTCCGTTCGGCGGACACCGTTGCCACGGCGGCGAGGCCGGTGATTACGGTCACACTGGCCTTGAGCGGCTTGGCGCTGGGAGCGCATGTCGGTGCGCAGGCGTTGGGGGAAGCGTTCTTCGCCGGGGGGGTCACTGCCGGCGGCGAAGCGATGCTCCACGTCGGCGGCGAAGGGATTCAACAGAGTACGGCGACACTTTTCGCCAAAATCCAAGAGGATTTCGTGGCGTCCCGATCGCGTCGGTTCTACCAGCGATTTCATGGCGACCTTTGGAACGATTTGATCGGCCGCCTGAAAGCCGGAGCGGAGATCGTCGAGTCGCAACAATATCGAGATTGCGTCGCCCGGCTTACCGAGTTGAATTGGGACGAAAACCGCACCGAGTAAACCGACAAAGAGCCGGGGATGAAGGCGGTACCCCGCCGCAATCCCCGGATGAAAAGCATGAAAAACCTCCCCCTCCCCCTCGTTTTCGGCGGATTCGTGTTGCATCTGTTTTTGTGCGGTCATTTTGTTTTCGCCCAATCGGCGGGAGCGAATCTACCCGCTTCTTTAGCGCAACTGATTCCGTTCCACGATGCCATGCCGACGCCGCGTCCCGGCGAATGGTTGGCGGAACACAAAGAGCCCGGCCAAACGCTGGCGGAGTACCGCAAGACGAACCACGTCAAGGCCGTTCCCGAACGAAAAACGATTTACGTCCAAATTTTGGGCGACATGACGGAAAGGCAGAAGAAAATCATCGGGACCGCGAAAGAATACTTGGAGATTTATTTCGGACTGCCGGTAAAAATGCTTCCGTCGGTGTCGGTAAGCCGATTCCCGAAAACCGCCCAACGGACGCATCCTTCGTGGGGCAATCATCAACTGCTCACGAGTTATATTCTCGAAAAGGTGCTCCAACCGCGACTCCCGAAAGATGCCTGCGTGCTCATCGCTTTCACGGGTCACGACCTTTATCCCGGCGACGGCTGGAACTTCGTGTTCGGTTACGCATCGTATCAGGACAGGGTCGGCGTTTGGTCGATTTACCGTAACGGCGACCCGGCGGAATCGGATGAGGATTATACGCTCTGCCTGAAAAGAACGCTCCGCTTGGCGACCCACGAAACGCTCCATATGTTTTCGATGCTCCACTGCACGCAATACCGCTGCAACCTGAACGGCGTCAACCATTTGCAGGAGGCGGACGCCACGCCGCTATGGCTTTGTCCCGAATGTTTGGGCAAGTTGAAACTCGCGACCGGGGCGGATTTGAAAAAGCGCTTCGATGCCTTGATTGCGTTTCATGACAAACATTCGTTCGCTGATGAAGCGGCGTTTTATCGCAAAGTCAAGGCCGCATTGCGGTGATCGGTTTACGTTCACTCTTCGTCTTCTCGTCGCGGTTTGCGGCTGCGATTGTTCGACGGTTTGAACGGACGGCGTTCGCCCCGATTTTCGTCACGCGGTGGACGATCTCCGAACGGACGACGTTCGCCCCGATTTTCGTCACGCGGCGGACGATCCCGATACGGGCGATCTCCTCGCGGAGGACGGACACCTCGATTTTCCTCACGCGGCGGACGATCACGGAACGGGCGGTCTCCACGAGGCGGACGATCTCCGAACGGACGGCGTTCGCCTCGATTTTCGTCACGCGGCGGACGGTCGCGGAACGGGCGGTCTCCACGAGGCGGACGATCTCCGAACGGACGGCGTTCGCCTCGATTTTCGTCACGCGGCGGACGTTCGCGGAACGGCCGGTCTCCACGAGGCGGACGATCACCGAACGGACGTCGTTCGCCACGATGTCCGTCACGCGGCGGACGTTCGCGGAACGGGCGGTCTTCACGCGGCGGACGATCACGGAACGGGCGGTCTCCACGAGGCGGACGATCTCCGAACGGACGGCGTTCGCCTCGATTTTCGTCACGAGGCGGGCGGTCTCCACGAG